>JAISAG010000095.1 GCA_031266815.1 Burkholderiaceae bacterium | reverse complement strand
AACCCTCCCCAAAAAGCAATGTACAGGTTCAGCCCTCCCAAAAAAAGGAAGAATATCGCCCACGCCAGGTTCAGGCGCGACCACACGGCAGGCGGCAAACTGACCTGCTTTTGCAGCATTGCCTGAATCAGGTTTTTTCGCAGCAGGTAGCGGCAAAACAAAAGCGCGCCAGCAAATATCCAGTACAGGATGGTCGGCTTCCACTTGATGAACAGCTCGCTGCCGAAGTAGATCGTCGCACCGCCAAAAATCACAATGATGCACAGGGACACCCAAAGCGTGACTTCTACTTTTTTTCTGCGGCTTTTGAGATAAACCACTTGCGCAACCGTGGCAAGAATGGCAATGGCCGTTGCCAGCAGGATGGGAACGGAAGAGGCGGTATCTTGTTGTCCTGACAAAACAGGCAATACCCGATCAGCCAGCACACGCGCCGCATCCGGGTTGCGCTCCGCCCAGGAAAACATACCAAAGAACAGGATTACCGGGAAAAGATCAAAAAGGAATTTCATTTCATCAGGCTTTCGATAAAGGCAGCGAGCCATCGCGCGCACTGGATTGCGATGGCAACTCGTCAAAAGACATGGCGGCAGAGTTGATACAGTAACGCAGGCCCGTAGGAGGCGGCCCGTCCCGAAAGACATGTCCCAGATGGGCATGACATGCTGCACACAGAATTTCCGTCCGCGCCATCCCGTGAGACGAGTCGTTTCTTTCGATGACACTGCCTGGTGCCCGCGGGCGAAAGTAACTGGGCCAGCCACACCCCGAATCGAACTGTGCATCCGATTCAAAAAGGGGGGCGCGACAACAAACACAGCTATAGGTGCCTTGCCGCCGATTTGCCCAGTACTCTCCTGTAAACGGGATTTCCGTACCGGCGCAACGGGTCACGTAGTAAGCCATCGGCGACAGTTGTGCCTGCCACTCCGCATCTGTCTTCTTTATTTTTGGCGCATCCACTGTTCAACTTCGCTCAAAAACGGCAACGGATTCCACATGAGAAGTATGCGGGAACATGTTGACAATACCCGCCTGGGTCAGGGTGTATCCCCCCTCGTGAACCAGGATTGCCGCATCCCGCGCCAGTGTGGACGGGTTACAGGACACATATACCATCCGCTTCGGCACGAGTGCGTATTGTACCCCAGTTGACAACTCCGCGACGGCACGGCACACGGCCTCGGCACCATCACGTGGCGGGTCAAGCAAAACACGGTCCCATTTCCCGGTGCCTGCCCAGTCCATTGCCGTCACCGCGAACAAGTCTTTTGTCACGAAATGCGTGCGCTTTGCCAGCCCATTGTGCATTGCCGCCGATACCGCCCGCTTTGTCAGCGCGGCGCTGCCTTCCATGCCGGTTACCACACTCCCCCTTGTCGCAATCGGCAGTGAAAAATTGCCCAACCCGCAGAAAAGGTCTGCTACCCGCTCACCCGCCTGCGGCGACAGTAGGTGAATCACACGAGATACCAGCACAGCGTTAATGTGGTGATTGACTTGCGTAAAATCCAGCGGAAGAAACGGAATGGTAATACCGAATTCGGGCAGCGCGTATTGAAGCGACCGGTCTTCGGGGTAAAAGAGGGTTGCCGTGTCGGGTCCCCCTGTCTGCAACCACCACTGCACATCGTACCTGTCGGCAAACTGCCGGAGACGGTCTTTGTCATGGTCCGACAAGGGCTTCATGATACGCAGCACCATCACGGTATGATCGGCGTTGCCCTTTGCCAGTTCTATCTGGGGAATACTGCCGCAAATGGAGAGCGCGCCCAGTAATGCGCGCAAGGGTAAAAGCAGGTCGGACACCGAACGGGGTAAAACCGCACACTGCCGCATATCGCAGACAAAACGGGAGCGCCGCTCATGAAAACCAACCAGCACACCTCCTTTTTTGGGAACGTGGTTGACAGACAGACGTGCCCGGGTACGATATTCCCACCAGGGCCCCATAATGGGGCGCAGGATGTGGCGGGGAGTCACCCTGCCGATGTGCCACAGGTTGTCTTCCAGTATGCGCTGCTTGATGGCTATCTGGGTAAAGGCATCCACATGCTGCAGGGCACAGCCACCGCAAACGCCAAAATGAGGGCAGCGCGGAAGGACACGAAACGGGGATTCGCGCAAAAGCAGGGTCATTTTCGCAACATCCCAGTTTTTCTTTTTTTTCAGCGGGACAAAGCGGACTATTTCGCGGGGAAGGGCACCTTCCACGAAAATGACCTTGCCGTGCGCTTCCCCGTCACCTGAAAAACGGGCAACGCCCCTGCCCTGCCCGTCAAGTGATTCGATACAGACTGTATCAGACATAAATCTACGCGAACTATCCCCGCGCTGTGCCCGTCATATCCGCAAAACAATCGTGCTGCCGCATTCTATCTGCCGGGGGCAGGGAGGTAATTTAAGGGGTCAACCGGCTTGCCGTGCAGACGAACTTCAAAGTGAAGTCTGACTCCATCTGCCCCCGAACTGCCCATTTCGGCAACAACGGTCCCGCGCGATACCTTGCTTTCCTGCGAAACCAGATTGGTCTTGTTGTGCGCGTAAGCCGTCAGCAAGTCTTCCGAGTGCTTGACAATGACCAGATTGCCGTACCCTGCCATTTTCCCCGAATAGATAACCCGACCATCCGCAGCAGCCAACACTCGCTTTCCTTCTGTCCCTTCTATGTCAATTCCCTTTGTTTGCTCATCAAAGGCGCGCAGTATCGCGCCCGTTACAGGCCACGACCATCTCAGCCCGGAAACCTCACGCACGCCGCTCTGTGGCGCTGAGACGGGGACTGCGACGGGCGCAACAACCGGTGCGACCGGTTGAACCGTTTGAACGCCTCCCCGCGCATCTGTCACCGACGCGGTCTGCACCGGGACGGCCCGTACCGGCTCAACACCCGGCGGCACAATACGCAAAACCTGCCCCACATTGATTTCTGCCGGATTGGCAATGTTGTTCCAGGCAGCAACGTCACCGACGGTGTAACCCGCATTGCGCGATATGCGGTAGAGCGTGTCTCCCTTGACGACGCGGTGATAACCGGCGCCAACCGGTGCGGTATCCCCGACAGGTACCTGAACAGACGGCGGCGCGTTGACGGAGCGGTCTTCGACCGGCGCGGACAAATCCGTCGTTGTACATGCCGCCAGCAATACGCTGACACCCCACAATACCGGATAAACACGTTTTTTCATGTTCGGCTTCCTTTCTTCTGATAACGACTCACGCCACGCCTTGACGCAAAGGAACAAAGTGACAGTTTTCCAGGGTAACCGTGCGCCATTCGTCTGCTCCAAGACGCTCCGTCAACTGCAACATTTGCTGCGTGGATCCGACGGGTGCCACCAGACGCCCCCCCGTTTCCAACTGTAGCAAGAGCGATTTCGGCACTGCCAGACCAGCGGCGGCAATGATAATCGCATCAAACGGCGCAACATCCGGCAGACCTTGTGTCCCGTCTCCGTACTGCAAGCGCAGGTTGGCAATGCGCAATGCCCGCAGATTCGTTCGCGCCAGCTCGTGCAGGGACTGAATGCGCTCAACGGAATACACTTCAACCGAAACCTGCGAGAGTACTGCAGCCTGATAACCGCATCCGGTGCCGACCTCCAGCACCTTGCCCAATTTTTTCCCTTCCCTGCCCGCACGCAGCGCCGCTATCATGCGGGCAACGGTATAGGGACGGGAAATGGTCTGTTGTGCGCCGATGGGCAGCGAGATGTCCGCATATGCCTGCGGATGCAAAGCCCCTTCCACAAAGCGATGCCGGGGCACCGAACCCATGGCGCGCAGTACTGCCGCATCTTGCACCCCCATTTCCTGCAGCTTTTCGACCATCGCCCTCCGCGAAGACTCCAGCACCGCGCCCTGTTCACGCCCCTCCTTGCCGGTTCGCCCGCCAGCCGACATGAACCCCTGCCCGCGCGCCGACCCGGCACTCCCTTCCGCCCGCGGGAGATGCCGGGCAGACGCGGCGCGCACCGCTCTTCCCGCGGAGGCACGAGAAATATGCGGCAGGGGAGAGCGTCCCTTCCCGTTCATGAGAGTACACCCCCCAGGGTATCCAGAAGGGCGTCGTTCGTCATTTCATAGCGCAGCGGCGTCACGGACACGTTTCCGTGCCTGACGGCATGGTAATCTGTTCCTTCTCCCCCATCCTTGAACGGTCCGGTGGGTCCGATCCAGTACATGTCGCGCCCAAACGGATCCTGTGTCCGCAAAACCGGCTCGGAATGATGCCGACGCGCCAGACGTGTCGCAACAGGCGGCCCGATCTGGTCGTAGGCCCTGTTGGGAATATTGACATTGAGCAGAAATGGCTTGGGCAACGCGGAATAAAGCCGCTCCACCAGAGAACGCGCGCAGCGCGCCGCACTGTCCAGGTCACGCCAGCCTCTTTCGGCCTGCGAAAACGCGATGGCGGGAATACCAAACAGATAGGCTTCCATCGCGGCAGCAACCGTGCCCGAATACAGGGTATCTTCGCCGACGTTCATCCCGTGGTTAATCCCGGAGACAACCAGATCGGGCCGCCAGGGCAGCAACCCGGTCAGCGCGATATGTACACAATCCGACGGGGTGCCTGTCGTGTAATAAAAGCCCCGCTCGGACTGATAGACGGAAATGGGGCGCTCCAGCGTCAATGAATTGGAGGCGCCGGAACGGTTGCTGTCCGGCGCGCAAACGGCAATCTCGGCAATGGGCGACAACACATCAATCAGGGCGTTGATGCCCGGTGCCAGATAACCATCGTCATTGCTGATCAAAATCCGCATTTCCGCTCACCATATACCGCTGCTTTTTTACAGGGGGACACTCATTCCGTGGTTTTTGAAACTTCTTCCTGTTTCGCGCGTGATTTCTCCGGCAAAACCAGCAGTTGCCGTATCTGCTCCAGTTCCGAACGAACGTGTGCCACATCCACCGGCTTGCTCTCCAGCTCGGATCCGGCAGCACTGGAAGCCCCGTACCCCTCCAGCCTGGCTTTTGCACCGCTGATGGTAAATCCTTGTTCGTACAGCAGTTCCCGAATCCGGCGAATCAGCAGAATCTCGTGATGCTGGTAGTAACGCCTGTTCCCGCGCCGCCGAACCTGCCTGATTTGGGTAAAATTCTGTTCCCAATAACGCAACACATGCGGTTTTACCCCGCACAATTCGCTGACTTCCCCTATGGTAAAGTAGCGCTTCGCCGGAATGGCCGGCAGGCTCACCGTACTCGCCGCCTGTTTTCCCTGGTCACTCATGAATGACGTTACTAACCATCCGACCTGCCCTCAACCTGTTGCCTGAGTTTTTGGCTGGCATGAAAAGAAACCACTCGCCGGGCGCTGATGGTCACCGCATCGCCTGTTCGGGGATTGCGACCAACCCGCTCCCGCTTTGTCCGCAAGGTAAAGTTGCCAAAGCCGGACAACTTGACTTCCTCTCCTTCCTCCAGCGCATGGGCAATGCACTCAAAGAAGGAATCTACCATCTCCTTCGCCTCGCGCTTGTTCAGTCCGACCTGCGCGTGCAAGGCATCTGCAATTTCCGCCTTGGTCACCGTCCCGGCTTCTGGACCCCCGTCCTGATCAGTTTGTTTCAACACCCGATTGACTCCATCGCGTGAACGGGTCAATACACCACCTCGCGCTCACCCGCCACCTGTTACACAGCTCAGGCGCGCAACCGCGCACCCAGCTTCTTGCCGACCGCGGCAAAAAGCGCCGCCATCGCCGCCTCTACCTCCTTGTCCTGCAAGGTTCCCTGTATATCCTGCAACGTGAAACGAAACGCGAGGCTCCTCTCTCGCGCCGACAGCGCACTACCCCGATAATCATCAAACAGAACAACACGTTGCATGATAGCACATTGCGGTGTGTTCTGCCGTTCCGCCACAAAGACATCCAGCAATTCCTGCACGGTTACCGATTCCGGTACGATGACGGCCATATCCCGAATGACCGCCGGGAAGCGGGGAATGTCGCGGTAAACCGGTACCCGAACGCGCTCCAGCGCGGATATGTCCAGCTCGAATACCAGGGGCGCGAGCGGCAATGCGTATTTTTGCTGTAACGCCGGATGCAACTCTCCCAATATGCCTGCGGGCACCCCGTCACACCATATGCGCGCGCAACGCCCCGGGTGCAGCGCCGGATGCTCTGCCGCCACGAACCGCAGTGCGCCCGGAGGAAAAAGCGTTTCTACATCGGCCTTGACATCAAAAAAATCCGCGTTTCTCTCTTCCCCCCCCCACTGCTCTTCCAGAACCGTGCCATAGGCAATACCCCCCAAACGCCTGGGCTGGCTGTAACCCGCAATCGTGGTCGCACTGTCGGATATCTGCGCATCACACAGGTAAACCGCAGCGACTTCAAACAGGCGAATTCGCGTTACCTGGCGATTCAGATTGTGACGCACATTGGAAACGAGGCTGCCTATCAGACTGGAACGCATAACGCACATCTGACTGGCAATCGGGTTTAAGAGGCGTATGGGGCTGTTGTTGTCCGCAAAGTCGCGCTCCCATTCATCAGAAACAAAACTGTAATTGGTGACTTCCTGGTATCCTCTGCCCGCTATCTGCCGCCGGATGTCATGTACCGGGCGCCGATCTTCAGGCATTGCCCGCATCGTGTGCGGCGCAACCGGAAAAAGCGCGGGGATATTGTCATACCCGTACACGCGCGCGATTTCCTCAATCAGGTCTTCTTCGATGACAATATCGAAGCGATAAGAAGGCGGCGTAACCGTCAGCACGCCCGGCTGCGCATCGAACGCAAATCCAAGCCGCCGGAAAATGTCGGCAATCGCCTCATCGGCAAAGGGAATGCCGATAACCCTTGAAGCCCGCGCCGTGCGAACGCGAACAGGCAAACGGGCAGGCAACCCTCGTACCTGGTCGTTTATTTCGCCGATTACCGTTTTGCCGTCAATGCCGCAAATTGCCGCAACCAGTCCCGTGATGCGCTCAACAGCACGCACTGTCCCTTCAAAATCTACTCCGCGCTCGAAACGGTGTGCGGCATCCGTCGTGAAATGAAAGCGTCGTGACCGGCCCTGTATGGCTTCCGGAAACCAAAAGGCCGCTTCAATAAAAATGTCTTCGGTGTCCGCTGATACAGCGGAACGTGCCCCACCCATGATACCTGCAAGCGATTCTGCGCCATCGTTATCGGCAATGACGCCAACGTCGCTGTCCACTTCCCGCGTTTCCCCCGTCAGCAGCGAAACCTGCTCGCCGGATTGTCCCCAACGAACAACCAGTTCCCCACGTATTTTCCGCAGGTCGTATATGTGCGTGGGCTGCCCCAGTTCCAGCATGACGTAATTGGAAATATCCACCAATGCGGAAATAGGGCGTTGTCCGCCACGAATCAGGCGCTCCCGCATCCATTCCGGCGTTTCCGCCCTGGCATTAATCCCCCGGATGGTACGTCCGGTAAACCGTCCGCACAAATCGTCTGCGACAATGCGAACCGGCTGCTTCTCCTTTGCAGTCGCCGGTACCGCATCAACAAAGGGGGATTGCAGCGCCACACCAGTTAGTGCGGAAACTTCACGCGCCACACCCAGCACAGAAAGGCAGTCGGCGCGATTCGGCGTGAGTTTGATGGTAAAAACCCGGTCATCCAGATTCAGGTAGTCCCGAATATCCCGCCCAACTTCGGCGGACTGGGGCAAATCCATCAGGCCGGCATGGTCGCCCGACAGTTGCAGTTCTTTTTCGGAACACAGCATCCCAAACGATTCCACTCCCCGTAACTTGCTTTCCCTGATCAGGAATGGCGCCTCTCCCGCGCCTGTCGGCAACACCGCGCCCACCCGCGCACAGGCCGTCAGCATGCCATCGCGGACATTGGGCGCGCCGCACACAATAGAAAGCGGCTCTCCTCCCCCTGCATCTACCTGGCACACCGTTAAGCGATCCGCGTTGGGATGTTTCTCTACTTTCAACACCCTGGCAACGACCACGTCGGAAAACGGTGGGGCAACAGGGCGTGCGTCTTCCACTTCCAGCCCCGCCATTGTCAGCAAGTCCGCCAGATTGTCCGTTGAGACGGCAGGGTCTGCCATCGTTCGCAACCATTTTTCAGAAAACTGCATAATCTCTCTCTCCGTCACCGCGCTCCCGGGCACAACCGGACAAGTCAATTGAACTGGCTTAAAAAGCGCAAGTCCCCTTCATAGAACAGACGCAGGTCGCTGATGCCATAACGAAGCATGGCCAAACGCTCCAGCCCGGAACCAAAGGCAAAACCAATATGCTTTTCAGCATCAATGCCCATATTGCGCAACACGTTCGGATGCACCTGCCCCGCCCCGCTGATTTCCAGCCAGCGCCCTTTTAACGCGCCGCTGCCAAAAGCCACATCAATTTCTGCCGAAGGTTCCGTGAAAGGAAAGTAGGAGGGACGAAAACGAACCCTGATATCGTCCGTTTCAAAAAAAGTTCGCACAAAATTCAGGTACACCCCCTTCAAGTCGGCAAAGCTGATGGCTTCGTCAATCCACAAACCTTCAACCTGGTGGAACATCGGCGAATGCGTTGCGTCGCTGTCCACTCGATAGGTTCTCCCGGGCGCGATGACCTTGATCGGAACCGGATGTGAGGAAGCGTAGCGTACCTGCATGGGGCTGGTGTGTGTACGCAACAAGAGCCTTTTCCCTTCCGCGTCCGTATCATCCAGGTAAAACGTATCCTGCATGGAACGCGCCGGGTGGTTTTCCGGGTTGTTTAAGGCAGTGAAATTGTTCCAGTCATTTTCGATTTCCGGTCCTTCGGCAACATCAAACCCGATTGAAGCAAAAATCTGCTCGACCCGCTCCCATGTTTTCATGACCGGATGCATACCGCCCCGGGAGCTGCCTCTGCCCGGCAGAGTCACATCAATACTCTCTGCGGACAGGCGCTGTTGCAGTTGCTGGCGCGCCAACTGCTCACGCCGCGCAACCAGGGCACCTTCAATCCGTGACTTGATACCGTTGATGACCGCGCCATGCGCCTTGCGTGCCGATGGGGCCATCTTCCCCAGTTGCTTCATCTCGTCGGCAATCCGCCCCGACTTGCCCAGATAGCGCGCCTTGGCATTTTCCAGTGCTGCACTGTCCCCTGCGGACCGGAATTCCTCTTCTGCCTGAACGACCAGTTGCTCCAATGTATCCATACCTCCCTCACCCGCATACTGTCTTGCCTGTACGAAAAGAAAAGGGCAGGAAATATTCCCCGCCCTCTCCGGCATAAACGGCTTTATCGCAATAGCAAGACTACACGGTCAAAGCCGCTTTGACTCTGTTGACCACTGCCGCAAACGCGGGCTTGTCCGTAACGGCCATATCCGCCAGTACCTTGCGGTCCAGCACGATTCCCGCTTTCTTGAGCCCATCAATAAAAACGCTGTACGACAAACCCTGCTCGCGCGACGCCGCATTGATACGCGTAATCCACAAGGCACGAAATACCCGTTTTTTTACCCGACGGTCACGATATGCGTACTGACCCGCTTTCATCACCGCCTGCTTGGCGACGCGATAGACGGTGCTTCGACGCCCGCGATACCCTTTTGCCTGCGCCAGCACCTTTTTATGGCGCGCTCTGGCGGTAACTCCCCGTTTTACTCTTGACATAAGAATCTCCCCGAAAGTATACCGCGTCAGCCGTTAGGCAACATGCGCAGCACGGAAGCGACATCGCTGCTGTTGACCTCCGTCGCGCCCCGCAACTGGCGCTTGACCTTGCTTGTCTTCTTGGTCAGGATATGGCGCCGGAAAGCATGGGCACACTTTACTGTACCCCCCGGACGCAGACGAAAACGCTTTTTCGCCCCACTCTTGGTTTTCATTTTTGGCATAACTCAACAGCCTTTTCAGACTGCCCCTTTCTTATTGTATGTCTACAGGTGGCAATGCCCCATTGCACTTGGATGCCTGCAAACACTTGTCCGCGGCAGGAAACCCGCCGCCCCGCACAAACGCATTGCACGGGATTCAAGGAGACTGCCGATGCAGTCCTCACTTTTTCTTTTTCGGCACCATCACCATCACCATCTGGCGCCCCTCCATCTTGGGATACTGCTCGACCTGGGCGTATTCATCCAGATCGATCTTCAGGCGATCCAGCATCCGCACGCCCAAGTCCTGATGCGCCATCTCGCGTCCCCGAAAGCGCAGGGTAATCTTGCACTTGTCTCCCTCTGACAGAAAGCGGACAACATTGCGCAACTTGACGTTGTAGTCCCCTTCATCTGTCCCGGGACGGAACTTGACTTCCTTGACCGCAATAACCTTCTGCTTCAGCTTGGCTTCGTGTGCCTTTTTCTGCTCCTGGTACCGAAATTTGCCATAGTCCATCAGACGTGCCACCGGTGGCGTTGCACCGGGCGCAATTTCCACCAGATCAGTGTCTGCTTCTTCGGCGAGGCGAATCGCTTCCCTGAGGCTGACAATACCGACCGGCTCGTTGTTCATACCGATAACCCGCAATTCGGGAGCCGTAATCTCGCCGTTAATGCGATGCGATTTTTCCGTAGCGATCTTCTGACCTTTCAATAACAATAACAAAAAAAACGCCCCGAAGCCCACTGCCCCCTCAGACGGCAACCGTCCTATTTTCTGGCGGCAATGTCGCTCCTGATGCGCTCTATCACATCGGACACAGACAGAACACCCAAATCCATGTTCCCTCGCGCCCGAACCGATACCGTACCCTCGTCTTTCTCCTTGTCCCCCACTATCAGCATATAGGGAACACGCGCAAGCGCGTGCTCGCGTATTTTATAGGTAATCTTCTCATTTCGCAAATCGGCTTCTGCCCGCAATGCATGCTTCTGCAACGTTTTTACAACGGTTTCCGCATAATCCGACTGCCTTTCCGATATATTCAGCACCATCGCGTGAGCCGGCGAAAGCCATACAGGCAGCGCGCCCGAAAAATTCTCAAGCAAAATACCGATAAAGCGCTCCAATGAGCCCAGAATCGCCCGATGCAACATGACAGGAATCCGGCGGGTGTTGTCTTCTGCCACATATTCGGCGCCCAGGCGCTCCGGCATGGAAAAATCCACCTGAATCGTGCCGCACTGCCACATCCGCCCAATCGCATCCTTTAACGTATACTCAATTTTCGGCCCATAGAACGCCCCTTCTCCCGGGGAAATGGTGTACGCACACCCCGCTCGTTCGAGCGATGCAAACAAGGCTTTTTCCGCCTTGTCCCAGGAAACGTCAGAACCCACCCGTTTTTCTGGTCGGGTCGCTACACGATAAATGATGTCGGAAAAACCGAAATCCGCGTACACCTTCTTCAGAAGTGCAGTAAATGCCACGCACTCGTCCAGTATCTGGTCTTCCGTACAGAAAATATGTCCGTCATCCTGGGTAAACCCTCTCACCCGCATCAATCCGTGCAGTGAACCGGAAGGTTCGTTTCGGTGACACGAACCGAATTCCCCGTAGCGCAGGGGCAAATCGCGGTAGGAGTGCAAACCTGCCCGATAAATCTGGACATGCCCCGGACAATTCATCGGCTTTACCGCATAGGAACGGTTTTCCGACTCTGTCGTAAACATGTTTTCCTTATAATTGTCCCAATGCCCCGATTTTTCCCAGAGAGAGCGGTCCAGAATCTGCGGTGTCCGAACTTCCCGGTATCCGTTTTTTCGGTACACCTCCCGCATATATTGCTCAACCTGCTGCCAGACGATCCACCCCCTGGGGTGCCAGAAAACCAGTCCGGGCGCTTCATCCTGAAAATGAAACAGATTCAGTGTGCGCCCCGTCCGGCGATGGTCCCGCTTTTCCGCTTCTTCAAGCATGTGCAAATAGGCAGACTGGTCTTCCTTTTTCGCCCATGCTGTCCCGTAAATGCGCTGAAGCATTTCATTTCTGGAATCGCCGCGCCAGTAGGCGCCCGCAATCCGCATCAGCTTGAATACTTTCAGTCTGCCATTGGCGGGAACATGAGGTCCCCGGCACAAGTCCGTAAACGCGCCGGTTGTATACAGCGAGACATCTTCATTTTCGGGAATGGACGCTATCAACTCCGCCTTGTATGTTTCGCCGATTGCACGAAAGCGGGTGACTGCTTCATCGCGGGGCAATACCGTACGGACGACCTTCTCGTCGCGCGCGGCAATTTCCGCCATTTTCTTCTCAATAGCCTGCATATCCTCCGGCGTAAAAGGGCGTTTATAGGAAAAATCGTAATAAAACCCGTTTTCGACGGTGGGTCCGATGGTAACCTGCGCATCGGGAAACAGTTCCTTTACCGCATATGCCAGCAAGTGCGCGGTCGAGTGGCGAATGATATCCAGCCCTTCTTCGTCGCGGTCAGTCACAATGGCAAGCGTGGCATCGCTTTCAATGGTGAAAGAAGTATCCACCAATTTTCCATCCACTTTGCCCGCGACAGCCGCTCTTGCCAGCCCGCTGCCGATATCTGCCGCCACAGCGGCGACCGTAACGGGCTTGTCAAATTGCCGCTGTGTTCCGTCAGGAAGTCTCACAGAAATCATTGCTTTCTCCACACAAACCACCGCACCTTATGCCCTTGCCCAAAACTGTTTCTGTCTGAAAAAGCCGTACTCTACCACAGTCCCGCGCCCGTGCCCCACTTGCACAGTGCGTGTCAGACGGGTTTTCCCGAAAAGCATCGGAGACAAACACTTTTCGGGAACAAGGAGAAGATTAAAATTCCTCCCAATCCACGTCGTGACCGGCGTCCGACGCCCCCCCCTCCGGCAGCGCGGAAGGCTTCTGCGCAGAAGGCTTCCGCACGGACAAAGCCTGGGGAGCGGACACCTTGGCAGGCGGTGCCAATCGCTTGGCCGCGGGTGACGCCGGCGCGCTCACGCGCCTGACGCCCGCACCGGGCGCTTCCGGTGCAGCGCCAGCCTGATCTATTCTGAACATGCCGACGACCTGCACCAGCGCCCTTGCCTGGTCCTGCATACTTTCGGATGCCGCCGCAGATTGCTCCACCAACGCCGCGTTCTGCTGCGATACCGTGTCCATCTGCGATACCGCCTCGTTAACCTGCTCAATACCCGACACCTGCTCCTGCGTTGCCGCCGATATTTCGCTCATGATGTCGTTTACCTTGCGGATGCTTTCGCCCACTTCCAGCATTGTTGTTGTGGATTGCTGAACCAGATCGCTGCCGGCACGTATCCGGTTGACCGAATCGCCTATCAAGTCCTTGATCTCTTTTGCCGCCGTCGCACTCCGCTGCGCCAGACTGCGCACCTCTGTGGCAACCACCGCAAAACCGCGTCCCTGTTCTCCCGCACGCGCCGCTTCTACTGCCGCGTTCAAGGCCAGTATGTTCGTCTGGAACGCAATGCCGTCTATCACGCTGATGATGTCCACAATCTTGTTCGCGGAGGCATCTATTTCCGCCATCGTGTCTGCCACCTTGCGCGCCGCTTCTCCTCCCTGGATCGCGATGTCCGCCGCCTGGGACGCCAACTGGTTTGCCTGCTTGGCATTATCACCATTCTGGCGCACCGTCGAGGTCAGTTCTTCCATGGAAGACGCCGTCTCCTGCAACGAACTCGCCTGCTCCTCCGTGCGCGAGGACAAATCCATTGTGCCTGCCGCAATCTGGGACGAAGCCGTGGCGATGGTGTCCGCACTCGCGCGCACGTTCGACACCGCGCCCAGCAAGTATTCGTTCATCTCCTTCATCGCACCCATCAGGCGACCGACCTCGTCCTTTGAGCGCACCTCTACACGGGCAGTCAGATCGCCGCTCGAGATGGTTTCGGCAACATGCAAGGCGTCACCCAGCGGCCGGGTGATCCCTGTCGTCAACAGCCAACCGATGACAACGGCAACAACAACGGTACAAGCCGCCAGCACCACCAACATAAGACGTCCCGTATAGTACGCGCTGCGCACCTCGTCAACCCTGAACTGGGTGCGCTCCGCCTGGTGGGCACGAAACGCGTCTACCAGCTCCGTGTACTGCTGTGCCACCGGATGCCATTTATTGTCCACAAATGGCTTCAATGTCTGGTACGGCACGGCTCGCCCCACTATCTCACCAGCAGGCGTCATACCATTCATCTTGAAAATTTCTGTGGTGAGCGCAATATACTCGGCGCGCTTGTCCAGCGCATCCTTGAACAGTTTCCTTCCGCGCTCGCTGCTTACCGACTTTTCGATGGTCGCGATAGTGTTGCCAACGTCCTTGCTTTCATTGGACATCAACTTGTAAATGATTTTCAGGTCATCCGGCGCGTCCGCTATAGCAAAAGCATAGACCAGCGCAACGTGTGATGTCGCTGAACCCATCCAGGCAAGCGCCTGACGCTCCAACGGCAAATTGCGTTCTACCACGAACTCAACTGATGCGTCCACACGCTCCAGTTCATACAACCCCAAACCTGCTATACCCGCTACCAGTACAACCAATACAAAAAAACCCAAAGCCAACCGCCGACCAATACCCATATTTCTCATGCTGACTACTTCCTTACTGCAAACTGCTTTTACTGCAAACTGCTTTTTACTGCAAAGTGCTTCTTTACCGCAAACAACTTTTCTACCGCAAAGTGCTTCTCTCTACTGCAAATCGCTCCTCAACTGCATACTGCCTTACTGCAAAATACACCTGTCTCTCATCCGCCTCCTTGTTTCCCGTTAGCTTTTCCCTGCCTCGCGTGCGCACAGCGCGCTTAACGATACTCGTCAATTTCGGACAACCCCATCTCGGGCGATGACATCCACTTGTCTATGTCCATCAAAATCAGCAAACGATTCTCCAGTGTCGCCAAACCAAACAGATACCGCGTATCTACCATGGAGCCCATCGTTGGTGCCGGCTTGATCTGATCCGGTTGCAGACGCATGACATCGGACACTGAATCCACCACAATGCCGACTATCCTGTTTGCCACACTCAACACGATGACCACGGTCAGGTTGTCGTATGTCGCCTCCCCCAGATTCATCCGGATACGCATGTCAATGATGGGAATGATGATATCCCGCCAGTTCAGAAAGCCTTTCAGAAACGCGGGCGCGTTGGCGAGTTGGGTGCCTTCTTCATATCCCCGTATTTCCTGCACCCGCAGGATGTCTATCCCGTATTCTTCCTGCCCCAGGTTAAATGCCAGATACTCGCGGGGCACTTCCGTGCGCTTTGCTTCCGCCTGAACACTTTCCTTTTCCTCTACCATCGCAAGTCCTCCCATCAAAACCAAACCTGTACGCAGAAGCAGCGCCGCAAATATCCGCCTGCCTCCCGACATCATACCGTTCATAAGGGGTACATGGTATTGTCTGGGCAACAGAAAATCAAGGAAAAGCGTCTCCCAAACGGAAAAGAGCCGGTTTTCCGGCTCTTTTCCCTACATCACAACATATCAAAATTCTTCCCAATCTCCATCATCATCGCCGGCATTCGCGGGTGCCGCACCGGACGATTTTTGTGCCGCAGGACGCTGCGGCGCACTTGCCGAAGCAGATGGCGGCGCCAGCTTTTTGACCGCGACCGGAGCACCCGCGCGCCGGGCGCCGGGCGAAGAAGCGGGCGGGGGAAGACTGGCGTTCCCCGTCTTGAACATACTGACGACTTGCACCAGCGCCCTTGCCTGATCCTGCAGGCTTTCGGACGCCGCCGCAGATTGCTCCACCAGCGCCGCGTTCTGCTGCGATACTGTGTCCATCTGCGATACCGCCTCGTTGACCTGCTCAATACCCGACACCTGCTCCTGCGTTGCCGCCGATATTTCGCCCATGATGTCGTTTACCTTGCGGATGCTTTCACCCACTTCCAGCATTGTTGTTGTGGATTGCTGAACCAGATCGCTGCCGGCACGTATCCGGTTGACCGAATCGCCTATCAAGTCCTTGATCTCTTTTGCCGCGGTCGCGCTCCGCTGCGCCAGACTGCGCACCTCTGTGGCGACCACCGCAAAACCGCGCCCCTGTTCTCCCGCACGCGCCGCTTCTACTGCCGCATTCAAGGCCAGTATGTTCGTCTGGAACGCAATGCCGTCTATCACGCTGATGATGTCCACAATCTTGTTCGCGGAGGCATCTATTTCTGACATCGTGTCCGCCACCTTGCGCGCCGCTTCTCCTCCCTGGATCGCGATGCTCGCCGCCTGCGACGCCAACTGATTCGCCTGTCTGGCATTATCGCCATTCTGGCGCACCGTCGAGGTCAGTTCTTCCATGGAAGACGCAGTCTCCTGCAATGAACTCGCCTGTTCCTCCGTGCGCGAGGACAAATCCATTGTGCCTGCCGCAATTTCGGAAGAAGCCGTGGCAATGGTTTCCGCGCTGGAGCGCACGTTCGACACCGTGCCCAGCAGGTATTCGTTCATCGCCTTCATCGCCCCCATCAGGCGCCCCACTTCGTCGCCGGACCGGATCTCGATACGGCTGGTCAAATCGCCCTGCGAAATGGTTGTGGCAACCTGCAAGGCATCGCCCAATGGTCGGGTGATGCCTACTGTCAGACGCCAACCCAAAATGACGGCAATCAGGACAATCACCAGTGTCAAGGCCCCCAGCGTCATCTGCGCAATCTGATGCAGCGAGCGTACTCCTTCCAGCCGCATAGCGGCGCGTGAAACATGAAAGTTGCCAACCGCAGCAACCGCCTTCTGGTAAGTCGTTGCCGCGGGAATGAGTTTGCCCTCCAGCAACGGCTTCATGGTAGCGTACTCTGCGGCGGGTCCCACGATTTCGCCAAAGGGAGACACGCCATTCAACTTGTACACCTCACCCACCGCACTGGAATAGGCAGCGCGCTTTTCCAGCGCATCGTGCAGTATCCGCTTGCCCTCCTCGCTTATTGATTTCTTCTTGAGCACCTCTATCGTGGTTTCAACATCCTTGAGTTCTCTTTGCAGGAGAGAGGAGAAGTACTTCAGATCGTCCGGCTTGCTCGCCATGGCGAAGGCATACATCAGCGATTCGTGGGTTGTTGTCGAGCCGTTCCATCCCAGTGCCGTCCGCTCCATCATGACGTTGTGATCCACCAGGAAATCTACCGCCGACCGCATCTGGTGCAGCGCGTACACTCCCGCACCCGCCATTGTCGCGACCAGCAGAATCAGTATGAAAAAACCCCATGACAGCCGCTTCCCTATGCTCATGCTTCTCATGCCACTTCTCCTTTTCCAGTCGCGGTCTTCGACCGCGATTTTCGATTACGCCGCACTTCGATTACATTACAGACATGTCAGACAAACCCATATCAGGTGATACCATCAACTTTTCAATATCCATCAAAATCAGCAGGCGATCTTCCAATGTCGCCAGTCCAATCAAAAATTCCGTGTCCAGCACGGCCCCCATGGCAGGCGCCGGCTTGATTTGCTCCGACGTCAACTGCATGACATCCGACACGGAATCCACCACAATACCAACAACGCGCGAACCGATATTCAGGATAATGACAACCGTCAACTGGTCGTACGTCGCCTCTCCCAGGTTAAATTTGATTCGCAGATCCACAATGGGAACAATCGCACCGCGAAGGTTGGTCAACCCCTTGATGAAGGGGGGGACATTCGCCAATTTGGTTGTCGCCTCGTAACCCCTGATTTCCTGCACCCGCAGAATATCAATTCCATACTCTTCTTTTCCCAACCGGAACGCCAAATATTCTTTTGGCAAAACGGCCGCTGGAGAATCATTTACCATCTCTCGTCCTTCCTGTTACAACCAAGGAACCGCCTGCCGTCGGCAACCGTATCCATTGGTGCGTATTGTAAAGGAAAAAGCGACGGAATGGCTGTGTATTTGTACGCGGCTGCATCGAAAAACACGGTGACAATCCGTCTGCCCGCTGCCATTCCCCCCTCCCCCGGCAACGGCATCGTTGTGGAATCCTCCCTGTGGCATTTTTGCCCATATCCTTCCGCTACCGATTTTTTGTGCCACAAGTCAGAACAGTTTCTACCAGATTATGTTACCCTAACCATTGCACTGTGGAAACTGTTTCGCAAAAAAAACTGATTTGAGTGTCTTTGTGACGCGACAGGATCAAATGCATGGATACGTCCTCCAAAAAAACCGGCAACGCGCCCCATGAAGCGCCCGAGCGATTTCTGGTGCGCTCGCGGCGGGAAATCTCCAACATTTTCGAGCGGATCCGCGATAACAAGCAATTGATACGGATGAGTTTTTCCGGCTCCCTGGAGACTGTGATTACCTCAATCCTGGAAGTCAACTCGCAGGGAGGATACGTTGTGCTGGATCGCGCACCCATTGATTCACAGAACGCGCTTATCCTGAAAAGCCATATGGTGGACTTTGAAGCCCTGCTGGAAAAAATCCGGATTTCTTTTAGTGTGGACGATATTGAGCTTTGCCATTTCGACGGTGGAGACGCGTTGAAAATCCCCTTCCCCTCCAGGCTGGTCCGCCTGCAACGCAGGGAATTCTTTCGTGTTCCCGTCCGTAACAGCGTTATCCGCATTCCGGTGAGTTCTGGCGAAAACATGGAATTGTCTGTCGGCGCAGTCCGTGACCTGAGCGCAAACGGCGCCTGCGTGATTGACGCGTCCATGCAGATTGACGGCACGGTGGGAACCGTTTACCGGGGATGTCGTCTGGAACTGCTGGACACCCAACCCATCGTGGTTGACCTGGAAATACGGAACGCATACAACGTTCATCTTTCCGACAAAACCGTCCAGCGGCGCATCGGTTGCCAGTTTATTGACATGAACTCGTCGGAAGCCGCATTGATCCAGCGCTACATCACCCGAATTGAGAGAAACCTGCGGGCACTGACCGGATAAACACAAAACGCACCTTTCGGTGCGTTTTGTATCATCGGCTCCCGCCGTTCACTCCGTATCAGTACCCCGCTGCCAGTCCATCGCCACGGGGATCGGCGCCGCCGTATTTCACACCGGTTTTCGGGTCTATCATGATAGCGCCGGCGTGTCCCATGGTGTCGGTATAATCATCCACCTTGACAACAGGGTGTCCCCGCCGTTTCAACTCATCCAGCACCGTCTGCGGAACGCGCCCTTCTATCTTGAGGTCGTTGGATGCCGCACCCCATGTCCGTCCGTTCAGCCAGCGAGGTGCTGCGACTGCATCCTGCGGGAAAAGACCGAAATCCACTACCCGTGTTGCAATGGCAGCCTGGGTCTGCGGCTGACCCTCTCCACCCATCGTGCCGTAAATCAGGTAGGGCTTGTTGTCCTTCAGCAGCATGGCGGCATTCAAGGTGTGGAAAGTACGCTTGCGCGGCTCAAGCCGGTTGACATGATTCTTGTCCAGCGAGAAAAAGCTGCCCCGGTTCTGCAGGAGCACTCCCGTCCCTTTGGGTACAATGGCAGAACCAAAGTCGTGGTAAATGCTCTGGATAAGCGATACAGCATTACCTTCCTTGTCCACTACCCCAAGCCATATGGTATCTCCCTTGGGATCAAGCGGCTTTAAGTCACGGGAAGCAACATTCATCTTGATACGCTTTGCCTGTTTGCGCCCATGTGCCTTTGACAGCAACGCATCCAGCGGGATTTTGACAAAGGCGGGATCAGACAGGTATTTGTCTCTGTCCAAAAAAGCCTCTTTCGTGGCTTCAACGATGACGTGATAGTAGTCCGCTGTCCCTTCGCCCAGTTTCTTGACATTCAGATTATTCAGAATGTTCAGTATTGCCAGCGAAGCCATGCCCTGCGTGTTGGGCGGCAGGTTGTATGCGGTATAGGCACGATAGTCCACGGTCAGGGGCTTTACCCAGTCCGCTGTGTGCGAGGCAAAGTCGTTCTCGGTCAGAATCCCGCCATTGGCTTGCAGGTCGGCCACTATCTTTTTGGCAATATCCCCTGTGTAAAAG
>JAISAG010000016.1 GCA_031266815.1 Burkholderiaceae bacterium | reverse complement strand
ATATTCGTCAGATGATGGTTTGGATGCTGTTCAACCCGGACCCGGACCACATTGTTCAGCTTGGCTTGGGCAGTGCCTCTTTGACCCGGTTCTGCTACTACCATTTTCCCTTGGCCCGGGTTACTGCGGTCGAAATCAACCCTTCCGTTATCGCGCTCTGCCGCGAACGTTTTTTCCTGCCGGAAAATGACGAGTATTTAACCGTTCTGAATCAGCCCGCACAAGCCTACCTGACCGAAGGGAGAAGTCACGTTGATGTACTGCAAGTGGACCTGTATGACGAGCACGCGCGCGCTCCCGTGCTGGACACGCCTGCCTTTTACCGCTCCTGCGCGGATGTCCTGAAAAAAAACGGCATGATGGTCATCAATATTTTTGGCGCACAGTCAAACCGTCGCCGCACCATCAGGACATTGAACTCGGTTTTCGACAGCGCTGTCTGGCTTCCGGCGACACATGATGCGGCCAATGTGGTTGCGTTGGCCTTCAAGGATTCTCCCGTGCTGGCTTTTGACACCTTGTATGAGCGTGCCGGTATCATTCGCCAAAAGACGGGACTTTCCGCAGAATCATGGGTAGATGGGCTTCTTGCGTGGACACAGCGGTGAATGCCGATGCTGCCGGACGGCAATATTTTCGTCGTGTTCTCGTAGTATGCCCCTCAAACAGGATAAGATGGCGAGTGTGGCGTTGCACCATGCTGTTGCCGTTCGGAACTGGCGCGGCGGGTTTGAGGTGCGTGTGCCAGGAAAAGTAACGGTCAGGGTTGTATAAGATGACAAGAGAAGAAGGTAACAACTTGCGCTCCCCCAAGGAGTTTGTTTTCACAACGAGCGATTTCCGGCGTATCCGGGAGCTGATATACAAACGGGCTGGCATTTCTCTGGCAGATAGCAAGGAAGAGATGGTTTACAGCCGAATTGCGCGCCGTTTGCGCGCGACGGGTATCAGCAATTTCGGCGCGTATCTTGATCGCCTTGAAAGCGGGGCGATGGAAGACGAGTGGGAGGCGTTTACCAATGCGTTGACGACCAACCTGACCTCATTTTTTCGCGAAGAGCATCACTTCCCGATTTTGGCAGAACATGTCAAAAAGAAAAAGGGGAGCGGCACCTTTTCCGTATGGTGTTCCGCCAGTTCGACAGGAGAAGAACCGTACTCCATCGCCATCACCCTGTGCGAAGCGCTGGGTACGCTGCACCCGTCCGCGGAGATTGTCGCAACGGACATTGACACCAATGTTTTAAAGACAGCGTCGCACGGTGTGTACGCAAAGGATAAGACCAATAAACTGTCGCCGGAGCGCCTCAGAAAGTTTTTTCTCCGGGGGAAGGGAGTCAATGAAGGGCGCATTCGTGTCAGAAAGGAATTGCGCGAACTGATTACCTATCACCAGTTGAATTTGCTGGAATCGCGCTGGCCCGTCAGCGGGCAGTTCGACGTCATTTTTTGCCGGAATGTGATGATCTACTTCGACAAACCGACCCAGGGACAAATTCTTTCCCGCTTCGCCGCTTTGTTAAAACCGGACGGTCTGCTTTTCGCAGGGCATTCGGAAAACTTCTCCTACGTGACGGACGCGTTCAGGCTGGTTGGCAAGACAGTGTACAAGCTGGTGTCTTCCCGTCCGGAGACAGCGAGATCGAACTGATGCGCAGTAGGCGGGAAGGGACATGATAGCGTTATGAGCGATATACAAAGCCAATTTGCGACAAATACCTACTACGACAGGTCGTTCAACCTGAATGCCGCGAAAATTCTGCCGGGGCAGTACTATTTCACGAAGGAAAACATGGTCATCGTGACTGTGCTGGGGTCATGTGTTTCTGCCTGCATTCGCGACAAAGTGTCGCGTGTGGGCGGCATGAATCATTTCATGCTGCCCGACGAAGGAAGCGGCGGAAGTGATGGCTTATGGTCAGCCTCCATGCGCTATGGGGCTTACGCGATGGAAGTGTTGGTCAATGAACTGTTGAAGGCGGGCGCGAGACGGGAAAATCTGGAGGCAAAAGTGTTTGGAGGGGGGCACGTGCTGAGCGGCTTCAGCACGCTGGATGTTGGCTCGCGCAATGCCCAGTTCGTCCGTGACTACCTGAAAGCGGAAAGAATCAGGGTTCTGGCGGAAGACCTGGAAGATTTTTTCCCGCGCAAAGTGTACTTTTTCCCGACAACGGGGAAAGTGTTGGTCAAAAAAATCAAGCGGATTAACAATAACACGATTGCGAATCGGGAGCAGGATTACGCAAGCCGTCTGGCAAAGGATACGGGTGGCGGTAGCGTAGATTTGTTCTGATTCCGCGCTTTCGGGTGAGATAGTGAATGCGGGCGCATCACGGTGTTGCGTTTCGCTCACTTCAGTGATTTTATGAATGATGTGAAGAGGTGGAACGATGAAAACCGTAATTCTTGGTGTTGCACCGTTAGATGAAGCCGTTTCGGCATTTTCGGAAGCATGGAAAACGGGCAGCGCGGAAAATGACGCACGTATCAGCTTTCCCTCTCCGGAAATCCTCTGGAAAACGCTTACAGCAAAGCGATGGTCACTCCTGAGGACACTTGCGGGGGCGGGAACCGTTTCCATCAGAAAGACGGCCCGACTCGCAGGGCGCGACGTGAAGGCGGTGCATAGCGATATTCGAGCGCTCCTTGGTGCCGGGATATTGAAGAAAGTGGACGGCGGTATTACATTTCCCTACGATGCGGTGCGTGTGGAATTCGTCCTGAAAGTGGCATAGAACGTAAATACTCATTTCATCCATTCCCGCATCACGATGTTCGAGGCTTCTTTGACGAGATTGTGGTGCTGCCAGGCTCTCATCCCCGGCGCTTTCGCTTCACCGTCCCGTGTGCGCGGTCATTTCCTCAAATCGCCGGATTTCCATAGCCTATGACAAAGACCTGTATGCCTTGCGATATCTGGCCGAAAATGCCCTTTTGCATTTGAAGTGCTGGCGTAGCATTGCGACACGCCGAGTCAAAAATGCCGCTCTGGCTGCTGCATCCTGCCTCGCCGTTTCTCACACAAGTAGCTTCCAGCGTTATCGTTTTTCGCGCGATATCCCGCGTTCGCCATCTCACAGAGGCAGCTTCCAGAGTTTTGGTGACATCGAATGCGGGTGCGTGGCGGTGTTGCTGTTCGCGCGTTCGCCCGCTATTGCTGTTTCCATTCATAATCCGGCGGCAAATTTCGTCAAGGCGTGTCCATGTGTAATATTCGGGAAGCAGTGTTGACGAAGCTGCGAATCTTTGGTCAGTACGCACTACGCCGAAAAGCGTTGCGAAGCTGGCGCGGATGGAGGAAGGATTCAACCAGACGAAGCGAATCGTGCGCGAGGAATACAAGAGCCTTGCGAATGGCAAGGTAAAGTCAGGCGAACCAAAACCCAATAGGCAGTGGGTGGAACATAGCCCCGACATGCTGGAGGGTATGGTGAAATTCTATGACCCCAACAGGAAATTTGGCTTCATCTTGGGGGCGGATGGCGTGGATTGGCATTTCAGGGAAGCGGATTTGGTTGAACGGAGTTCGCCGCTTGCGAAGGGGATGCGTGTCATGTTCCTGCCGGTTGAGGACCAAAAAGGATCGAAGGCAAGCCAGGTATCTCTTGGGCAGTGAATGTTATACTGCACCTATTCTGGGTTGAGAGGTCGCTATGGAACTCGAGGTCAAGGTCACGTATTACGATGATGACAAGATATGGGTCGCGGAGTGCGATGCGTTGCATCTTGCCACCGATGAAAGATCGTATGAATCGCTCATAAAGCGCGTGTGGCTAATTGCACCAGAATTGTTCGTTGAGAACAAACTGTCTGGCTCTGTTGAGGACTTGCGTCTTTCCTTCGTCCAGAGAAACACCACGTGTCCACAGGTTGCTTACGCATAGAAATGGGTAGTCACCTGTACAACAAGCTGCGCGACATACTTTTGTCGAACGGGTGTTATTTCCACAGGCAAGGGAAAGGTAGTCACGAAATATGGAAAAACCCGACCATTGGTGCCGTGTTTCCCGTAGCAACTCACATACCATCCAGGCACACAGCGAACGCCATACTCAAACAGGCGGGAATCAAGCAGAAAATGTGAAAGTTACCCCACACTTCGGTGTGGGGTAACTTTCACAGCGAAGCCACGTCAGTGACCTAATCTGTAGTAGTCTGAATCTAATCTGTCATCTCATGCAACTCCGGCGTCTGTGTGATGTAATGCTCACGCTCGTAGCCGCCTCTATCCAAAATCGCGCGTTTCATTGTCATGTACTGACATTTTCTTTCAGGATCAAGCGCACCATCGGACTCACCAGAGAACAGGGTAAGAAACCCTATCTCCCGCGACTGCCCAACGTACGGTACGATTGCCTGACGTCTCGACATCGGAGTAGTTTGAGTTGCGTCATGTTTCAAAAGACCGGGTTCATCTGGCTCAACAAGGCGGCGCACTGTATTCCGGGAAGCCTACTCTGCTGGAAGAGACGGGTTTCTCCTTGTACGTTGATGTGTGGATAAGCGAAGGGCGTGTCGCCGAAACGGGCTGTCCGTACCTTTTTCCGCATGCGAGGCAGGAGTAGGGAAAAAATGGTCGGGCACTGGCACCTGATATATTAAAAACAGGAAGAACATTTAACAATCGTATTGTTAAATGTTGTACTTATGTTGTAAATAAGATACATGTAATGTATCAAAACACAAATTAGATATGCCAGATGATGTAAAAACGCAACAAAATCCTTCTCCCCATAAAAGACCTGTGCTAGTCTGAAATTGACGGTGCGCCGCTTTGCGCGTTGGCACTGCGGATGCGGTCCGTTAAGAGCTCGCTTGAGTATTTACCTCTTGCCGCCTGCAAGGGGAAAATACCCTGCTTTAACTGGGAGAAGGGGACATGAAAAAAACACTTATTGCCCTGGCAGTATTGGGCACAACGGCTGGTGTGGCATGTGCACAGAGTAACGTGCAGATTTACGGTGTCATTGATACGGGTTACGTGAAAGAGACGGGTACAGATGCCCGCATGGGGAGCAGTACGGAAAGCCGCATTGGCTTTAAGGGGAGTGAAGACCTGGGGCGCGGACTGAAAGCGACTTTTGAGCTGGAAAGGCGCTTCAATGTGAACGATGGCTCTCTTTCTACTAATGACGGTATCGCAACGCGCAGCAGTTACCATGCCTACGATGCCATACACGGTTTGAACGCGGACTGGAAAGGCGTGGCCAATGTCGGGTTGGCGGGCAACTGGGGTAAAGTCAAGGTGGGCAGGGTCAACAATATTGCCACCGAAAGCTACAGCAGGCTGGATCCCTTTGGAGATTACAGCGTGGGCGCCTCCTTGACTGCTGCAGGCAATCTGCTTTATTCCGAGCAGTTGAGCAACACCATTCGTTACGACAGCCCAACATGGGCCGGGTTCCAGTTTGGGTTGAGCTTTACGACGCAATCCGATGACCACCAGATTACCCGACCCATCGCGACTCCTGCGGACAGGCTCAAGAGCATCGCCAATCACGGTTACAACATCAATCTCCAATACGAGAACGGCCCGCTCCTTCTGCTGGGTAACTACTATCGTTTGGCTGATTCGGATAGCTCTGACGGATGGAACCTGGGGATGGCTTACACTTTTGGAACCGTGACGGTTTCATTGGGCTATCAGGATACGGATATTGAAAGCGGGCTGACCCGTGTCTATGGTGGGCTCAATCCGCTCCTCGGCGGTGGACCCAAGTCACAGAAAGAAGGGATTTTGGGGCTTCAGTGGCAGATTGGTCCGGGTCAGCTCAATGCGTCCTACAACTACGCCAAATACGAGAGTGTGACAACGGATGACAAGGCGCACAAGTTCGCTTTGGGTTATACCTACAATCTCTCCAAGCGCACTTCTGTGTACGGCATGGCGTCTTACACGGATTCGGACAATGAAGAAATAGGCGGGATATACAATACCTCCCACACAGGGAGGGAGTCCAGCACGGCCTTCCAGTTGGGCATGAACCACAAGTTCTGATTGCCTTTGAGGCAAGTCAGGGGCGGGTAACACCGCCCCTTTTTTACGGGAGGATTCATAGCGGTTCTTGTCGCCGTCTGGTTGTGGCGAGCTGCCAGGCGTTAAACAGGTTTTGGCATATCAGGTGGGCGCAGGCAGCAACGGCTGTCACGGGGGTCAGATAGTTTTGTGCGATCCAGACAGCCAACACCGAGTTTTTTTGTCCCAGCGCCTGTCCCCCCGTAATACGCTCTCCGAAGCAGGTGCCAATCTGTTTGCCGGCGAAAAACTGGATGGCGCAGACGCATGTGGCAGTCAGCCCCAGCCATATGGTGGTCGTGCCAACAGCGGGGTCATGGACGACAGCATTGACTGTTTTGGCAACCACAATGACGAGTGCGGAAGACCACAGGTAGAAGGCAACTTCCTGCACATCGCACAGACGTTGGTTCAATTTTGGCGTAAAGCGGCGCAGCAACGCCGCCAGTATGAATGGCAGTATCAGAATCGGTCCCACTTTTTGCAGGATGGTAAAGAAAGCAGGCCAGAAACCCATGTACCCTTCTTCAAGGGGATGCAGCAGGGGAAAAAGCAGCGGCACAGCAATGGCGGTCCCCAGGTTGGACAAGATGGAAAAGCTGGTAATGCTCGCCGCGTCTTCGCCCAGCTTCTGTGTGATAACAGCGGAAGCGGTGCCGGGAGGAGAGATAATGCAAACCATCGCGCCCTCTGCCAGTAAGATGTTAAATGGTGCGAGCAGGACATACGCCAGCAGACTGCCGCCAATCTGAAAGCCAAACAGAAGGCAATGCAGCAGGTTGAGCCGGATATTGGAGAGAGGGATCCGGCAAAAAGTCAGCAGCAGCATGGCAAAGATCAGGTAGGGGAGCAAAAAGTCAAAGCGCCCGAACACGGGGAATCCGGCTGTGCCCACGATGATCGCTGTCGGGAGCGTCCAGTTCTTCAGGAAAGTGAGAAGCTGTTTCACGGGTTTTCTTTTCGGACAGGCCGGGCTTCGCGGGCAAATTGGGCGTAATCACCTGCCACGTATTTGCCGATGCGAGGCGATTGCGTGAGTGTAGCAGTCGCGCGATATATGCGAAAATACTTTATTAATTTCTCATCCAGATTGAACCAATATAAGTGAGGGGTGTATGAAATTGCGACAACTGCGCTATTCACTCTTTACAATTCTGGCACTCCTTGCGAGCCTCGCATGCCGAGTGTCCGCAAGTCTCGCTGCGGAAGTCCCTGCGGTTCCGGCAAATCCTGTCAGCAAATACAGCGTGACAACGCAGCAGTTGATTGACATGGTGGAGCACAATAGCGAAATGAAGGCCTTGCTTGCCAGGTCCATCGCCAGGGCCGGGGAAGTCAACCCGGACAGGAAGACCAATCCGGCCCAAACCCTGTCCGAATTTTATGATTTCGTTGAAAGGGCGATAACATCCATGCCTTGGGACGTGCTGGAGGATCAAGCCGCGTCCGGCCTGTACGAAAAGATCGACCAGGGACTGGGGTATATTTACTTTATCAGCGATATCCCCTTGAAAGAACTTGAGGGCCGGGGATACTACAACAATTCCATTCAGTACGTGGAGCCCTACCGTTCCTGGCTGATCAGTTACGCCAAAGCCTGGGGTTCGTTTCTGGACAGCGAAGTCTCCTGGAACGATGAGTATTACAAGAAGGTTTATGAGGATAAACGCTTCGGACTGAGTGAAGGCTGGTATGAGAATCCATCCAACTGGAAAACTTTCAACCATTTTTTTTCGCGCAATCTGAGGGATGCAAGTGTACGGCCCATTGCCGCGCCAGAAGACAGCGCCATCGTGGCTTCGCCTGCGGACTCCAAACCACAGGGAGTGTGGGAAATAGATGCCGACTCCCGAATCGTGCGGCGCGAGGGCGTGTCCATTAAGTCCAGGGCCTTCCATTCCATACCCGACCTTATTGGTCCGGACAGCGCTTACAGGCACGCCTTTGCGGGCGGCACCCTGACACACACTTTCCTGGACATCCACGATTACCACCATTATCATTTCCCTGTGGGCGGCACGGTGAAAGAGATGCGCATCATCTTGTCCGACGACGCGGTGGGGGGCCTCCTGACCTGGGACGCGCAATGCGAAAAGTATGTGCTGCAGGCAACCGGGTACGGCTGGCAGAGTATTGAAACGCGCGGCTGCATGGTGCTCGTAACCGGAGATTTCGGCCTCGTAGCCCTGCTTCCCGTGGGTATGTCACAGATATCGTCAGTCAACTACGAGCCTGGTCTGAAGGTCGGCGACAGGGTCAAAAAAGGCGACAAGCTGGGTTACTTCCTGTTTGGCGGTTCGGATTTCGTGCTGCTTTTCCAGAAGGGCGTGGATTTCTCCCTGACTGCACCCGCGTCCGGTGATGGCTACCGGCATATCCTGATGGGAGAGGAATACGGCAGACTGTCCAGGGGTAAGACCAGGTAAAAGTACTGCGTCATTTCGCTCCTGGAAGGGTGTCCACGATAATCTGCGGCGTAGTTTCAGGGTTGTCCAGGCGCTCGCGAACGATTTTTCGCAGCGAATCCACAATCTGTTGCGTGTTGTACCCGCTTTCGCGTGCTACGCTGTACCCT
>JAISAG010000162.1 GCA_031266815.1 Burkholderiaceae bacterium | reverse complement strand
TTCTGAATACCGGCATTTTTATGTCTCATATCACGTGACGACACCCTCTAACACCAAAACTTGCGGCGACTTGTAAACTTTTTCCTTTGATTTGGCATTTTTTACCTGCATTGGTGATAAAGGTTTGACGATCCGAGCCATGAATAACTCCTTTTTGGAAAAATTCTTTTAGGGGCAAAAATCATAGGCTTTCGCAAAATAGGGGCAAAAGCTGATTTATTTTGCCCCTATTATTTATTTGAGGATGTCAACGGACCGTATGCAACGGTAAAAAACCGCTGAAACGTAGTGTTTTGGCGGGTTTTCAGTATGTTGCTGAATGTTTTAAAACGATGTTCTGGTGGTGATAGGTGGACTTGAACCACCGACCCCAGCATTATGAGTGCTGTGCTCTAACCAACTGAGCTATATCACCACAGAGGACGGCATTATGCTTTTTTAGCACCATCCTGTCAAGGAACGTCACCATGGAAGGCGTTGGAGGATGTGGAGCAGTGCGTTATTTCCGCATGGGTGTTGCAACATTTATACATTAGAATATGGGAACATGTGATACGATTGAGTGTGGCTTACGCGTTATCAGGAGGCTTGAAATGCTTCGAACCAAATCCCGCTCGAGTGGTACGGGGCCAGGAAAGTCTGCCGCAAAAGCACGCGAAACGCTCCCAAAAAGAAGTGCCGCCAAACAGAAGGATTCCCGCGACGTGGCGGGGGTGCGCCTCATTAACAGAATCCGCGGTCGCATCAACGAGCTGGGATTGCAGGAGCGTTACATCGCGGACATGATTGGGGTAACGCCGATCTATTGGCACTCCATTGCCAACGGGCACAGAAAGATATCCTCTCTGGGCAAGGAAAAGCTGAAGAAAATAGCGCAGTTTCTCAACATTCCCACAGTGCAGGCAATGAGCCTTGCGGGCATGATTGATTATGACGATTTTTTCCTGGGACCACTTGAGGAACAGCTTGAAGTATCCGTTGTGAAGATGCGAAATGACCCCGCCTGGATGTATTGGGCACCAGGCAAAGAGGAATGGGAACGACTTTCACCGGTGACGAAAATCGGGATGGTCATGTTGTATGAAACGGTTTTTTATCACTCTCTCCTGAGCCGGGCGGAAATAGAAAATCCCCGCATGAAAAAAGAGATACAGAAATTTGTTCGAGGCAATGTAAACAAGTCATCCTGATCTCTCCTCCCGCGCAAGGATGTGCGGTCTCCACCGTTTACGGGGCGGCAGTCCGTTGCCTCGTTGTCAACAGTTCTTTGTCGTCACACCAAATCTCGTCTATAATGCGGGGCACAGCCCACGATGTGGCACCACGGAAGACAGGACGAAGTCAAGCGGTGTGGCTCCGTCTGCTTTCTGTGAGAACAGGGTGTTCGTCGCAAACAAATCAGGAGTCGTTTTTGCCGCTTTCTTTTGAAAAGCATGTTCCAGCCGTTTTGGCACTGGTTGATGGAACTGTTTTCCGTGGCTATTCTGTCGGTGCAACCGGGCATACCCGGGGGGAGGTCGTTTTTAACACGGCAATGACCGGGTACCAGGAGATTTTGACCGACCCCAGTTACAGTGCGCAAATTGTCACGTTGACCTACCCGCATATCGGGAACACTGGCGTTAATCCGGAAGATACCGAGTCTGGTCGTGTTTACGCTGCTGGTCTTGTTGTCAGGGATGTGCGTCCGCAGGCGTCCAATTTCAGGATGACGCAGTCCTTGCAGGATTACCTGTCGGACAGGGGGGTTGTTGCCATTGCGGGTATTGATACACGCAAGCTGACGCGTACTTTACGGGAAAAAGGCGCGCAGAGCGGGGCGATTCTGGTCGGCGATGATGCGAAAGCGGCTTTGGACCTCGCATATACCGCACGAGGGCTGGTTGGCTTGGATCTGGCAAGGGAAGTGACGACGAATTTTCCGTACGTGTGGGAGCAAACGCAGTGGATGCTCGGAAAGGGCTGTGGTACGCAAGGCCATCCCCGGTACCATGTCGTTGTGTTTGATTACGGTGTCAAGCATAACATTCTCCGCATGCTGGCAGAGCGAGAGTGCCGCATTACGGTGTTGCCCGCAACAGCGGGAGCAAGCGATGCGCTGGCATTGTCACCCGATGGCATACTCCTTTCCAACGGTCCTGGGGATCCTGGCGCGTGCTCTTACGCCATACAGGCAACAAAAGAGGTGCTCAGTCGAGGAATTCCCACCTTTGGTATTTGCCTTGGACACCAGATTATGGCACTGGCCTCCGGCGCAAAGACAAGCAAAATGAAATTTGGTCACCATGGCGCCAATCACCCCGTGCAGGACGTGGATTCGGGGAAGGTGCTGATTACATCACAAAATCATGGGTTTTCCGTGGACAAGGAATCTCTTCCCGCCTGTTGCAGGGTAACGCACGTATCCCTCTTTGACGGGACATTGCAGGGATTTGAACGCACAGACACTCCTGCTTTTTGCTTCCAGGGGCACCCCGAGGCATCTCCCGGTCCATGCGACATCGCCTACTTGTTTGACCGCTTTGTTGGCATGATGAAAAAGACGAAGTAGGAAAGCATGGCAAAACGTACGGATATAAAAAGCATCCTCATCATTGGCGCTGGTCCGATTGTAATTGGGCAGGCGTGCGAGTTCGACTATTCCGGCGCCCAGGCATGCAAGGCATTGCGCGAGGAAGGATACAAGGTAATTCTCGTCAACAGTAATCCCGCTACGATCATGACGGATCCCGACATGGCGGATGTGACTTTTATAGAGCCAGTCAACTGGCGTGTCGTCGAACGCATCATCAAACAGGAAAGCCCTGATGCTATTTTGCCGACAATGGGGGGGCAGACGGCGCTCAATTGTGCGTTGGATCTGCACGTCAACGGGGTTCTTGCCCGGTATGGCGTCGAATTAATCGGTGCCTCGCCGGAAGCCATTGATAAAGCAGAGGATCGCTCCAAATTCAAGCAGGCAATGACAAGGATTGGTCTGGAATCGGCGCGCTCCGGTATTGCGCATTCCATGGAAGAGGCATGGAGAGTGCAGCGGGTGATAGGGTTTCCTGTTATTGTGCGCCCCTCGTTTACTTTGGGCGGAACGGGTGGCGGGATTGCCTATAACGATGAGGAATTTGATCTGATATGTCGTCGCGGGCTGGATGCATCGCCGACCAGCGAGCTGCTGATTGAGGAATCGCTCATTGGCTGGAAAGAATTTGAGATGGAAGTTGTGCGGGACCACGCCGACAATTGCATCATCGTGTGCTCCATTGAGAACCTGGACCCAATGGGCATCCACACAGGGGATTCCATTACGGTTGCCCCCTCCCAGACACTGACCGACAAGGAGTATCAACTCATGCGGGATGCTTCCATCGCCATTTTGCGGGAAATTGGCGTGGATACAGGAGGTTCCAACGTGCAGTTTGCGATCAACCCCAAGGACGGGCGCATGATTGTCATTGAGATGAATCCGCGCGTATCACGTTCGTCGGCCTTAGCCTCCAAGGCAACCGGTTTCCCCATTGCCAAGGTTGCCGCAAAACTGGCGGTCGGTTACACCCTTGACGAACTGCGTAACGATATCACAGGGGGAGCGACACCGGCCTCATTCGAGCCGACCATTGACTATGTGGTAACCAAGGTGCCCCGTTTCACCTTCGAAAAATTTCCGCAAGCGGACGCACATTTGACAACCCAGATGAAGTCGGTTGGCGAGGTCATGGCGATTGGCCGCACCTTTCAGGAATCCTTCCAGAAAGCACTTCGCGGCCTGGAGGTCGGCGTTGATGGCATGAATGAGAAGACGACAGACCTGGAGGTTATTCGGGAAGAACTGGGCGAACCCGGAGCAGAACGCATCTGGTATATCGGTGACGCCTTTGCCAAAGGGTTTTCCGTTGAAGAGGTACATCAGTTGACGCATATTGACCCGTGGTTTCTCTCTCAAATGAAGGAAATTGTCGACATTGAACTGTGGCTGGACAAGCAAAAACTGGATAACCTGAACAAAGAAACACTGTTTTACCTGAAGCAAAAGGGATTTTCAGACCGCAGACTGGCATGGCTGTTGAATACCACCGACACGGAAATCAGGAACAAGCGGCGGGCGCTTGGCGTTCGCCCGGTTTACAAGCGGGTTGACACGTGTGCCGCCGAGTTTGCGACGAGCACAGCATACATGTATTCCACATACGATGAAGAGTGTGAGTCGCATCCGACAGACAAGAAAAAAATAATGGTATTGGGCGGCGGGCCTAACAGAATAGGGCAGGGCATTGAATTCGATTACTGCTGCGTCCACGCGGCAATGGCCATGCGTGAAGATGGCTATGAAACCATTATGGTCAATTGCAACCCTGAAACAGTCTCAACAGATTACGATATTTCGGACAGGCTGTATTTTGAGCCGTTGACGCTGGAAGATGTGCTGGAAATTGTGGACAAGGAAAAACCTTTCGGGGTTATTGTGCAGTACGGCGGACAAACACCGCTGAAGCTGGCGCTGGATTTGGAAGCGAATGGGGTGCCTATTATCGGGACTTCCCCCGACATGATTGATGTTGCGGAAGACAGGGAGCGTTTTCAGCACTTACTGAAAAAGTTGGGCTTGCGGCAACCCCCGAACAGAACCGCGCGCACCGAGGAAGAGGCTGTCATGCTGGCGCGAGAAATCGGCTACCCCATTGTGGTACGCCCTTCCTACGTGCTGGGTGGTCGGGCGATGGAAATCGTGCATGACCAGGCAGGGCTTGAGCGCTATATGCGTGAGGCTGTCAAGGTTTCCAACGACTCTCCCGTTCTGCTTGACCGCTTCCTCAACGATGCCATCGAGGTGGATGTAGATTGTGTATCGGATGGAGCGCGCACCTTCATCGGCGGAGTGATGGAGCATATTGAGCAGGCGGGCGTACACTCTGGCGATTCCGCTTGTTCCCTCCCTCCCTATTCGCTCTCCTCTGCAACGGTGAATGAATTGAAGCGTCAGACAGCGTTAATGGCAAAAGCATTGCGTGTGGTTGGGTTGATGAATGTGCAATTCGCCATTCAAAGTATTGAGATAAACGGGAAACCGGAGGATGTGGTCTTCGTGCTGGAGGTTAATCCGCGTGCGTCCAGGACGGTTCCCTTTGTTTCTAAGGCGACTGGCAAGCAACTGGCAAAGATAGCAGCGCGATGTATGGTGGGCAATACGCTGGAAGCGCAGGGTATTGTGAAAGAGGTTTCTCCTCCTTACTTCAGTGTAAAGGAAGCGGTGTTTCCTTTCATTAAATTCCCTGGTGTGGACACCATATTGGGGCCTGAGATGAAATCAACCGGCGAAGTGATGGGTGTCGGAAAAACATTTGGCGAAGCGTTTGTCAAATCGCAGATGGGCGCGGGTGTTACACTGCTTCAATCCGGCAAGGTTTTTCTTTCCGTCAAGGACAGTGACAAGTACCGCGCGGTAAAGGTAGCAAAGGAACTGATACGGCTGGGATTTTCCATCATTGGAACAAGAGGTACCGCGCAGATCATTCGGGACGCCGGTTTGCCCGTCGAGACGATAAACAAGGTGACCGAGGGGCGTCCTCATATCGGGGATTTGCTGAAGAACCGTGAAATCGCGCTGGTAATCAACACGGTGGAAGAGAGAAAGAATGCCGTTTCCGACTCGCGCACCATCAGAACCTCCGCGCTTGCCGCCAATGTGAATACCATTACGACCATCGCCGGCGCGGAAGCAGCGGTGCAGGGAATCGCTTATCTGAACGATATCCATGTGTACGACTTGCAGAACCTGCACAAAAAAATCCTGCACTAACGGCGATTCTGCCCATACCGGGTAGCGATGTATCCTGATATTATCCTCGCGGCTGACCAGGAAATCCTGCGTTGTTGGCTTTGTTTTTAGATGTTCTGGACATGGCGTGGATGCCTCTGTCCGCTGTGGGACAGCAACTGTATTTTTGGAGTAAACGAGATTATGACAAGTAACAGTACCATTCCAATCACGGTTCGTGGCGCGCAGATGTTGCGTGACGAACTGCACAGGCTAAAAACAAAGGAGCGCCACGAAGTCATTCAGGCGATTGCCGAGGCACGGTCGCATGGCGATCTTTCCGAGAACGCCGAATATGATGCTGCCAAAGAGCGGCAGGGATTTGTTGAGGGACGTATCGCCGAGTTGGAGTCAAAATTGAGCGCGGCACAGATTATTGACCCCACCACGCTGAAGGTGGACGGCAGGGTGGTTTTTGCCGCGACGGTGGAACTGGAGGATATGGAGAGTGGCGCCAAGGTCCGTTACCAGATTGTGGGAGACGACGAAGCCGACCTGAAGGAAATGAAAGTATCCGTCACATCACCGATCGCGCGGGCGATGATTGGTCGGTATGCGGGTGACGTCATCGAGGTGAAAGCGCCTGCCGGTATCCGCGAATACGAAATACTGACGGTGTCGTATGTTTGATGGTGCGCCGCGCGCAACCCGCCTCCTGTTGATGTTCGTTATCCCCCTCTCTTCTTGAGGCTGGTTTGGCGCACCCTGGAGCGTTTTATCTTTCCGCCGGAAGCAGCGCGCACATTGCTTTTGACCGGGGGTTTTCGTGTGCGGTGAGGAGAAATGCCCGGAGTAGGTGCGGGCGATGCGTGCTTTCCTGCGGCAGGTTGGGTGGTGCGTTCTTTTTTGGGGCGATAGATGACAAGCAATTTTCCGATGTGCTGTATGGGCGCTGCGCCGGACCGGGCACAAATCGCCTGATAGACCTTGTCGCGTTCAGTCCTCTCATCGCTGAAAACGCGCACCTTGATGAGTCCGTGTGCGTTCAGGCTCTTGTCTATTTCTTTGAGGACTCCTTCCGTTAACCCGGCGCTTCCGACGATAACCACGGGTGACAGGGAGTGAGCCTGCTTGCGGAGTGCGAGGCGCTCATCGGTGGTCAGTTCTGGCATGATTTACCTCAAAAAGGATGCGAAACAGGCAGGAGACATTTTACGCCATGGCAAAAAACAAATTCAACAAAAGCTGGATGAACAGACACCTGCGCGATCCCTACGTCCGGCAGGCGCAGAAAGAAAAGTATCGTTCCCGGGCTGCTTACAAACTGAAAGAAATAGATTCTGCTCACCAAATTCTGAAAAGCGGGCAGTTGGTTGTGGAACTGGGAATATCTCCCGGCAGCTGGGCGCAATATGCGGTGCGCAAATTGGGATATGACACACAGGGCAAAGTGAAGGGCGAACTGATTGGGATAGATATGCTCCCGATGGAGAACATACCCGGTGTCGTCTTTTTGCTGGGCGATTTTACGGAGGAGGCTTCACTTCAGCAATTGCTGGACAAGCTTGGCGGACGCAAGGTGGATGTCATTCTGTCCGATATGGCCCCCAATTTATCCGGCATTGCCGCTGTTGATGGAGCGAGGATGGCGCACTTGCTGGATAGGGTGCTGGAATTCTCTCGCCAGTGCCTGAAAGATTCGGGAGCAGTGCTGGCAAAGTGCTTTGATGGCGCGGCATACAATGAGATGCTAGTGCAGTGCCGAGCGCAGTTCCGGTCTGTGGCGCGCCAAAAGCCTGATGCGAGCAGAGAGCACTCCGCAGAAGTGTACCTGCTCTGCAAAGGGTTGTTGCCTGGTGCCCAGGCGTTGGAAAACGAGTAATGAGCCGCCATATACTGAGGCAATACACGGACTTCGCCGCACGTCAGCGCGAGCCGCGTGTGCATGGAACACAAAATGCAGTAGAATGGGAGTTACGGACTGCTACTGTCGGTAAGGAGTTACTGTGAATAACATGTTTGTCAGAGCCGCCGTTTGGGGGGTCGTTATCGTTCTCCTCATCACGGCGTTCAAGCATTTTTTTGATCGCGGCTTTGCATCAGCGGCGGCACCGATCAATTATTCCGAATTTCTGGAAAGCGTGAAGGCACATCAGGTGAAGGATGTCGTAATTGACGACAGGGTCCTCGTTGCCACCATGTCCGACGGAAAAAAAGTCAAGACGGGGGTTACCTACCTGGACCGGGGATTGGTAGGCGATTTGATCAACAATGGTATCCGTTTTGATGTTAAACAACCCGAAGAGCCTTCCCTGCTTTCGCAGATATTCATTTCGTGGTTCCCCATGCTTTTGCTCATCGGCGTCTGGATATTTTTCATGCGCCAGATGCAGGGAGGCGGGAAGGGCGGCGCTTTTTCCTTCGGTAAATCCAAGGCGCGCATGATAGATGAAAAAAGCAACACTATCACTTTCAGCGATGTTGCGGGTTGCGATGAAGCCAAGGAAGAGGTCGTTGAAATCATTGAATTTTTGCGTGACCCCAACAAATTCCAGAAATTGGGGGGGCGCATTCCTCGCGGCCTGTTGCTTGTTGGTCCGCCCGGAACGGGTAAAACGCTTTTGGCGCGCGCGATTGCAGGAGAAGCAAAAGTCCCTTTTTTCTCCATTTCCGGTTCGGATTTTGTCGAAATGTTTGTCGGGGTCGGCGCATCTCGCGTGCGTGACATGTTTGAAATTGCCAAAAGGCAGTCCCCATGCATTATCTTCATTGACGAAATTGACGCGGTAGGTCGTCACCGCGGTGCCGGCATGGGGGGCGGAAATGACGAACGGGAGCAGACACTCAACCAGTTGTTGGTCGAAATGGATGGTTTTGACCCCAACTCGGGGGTTATTGTAGTGGCGGCGACAAATCGCGCCGATGTTTTGGACAAGGCCTTGTTAAGGCCCGGACGTTTTGACCGGCAAGTGGTTGTTCCCTTGCCCGACATTCGAGGGCGCGAACAGATTTTGTATGTCCACATGCGTCAAGTGCCTATTTCCGCGGACGTTAAGGCAGACATCATCGCGCGGGGTACACCAGGCTTTTCGGGAGCCGATTTGGCAAATCTGGTGAATGAGGCGGCACTGTTTGCCGCGCGCCGCGACAAACGGCTGGTGGAAATGCAGGATTTTGAGGACGCCAAAGACAAGGTGCTGATGGGGCCGGAGCGCAAATCCTTTGTTATGCGGGAAGAGGAGCGAACCAACACAGCGTATCACGAAGCCGGTCATACGGTGGTCGCAAAGCTTTTGCCACAGGCGGACCCCGTGCACAAAGTAACCATTATGCCGCGCGGGCATGCATTGGGATTGACATGGCAGTTGCCGGAACATGACCAAATCAACATGTACAAAGACAAAATGCTGGTGCAAATTGCCATTCTGTTTGGTGGTCGCGTTTCGGAAGAGTTATTCATGCATCGGATGTCAACGGGCGCATCCAATGATTTCGAGCGGGCAACCAAGATTGCGCGTTCCATGGTGACCCGCTATGGCATGTCAGAGTCGTTGGGAATCATGGTGTACGAGGACACAGAGCAAGACATGTTCTACGGGGGGCGCGTGGCGACCAAAACCGTTTCCGAAGCGACGCAACAAAAAGTGGATGCCGAAATCCGTGCCATCCTGGACAAGCAGTATGCCTTGGCGCGCAATTTACTGGAGTCCAATAAGGACAAGGTA
>JAISAG010000142.1 GCA_031266815.1 Burkholderiaceae bacterium | reverse complement strand
CGTCGCCGCTCACGGTAACGACGTTGCCTGTGGCAGCGCCGTTGCTGTTTCCGCCCCTGACAACGCCACCAATGCTTCCGCCGCTGATGTTAACGATGTTGCCCGTGGCAGTGTCGTTACTGGTTCCGCCAGTGACGCCGCCGCTGACAGTCGCATCGCCGCTGATGTTGACGATGTTGTTCGTGGCGTTGCCGATATTGCTGAATCCGCCAAAGACGCTATCGCTGACGGTACCCCCACCGATGTTGACGGTGTTGTTCGTGGCGTTGCTGCCGTTTCCGCCATAGACGCCACCCGCAACGTTTCCGCCACTGATGTTGACGGTGTTGCTCGTGACGTTGCTGCCGTTTCCGCCATAGATCCAGCCCTCGATGGCCGCATCGCCGCTGATGTTGACGGTATTGCCTATGACGTTGCCACCAAAACTGTCTCCGCCCATGACGCTACCAGTGACGGTACCCCCGCTGATGTTGACGGTGTTGTTTGTGGCGTTGCCGATACCGTTGCTGAGTCCGCCAGTGACATAGTCGACGGTCGCATTGCCGCTGATGTTGACGGTGTTGTTCGTGGCGCTGTAGTGTTGATAGCTGGCTCCGCCAATGACCTCGATGCCGACACGCGCATCGCCGCTGATGTTGACGGTATTGCCTATGACGTTGCCGTTTTGACTGTATGCGCCATAAACAAAACCATCAACAGCCGCATTGCCGCTCATGGTGACCGTGTTGTTCGTGACGTTGGCGAAATCACTGTATCCGCCATAGACCCTGTAGAGGACAGTTCCTCTTATCAGCCTGACTTCGTTGCCAGTGACATTGCCGGAATTGCTGAATCCGCCAAAAACGTAATTGGGGGAGGTGCCGCCAGTGTAATCAACGATAACCCGATTGCCCGGGGCGCTCATGTCATCGGGGGAAAAAGGCGCAACCGACTTGTCGTAGATGTCTGCAACGGTTTGGAGCATTAGCGAATCGCCAGTGTATAAAGTTTCTGCCGATGCGGGCATTGCCGCACACAGGCCGGTAATCAAGCAGGCGAGTGTGGAAACAGCAAATGTGGGTGAATACCGTGCGTTATGCGCTCCCGCGCCTGCCCGCTTCGGGAAACTCATGCCATTCCCCGGCGCGCTGCACGCGTTTTTAGGGGGGGGCAACTCATTGTTTTTGCAGTGTTTTTCATGGTTTTCCCGGAATTGTGAGCTCAGTTCAAAGAATCAGAAAAATACCCAAGGAATTTGGCATGTTCGGGGAGGGACGTTTTCAATCCGTGGAACTGATTTTAGCGTGATATGTTGCCAAAAAGCGATATTTATGCGCCGAAAAAACGCGGAATGCAAAATGCAGCGCAAGCAACTACCACCACGGGGAACGGCGAGGCAGGGCAAGGCGCGAGGAAGTGAGCGCGTGAGACAACCCTCAATGGTAGGCGAGGGAACGAATACCGCTACAACGCAGTGATGCACCCGCATTTTTCAAGTCGACCGCAAATATCGGGAGCAGGAGAAAACCATCTGCCCGATGCAAACCCTTCTCCATCAACAAACCGCCCAAAATGCTTTCTTTTTTGCCGACAGTGCCGCACCCCGCCCAATCGAACGGCAAAAAACGGTAGAATCAGGGAGTGGATTTTTATTTCAGGATGCTTTTTTGAAGCCGATACGACTACTCGCGTTACCCATCGTGTTTTTCTGCGTTGCAACGCACAGCGCAATAGCAGGCGAGGAATGTGCGCCAGCCAACCCGTCCGGGGAATCCGTATCGGATACCGCGGCAGAGGCGGGCTTTCCCGCCGTGGTGCTGGATGGAAAGCTGCTCTATGAGTTGCTGGCAGCCGAATTTTCTGACCACACGGGGGATCACCGCCGCGCGTTTGGCAGGATGCTGTCCGTAGCGGAAAAAACACGCGACTCCCGTCTGGCAAGGCGGGCAGCAGAAATTGCCGTCAGGACGAAAAATGTCAAAATGGCGCTGGAGGCGGTTCGCCTGTGGCATGAACTGGACCCCGCCTCGGTGGAAGCAGAGCGGTATCTGATGGGTTTTCTGGGTCTGGACAACCGCTTCGACGAATTGAAGTCACTCATGTCCGCCGGTCTGGCAAACACCACGCCGGGAAAAAGGCCCCGCAAAATATATCGGTACCAGCAGTTTCTCTCCAGCGTAAAAGACAAGGCAAAGGCCTTTGACACGATGGAACAGGTGCTGGCGCCATACCCGGATATACCGGAAGCCCGAATCGCCCTTTCTTCGCTGGCGCTCGCCAACCAGGACCAGGTTCGCGCCCAGGCGGAGGCAAAAGAAGCGCTTCGGCTAAATCCCCGCTCCGAACTGGCGGTGCTCACGCTGGCGCAGGCAGAGGTCGAACCACAACGCGCCATCAACACTCTGACAGCATTTCTCGCTGCTCATCCCGATTCGCGCGAGGTGCGCATTTCGCTGGGACGTTTGCTGATTGTGCAAAAAGAATACGCACGGGCGCGACAGGAATTCGAAAAGGTGCTGGCGGCACAGTCCGATGATCCGATGATATTGCATTCGCTGTTGGTGCTCTCCATCCGCCAGAACGACTATCCTGCCGCAGAAGCATATGTGACGCAATATCTGGATGTGCTGAAAAAAGGAAAAAAAGGTGAAGCGGAGTCTTACCAGGCTATTTTCATGCAGGTTCAATTTGCGGAGGAGCAAAAACGTTATCGCGCCGCGCTGCGGTGGCTGGACAAAATAACGGATGAAGCGGACAGCGCCACATGGATAATGGCGCAGGTGAAGCGAGCACAGATTCTTTTCGCACAAGGCGATATCCGCAAGGGGCGCCACATCATGGCAAGCTTGCAGCACACCTTCCCTTCCGAAAAGGAAAAGTTGCTCCTGACGGAAGCACAGTTGCTCAGAAACGCAGGCGAAAACCTCTCTGCCTTTGCCTTGTTGCGCGCCCCAGCCGAAAACCCCTCCGCGAGCGCAGAATTGTTGTACGACTTTTCCCTGTGCGCCGAAAAAATCGGCAAATACGAGGAAATGGAAGCAGCGCTGCGCCGGATATTGCAAATGGAACCCAACAATCATCACGCGTATAACGCGCTGGGTTATTCTCTGGCTGACCGCAACATCCGCTTAGACGAGGCATACCAGCTTATTGACAAGGCACTGGAACTGGTGCCGGACGACCCTTATGTCACAGACAGCATGGGGTGGGTTTTGTTCCGCCAGGGCAAACTGGATGATGCAGAGACGCTGTTGCGCCGCGCTTACGATGCCATGCCGGAGATCGAGGTCATCGCGCATCTTGGAGAGGTGCTTTGGCTGAAAGGAAAACACGACGAAGCCCGCAAACTGTTTGATGAAGCGACAAAGCGGGACCCCGGAAATGACATACTTATCCAGACCGTCAAGCGTCTTGGCGTCTCCCCGCGCGAATCCGGGCGATGACGATTTCCATGATTGCGGCAATGGCGGAAAACCGGGTTATCGGACTTGACGGAAGAATGCCGTGGCATATCCCGGGAGAACTGAAGCGCTTCCGGGACCATACCCTGGGGCGCGCGCTGATTGTGGGCAGGAAAACACACGAGGCAATCGGTCGGGTGCTGCCCGGGCGCACCAGCATTATCGTAACCCGCCAGGCAGGATATCAGGTGGAGGGCGCCCACGTCGTTCACAGTGTGGAAGAGGCACTGGCACTGGCAAAAACGCTGTGTGACGATATTGTCATCGGCGGCGGCGGCGAACTGTACCGACAGGCGCTGAAGTGGGTTGATTTCATTTACCTGAGCGTCATTCACGCCCACTTTGAGGGAGATACCCATTTCCCCGCGCTGCCGGATGGTCTGTTTCGCGAGATTTCAAGGGAGGAAGTGGCGACCAGCATCCCCTACTCTTTTGTTGTGTACGAAAGGGTGCGGGCATGATCCTGCCACGACCGGAAATGAAGCGCCATGATACACTGCCCGTTGCAGGGCGTTCGTTACCAGTGGAGTGAATGTTATGAGCAAGCCGGACTATTCTGCCTATCCGACAGAAACCGAACATTACCGCGGGATTGCTTTCACCATTACCACCGCCATGGCAAAGGATGCCAAGGAGCGGTTCGCCGACGCGACGTGGGTGCAGGGTATTCCAGCATACCTGCTTTTGCGGGATGACGACGAAATTACGATTTATTTCAACCAGTTAAACGAGGACCAAAGAGACTGGTTACACCAGTGCCTGGTTGACGGCGGACAGACTAGCGCGGCGGGAACCGTCAGCGGATTGCGCGAGGCAGAGCGGGATCCGACCAATTCATCCATCCCCGGCCTGAAAGTCCTTTCCCAGGTACTCGGACAATACATTCGGAATGACGCCATCAATGGCTGGATATATACCCTGGGCAATACGAACGAGCAAATGCCGTGGCTGGTCAACGACATTTACTATCAGGAAGGCGGAAACGCACCCCCAAACGTTGTCATGGAGCTTGTTGCCAACAGCCCGCTCACCGCGCAGAGCGATGTGAGCAGACCAAACAACCGCTTCGTTTACTTCTTTGCGAACGACATTCGCCGCAAGAAGGTCGCCGATGTGCTGGCGGCAAAAGGGCTTGTCAAGGAGACTCCCGTACTCAGGAAAAATTACGAGCGCGCCATTGACCGATTTACCTCATACCTGCAAAAGGAGAACCAGCAGTTCATCGCGACAGGTGAGGGATTCGAGGTGGATTTTGAGAGCAATCGCCACGGCATGGAGCGGATAAAGCTGGAGGCCCCTGTCAAGGTTATCAACGACGAGGGCGGTCTCCACCGCGTTTTTTTCACGCAGGCTGACTCGCCGTTTTGGGGGATAACGGGAAAACCCTATGCCGAGGTGCCCATTCACCCCCGTATCTTCTGTTACAACATGGAGACGCATACCAATATGTGGATCCACGTCAACGAACTGACGGAATATCAGTACAACCCCGGATTGCGCGAAAAACTGATTCTGCCGCCGGAACACCGCGACCTGATTGATATTCTGACGCAGGATATGGATGTCCTGATGGAGGACATTGTGGCGGGCAAATCCGGTGGGACGACCATTTTGTGCAAGGGGGCGCCCGGTCTTGGAAAAACCCTGACGGCGGAGGTGTATGCCGAGGTAGTGGGACGTCCCTTGTATCGCGTCCATTCCGGTCAACTCGGCGTTTCTTCTGATACGGTTGACAAGCGCCTGGATAAAATCCTCAAGCGGGCGCAGCGCTGGGGCGCTGTCATGCTGATAGACGAGGCGGATGTGTATATCCGAAAAAGAGCCAACGATATTGAACACAATGCTGTTGTCGCGTCTTTCTTGCGCACGCTGGAATATTTTCACGGCTTGCTCTTTTTGACAACAAACCGTGTGGACGATGTGGACGATGCCATCGCATCGCGCTGTGTCGCTACTATCGTTTACAAAGCCCCTTCCCTGGAGGATTCACAGCGCATCTGGCGGGTACTGTCCAGCCAGTTCGACTTTCGCCTGTCCGACAAGCTCATCCGTGATTTGTCGCAGCATTTCCGGGAAGTGCCGGGAAGGGATATCAAGGAATTGCTCAAACTCGCGGCAAAGTGGTGCCGCCAAAAGCAAGTCAAGCCATCCATGGAGGTGTTTCGGGTATGCTCCCAGTTCCGGGGGCTGTGACCAGTTCGCCGCCGAGGGGAGAGGGGTTGTTGCGTCCGCTGCGGCAAACGCTTCCGGTATCGCGCCATCTGGCATTCCCGTCGCCATCACTGCACGCGGGCTGTCGCTCGCCACCCCCGATTTGACCAACGCCGGTTTCCGTGCCGGATGGTATAATCAGACAGCTTTGACTCTGTTTTCGCACGATGAAATTAATTGGCATACCCTCCAGCCCTTATGTACGCAAGGTACGTATCACTCTCCGTGAAAAGAAAATTGACTACACTTTCATCCAGGAGGACTTGCGATCCCCGGACAGCACCATTGGTACGTTCAATCCGCTTGGCAAGGTTCCCTGCCTCGTGATGGAGGACGGGAAGTCGCTCTACGATTCCAGCGTTATCGCCGAGTACCTGGATACGGTAACACCAGTCGGGAAACTGTTGCCGCAAAGCGGACGTTCCCGTGCCGAAGTCAAATGCTGGGAAGCGCTGGCAGATGGCGTATCCGATGCGGCAGTCCTGATTTATCTTGAAGAAACCAGACGACCGCCGCAACAGCGCAGCCAGGAATGGATTCAGCACCAAAAGGGAAAAGTTTTGTCTGGACTCGCCGCCATGTCAAAAAAGCTGGGAAGCGGACAGTTCTGTTTCGGGAATACGTATTCCATCGCAGATATTGCGGTAGGGTGTACGCTGGGCTGGCTGGCTTTCCGTTTCGAGAGCATGGACTGGCAAGACCAGCACACAAACCTCGCCCGTCTCTATGACCGGCTTTCCGAACGCCCTTCGTTCAAGGAAACCACACCGCAAAGTGAGCCACCCCACCCGGCATCGCCCGCTCCCTCAATGACACCGCCTCCCAGGCAGACCTCATCCCGGTAAAACACGGCAGACTGTCCGGGCGTTACTGCCCATTGCGGCTCGTTGAAGCGGGCGACAATCCCATCATCGCCTGTCAAGCGGAGGTAACACGGCACATCTGCCTGACGGTAACGCGTTTTGACCAGCAACCCTTCTTCGCGCGGCGCGGTTTCCGCCACCCAGCTCGCCTGCCCCGCGCGCAGTGCCGGAGACAACAGCCAGGGATGCGCGTGCCCCTGCACAACGTACAGCACGTTGCTGCGCAGGTCTTTTCCGGCAACATACCAGGCAGGGCTGGTCCCATCCGCCCGCTGATGTGATTTCACGCCGCCCACGCCGATGCCCTTGCGTTGTCCGATCGTGTAAAAACTCAGGCCGACATGTTCGCCAACCACATCGCCTTCCGGCGTTTTGATGGGGCCCGGGGTGTGGGACAGATAGCGGCTCAAAAAAGCGCGAAACGGACGCTCGCCAATAAAACAAATACCCGTAGAGTCCTTCTTCCCCGCATTGGGCAAACGAAGGCGTTCCGCTATTTTTCTCACTTCGGTTTTTTTGATTTCACCCAGCGGAAACAGGGTTTTTGATAGCTGCGACTGATTTAAACGATGCAGGAAATAGCTCTGGTCCTTGCGTTCATCCCATGCTTTCAGCAATTCAAAACGCCCATCGTTCTCGCGCACCCGCGCGTAATGTCCGGTTGCCATCCGCTCCGCGCCCAAAAGCAGGGCGTGGTCGAGAAAGGCCCTGAACTTGATTTCCGCATTGCACAGCACATCTGGATTGGGCGTTCGGCCTGCCTCGTATTCGCGCAGAAAATCCGCAAAAACCCGGTCCTTGTATTCCCCGGAAAAATTGACCACCTCAATGTCAATCCCGATGATGTCAGCCACTGTTACCGCGTCCAGCCAATCCTGGCGGGCAGAACAGAACGTGTCATCATCATCGTCTTCCCAGTTTTTCATGAAAAGACCGACAACCTCGTATCCCTGTTCCTTCAATAGCCACGCCGAGACGGATGAATCCACCCCGCCGGACATGCCAACCACCACTTTTTTCCCGCGCATCACCTCACCCCCTGCTTGATCGTCCGCAGGGAAACGAACGACAGCGGTACACGTACTCCCGCCAGATAATCTTCAATGCAGGGAAGCACCAGCTCACTGCGATGCCGATGCCGGTTTGCCAAAATCTCTTTGTGCGTCATCCACACGGTTCCCTCAATGTCCGGATCCAGCGGCCCCGCGTGCTGCGCGCCCAGTGTCCCGGTGAAAGCAAATCGCAGATAGTTGGACAGCTTGCCGTTTTCAAGCTGATACGACATCAGGTAGGCACCTACCAACGCGGACGGGTAGAAGTCGTAACCGGATTCTTCCCGTGCTTCACGGATGACCCCCTGCTCGAAGGATTCTCCCGGCTCAAGGTGTCCCGCGGGCTGATTGATGCACAAACGCCCTTCCATCCTCTCTTCTACCATCAGGAAACGACCGCCTTGCTCAATAACCGCAGCAACGATAATGGATGCCCTGCAAATATTCGACATGATTTTACCCGTTTACATACAATATCCGCATTTTTGCAGACAATTCGGCTTTTATCAAAAAAATGCGGGAACTCCATTTATAATGACGGTTTTGACAGACCCCCCCTTTCGGTGCGGAGGAACAATATGAAAATCGGCATACCTGCCGAAACCCTTCCCGGAGAAACCCGTGTCGCGGCTACCCCGGAAACCATCAAAAAACTGCTTGCCCGGCAATGCCAGGTCGTTGTCGAAACCCGTGCGGGCGAACACGCCAGTATTCCGGACGAGGCTTTCAGGGAGGCCGGCGCCACCATCGGCAGTGCGGGTGACGCCTATGCCTGCGAAGTGATACTGAAGGTGCGGGCCCCCACTCCTGACGAACTGCCGCAGATGAAAGCGGGGACCGTCCTCATCGGTATGCTCAACCCGTTCGATGCAGGCAACATTACCAACATGGCGGCACAGGGATTGACGGCGTTTTCGCTGGAAGCGGCTCCCCGTATTTCCCGCGCACAGTCCCTTGATGTGCTCTCGTCGCAAGCGAATATCGCCGGGTACAAGGCGGTTATGCTTGCCGCCACCCACTACCAGCGATTTATTCCCATGCTCATGACGGCTGCGGGAACGGTAAAGGCCGCGCGGGTGCTGATTATGGGTGTTGGTGTTGCGGGGCTTCAGGCAATTGCGACAGCAAAACGCCTGGGCGCTATCATTGAGGCGTCGGATGTACGACCACCCGTAAAGGAGCAAGTGGAGTCGCTCGGCGCCAAATTCATTGATGTGCCGTATCTGACCGACGAGGAAAAGGAAATCGCTCAAGGTGTTGGAGGGTACGCGCGTCCCATGCCGCCAGCGTGGATGGAAAGACAGGCGGCACTGGTGCATGAGCGCGCCAAATTGGCGGACATTGTTATTACCACCGCGCTGATACCGGGCAGGAAAGCGCCTGTCCTGATTTCGGAGGATACGGTCAAGGCAATGAAACCCGGTTCGGTTATCGTGGACATGGCGGTGGAGCAGGGCGGCAACTGTCCTCTTTCCGAACTGGGGAAAACCGTCACCCGATACGGCGTTCATATCGTCGGCATACCCAATCTGGCCACCCTGGTTGCCGCGGACGCCTCCGCGCTCTACGCGCGCAACCTGCTACATTTCATGGACCTTATCCTGGATAAGGAAAACAGCCTCGCCATCAATTTGGACGACGAGATAGTCGCCGCAACGCGACTGTGCGCCAGCGGCGAGATATTCCGCCAATAGGAGACTCCTCATGCAGCGCATTATGCTTCGATCAAAAATCCATCGCGTAAAGGTAACCCAGTGCGACCTGAATTACGAGGGTTCCTGCGGCATTGACCAGGATTTGCTGGATGCCGCCGGTATCATGGAGTACGAACACATCGACATTTATAACGTCAACAACGGCGAGCGCTTTTCCACCTACGCCATTTCGGGCGCACGCGGCACAGGCGAAATATCGTTAAACGGCGCCGCCGCCAGACGGGCCAGCCTGGACGACCTGCTCATCATCTGCACCTATGGACAGATGACGGACGAAGAGATCAAGACCTACTACCCCCAAATCGTCTTTGTGGATGGCAACAATAAAATCGTTGGCACAAAGAAACTTTGAAGAGAACACATGGACGCGATCAACCCAACCATCATTAACCTCATTATCTTTGTCCTCGCCATTTACGTTGGCTACCATGTCGTCTGGACAGTAACCCCCGCATTGCACACCCCCTTGATGGCGGTGACCAACGCTATTTCCGCCATTGTTATCGTGGGCGCCATGCTGGCGGCGACATTGACGGAAACGCTGCCCGGGCAGGTGATGGGGACGCTGGCAGTCGCACTCGCGGCGGTAAACGTCTTTGGCGGGTTTTTGGTCACACAACGCATGCTGGAAATGTTCAGAAAGAAAGAGTCGTCCAAGGGGAAAGCATAATGAGCATGAACCTGGTCACACTGCTTTACCTGGTCGCATCGGTCTGCTTCATCCAGTCGCTGAAAGGGCTTTCCCACCCCTCCACCGCGCGCAGGGGGAACGCTTTTGGTATGGTCGGCATGGCGATTGCCGTCTTGACGACCATTGCGCTGATTATCAAGCTCAAACCCGTTGAATCGGGCGAATTGGGGTATGTTCTGCTTGCTGGCGGCGTTTTCGTCGGCGCACTGATCGGGGCCATCATGGCAAAGCGGGTCGAGATGACCAAAATGCCCGAACTGGTTGCCGCCATGCATTCCCTGATCGGCCTGGCTGCGGTGTTTATTGCCATCGCCGCAGTGGCGGAACCGTTTGCCTTTCAGATCGCTTCGCAGGGAGAACCCATCCCGTTCGGAAACCGCCTGGAGCTCTTTATCGGTACTTTCGTGGGCGCCATCACTTTCTCCGGTTCTGTCATCGCTTTCGGAAAATTGTCCGGCGGCTACCGGTTCCGCCTTTTCCAGGGCGCCCCTGTCGTCTTCAAGGGGCAACATATCGTCAACCTGGTGCTGGCGCTGGTCATGGTCGCCCTGGGGCTGCTCTTTTGCTTCAGCCCGGGAGCAGACCCCGCATGGATTCCCTTCCTGATCATGACCGCCATCGCGCTCGTGCTGGGCGTTCTGATTATTATTCCCATCGGCGGAGCGGATATGCCCGTTGTCGTTTCCATGCTGAACAGCTATTCCGGCTGGGCGGCGGCAGGCATCGGCTTTTCTCTCAACAACGCCCTGCTGATCGTTTCCGGCTCGCTCGTCGGCGCATCGGGCGCCATTCTCTCGTACATTATGTGCCGGGCCATGAATCGCTCATTCTTTAACGTGATTCTGGGCGGATTTGGCGGTGATTCGGGCAGTGTTGCGACAGGAAGCGCTGTCGCACGTGCGGTCAAATCCGGTTCAGCAGATGACGCCGCATTTTTGATGACCAACGCGGATGTCGTTCTGATCGTGCCCGGCTACGGCCTTGCCGTGGCACGCGCACAGCACGCCCTAAAAGAGTTGACAGACAAGCTGACCGCGCATGGGGTGACCGTAAAATACGCCATCCACCCGGTGGCGGGCCGTATGCCGGGTCACATGAACGTCCTTCTGGCAGAAGCGGAGGTTTCATACGATCAGGTTTTCGAAATGGAGGATATCAACAGCGAATTCGCGCAAGCGGATGTCGTTTTGGTGCTGGGCGCCAATGATGTCGTCAATCCGGCGGCAAAGGATCCCAAATCGCCTATAGCCGGAATGCCCATTCTGGAAGCACACCGCGCGAAAACGGTCATCGTCAACAAACGTTCCATGGCGGCAGGGTACGCCGGACTGGATAACGAACTGTTTTACATGGACAAGACCATGATGGTGTTCGGCGATGCCAAAAAGGTTGTCGAAGACATGGTCAAGGCGATAGAGTAGGTGCCCCGCGCACGCTGTGTTTTCGGCGCGCGAACCGGGGAAACGTCAGGCTAGCCGTTCCTTGCGGAAAGGATGTTCACGCTGTTTAGCCTCTCTGATGTACCCACATCTGTCCAGTCACCCCGGTACACTTCCCCGCCAACCAGCCCTCTTTCCGCGAAAGTGCGCAACAGGGCGCCCAACGGCGCTTTTTCGCCGCTTTTCAGTGCATTAAACATCTCCATCCGATAAACGCCGATGCCGGAAAAGGTAAAACGGGGAGACCCTGTGTTACTGAGCGTGAACAAATTGAGCGCAAAATCGCCATTCTCATTGTGTGCGGGGTTCCTGACGAGATAAAGCCACGCCATATCCTTTTTTTCGGCGGACAGCGGGCGACCCCAGACATCGTCGTCCTGCAACACCGTTTTCACCTGGGAAAAATCGAAGTGCGGACAGTAAATGTCGCTGGCAACCGCAACAAACGGGGCTTCTCCCAAAAGGTGCCTGGCATAGGCAATCCCCCCCGCCGTTTCCAGTGCCGCATTCTCGGACGAATACGTGACTTTTGCGCCAAAACGGGATCCATCACCGATAGCGGCTTCGATCATGTGTCCGAGATAGGCATGGTTAATCACGATTTCCGTAATGCCCGCCCGAACCAGATTCAGGATGTGCCACACAATCAGCGGTCTTCCACGCACCTGAAGCAGGGGTTTGGGCAGCGTATCCGTCAGGTTGCCCATCCGCTGTCCCCTCCCCGCCGCAAAAAGCATCGCTTTCATGTGTGCCCCGGATTCAAAAAACGCTTTTCTCGCTTAAAAAGTGTAGCCGACTTGCGGCGTTCTCTCCAATAACGGATCCAGTATCTGCCGCAGCGGGGACAATTCCTTGTAACGCTCCAGCACTTTTGTTACGTATGCCAGCACAACCGGCAAGTCGTTCAGGTAAGCCGCCTTGCCATCACGGTAATAAAGACGGGAAAAGATACCCAATATTTTCAGATGACGCTGCACTCCCATGAACTCAAAGTCGCGGTAGAAAGCATCAATATCAGGCGGCACCGGCAACCCCGCGCGCCGTGCTCGCTCCCAGTACCGGATAACCCAATCCAGCACGCGCTCTTCATCCCACACGATATAGGCATCCCGCAGCAGGGAAACCAGATCGTAAGTCAGGGGCCCGTACACGGCGTCCTGAAAATCCAGGATGCCCGGATTGCCTGATTCGGTGACCATCAGGTTTCGTGAGTGATAATCCCGATGGACATAAACAGGTTGCTGTGCCAGGTTATTGGACAATATCAGGTCAAAAACACGCGACAAATCCGATTTCTGTTCATCCGACAAGCCGACCTGGACATGCTTCGCGATGAACCATTCCGGGAAAAGGCTGAGTTCCCGCAACAGCAGGGTTCTGTCATATTCCGGCAAGGTGCCGGGCACACTGGCAGACTGGATGCGAATCAGCGAGTCAATCGCGTCCATGTAAAGGGCGTGCGCACTGTTCTCGCTCAACTCCTGCAAATAGGTTTTCGCGCCCAAATCGGACAGCAGCAAAAACCCCGCGCCAACGTGGGCAGCAATCACATCGGGGACACTGACGCCAATCTGCCGGAACACTTCCGCCACATGGAGGAAAGGCTGTACCGGCTCCTTGTCTGGCGGCGCATCCATAACAATCAGAGAACCCTTGCTGGAATCCACACGAAAGTAGCGCCTGAAACTGGCATCGGACGAGGCAGGACGCAACGTCTTCGAATCAAACTGTATCCCGGAAAGGGTATCAAGCCACTGCCGCAGCGCAAGCAGACGGGGATCGCCGTGATGGGACAGACCAACGGACTGGTGCATGGAATGAAGGGAATGCGGGTAAATATGATTATCGGGCAAAAAGTTCTCATATAATACCCGATTGCTGACGACAAATGGCGGGCTGACCCGCACGCGTTCCTGATGGTCTTTCTCCCCGCGATAACACGCTGGTATCGCCCGCTACCGTTGGTGCTGACGGTGTTTGCCGTTGCCCTGCCTGTCTACGCGCAGGAAAATGTTTCATCCCGCTCAAAGCAACCCCGCCTCTGGGCGGAAAGAGGGTTGCAACTGGACTACGATGCCGAAGTGGACCGATCAGAGGCGCAATGGCAGAACGCGAAGCGCACCGCACCGCTTCCCCGTCTGCCGCTGCGATCCGGGCGTGGCCCCGATCTGGCATACCAGCCCGTTTCCATGCCGCCCAAAACCGTGCGCGTCACTTCAAGCGGCAAACCCATGGAAGCAGAAAAACCTTTCGGTGCCGACATTGCGACGGGCAAATCCAGGCGGTTCCTGGTAACAGAGTCGTCCGTTGGCGAACTCGCTGGTATTATCTGGATAAAAAAGGACGTCAGCAGAAAAAAGCGCCCGCCGCCTCCCCAAAATGACCCTTCCGCGCCAACCATCCTCACGGCAGAACAGATAACCGGCCGTCCTGACCGTGAGGTCAACATGGATTATCGCGTCGAAGTGGAAAAGGGACTGACCCGCCTCAAGGGACGGCACGGCATCTTCCGCAAGGAAGAAAACGAGGTGGACTTGCTGGACGAGGTGGATATACTGCGTGTCAATGACCGCTACCGGGGAGATTCCGCCACATTCAACCTGGATACGGGCGAAGGGACCATGGCAAAGGCCCGGTACCACTTTGGCGACTCCGGCATCCGGGGTACCGCCGAACGGCTTGACATGGAGGATAGCCAGCACACCCGTATCACGAACGGAACCTATACCACCTGCGAGGGAGACAACCCCGACTGGTATCTTTCCGCCGATACCCTGCAACTGGATACCGCAAGGGAAATCGGGCAGGCAAAAAGTCCGGTGCTGTATCTGGGGAATATTCCTGTTCTGGCGGCGACATCCATCAGTTTTCCTCTCAGCAACGAGAGAAAATCCGGCTTTCTCCCGCCCACAATGGGATCTTCCTCCCGCGGCGGGATGGAGGTCATGGTGCCCTACTATTTCAATCTGGCCCCCAACTACGACCTGACTCTCTCCCCCCGATACATCAGCAAACGGGGACTGCAGATGAACGCGCTGGGACGCTATCTGGGAAATCAATACAGCGGCACCACCAATGTGGAATATCTGCCCAACGACAACGACTACGGCGATACGCGCTACGCCATTTCATCCAAACACCAGCAAAAGCTTTCTCCGCACCTGAGCCTGAACTGGGACTATAACCACGTTTCGGACAACCAGTATCCGGACGATTTTTCCAGCAAGATCACTCTGGGGCAGCGCCTGATGACCCAGAGCGGCAATCTGGTTTACAGCATGCCGCACCTGACCGCCACACTGGGCGCCAGCCACTACGAGGCATTGCAGGACAAGTACGCGCGCTTCATGGTGCCGTATGACCGCATGCCCTTTCTCCAGTTGCAGTCCAACTATTATGACGTGAACGGTCTGGATATCGGGGTCAGGGGGTACATGGCGCGCTTCTGGCTGGACAACAAGGACCTCTGGCAACGGGACAGGGGAAACCGCTACGTCGTCCAGCCGGAAATATCCCTTCCGCTCCGCTCGGCGGGTTACTTTTTCACGCCCAAGGCATCCCTGCACTATACCCGTTACGACCTGGACGATACCGACACACTGAATCCTGCCAACCGGAAATTGTCCAGAAGTATCCCCACTTTTTCGCTGGACGGCGGACTGTTCTTTGAGAAACCTTTCTCGTTTTTTGGCACCCGGATGAAGCAGACACTGGAACCCCGCCTGTTCTACGTGTACACACCCTACCGCGACCAGAGAAAATATCCCGTGTTTGATTCCGGCTTGCCCAGTTTCGGCTACGCACAGCTCTTTGAGGAAAACCGTTTCATCGGGGATGACCGTATATCGGACTCCAACAACCTGGCCGCCGCGATCACCACCCGCTTTATTGAACCCTCCGGCGCGGAGAGAATGCGTTTTACTGTCGGTCAGCGCTACTATTTTTCCGACCAACGGGTGGGACTGTACCAGCAGGACGCGGCAGAAAACAAGAACCGCTCCGACCTGCTGCTGATTGCCAACGGGATGGTAACGCGAGAACTGGCAGTGGATGCCGCTGTGCAGTACAACCAGAGTACGCGCCATCTTTACAGCGCCAACTACAGTTTTCAGTGGCGGGCGGGCGACAAGAAATTGCTGAATGCGGAGTACCGCTACCTGCGCGATGTTTCCGACATTTACGGAAGCAACCTGGACCAGGTCAACGTTTCCGGGCAGTGGCCGTTGAGCAAGCGGGTGTACGCCGTTGGACAGCTCAGCTACTCCCTGCCGGACAACAAGGCCATTGAAAGCCTGTTCGGCATCGAATACAATGCGGACTGCTGGATAGGCCGTGTTGTCGCGCAGCGTTACGTGACGTCAACCCGCATGACCAGCACATCGCTGTTTTTCCAGCTTGAGTTAAAGGGAGTTGCCAAAATCGGGTCGGACCCGATGGAGGCATTGAGAAGAACCATACCGGGATACCGGTCCCTGACTGAAAAGTACAAATAAAGGATTCCCTGCCACCACATAAAGGTATTGTTTCATGCGCCCATTCACCCCGCCACCACCATACCGCATTCTTTGCCCTGCCCTTTTTTCCGCCCTGTTTTTTGTCTGCCTGCACGCGGACGCACAACCGCGCAGCGAAAGCCGACGCGCGCCGCCTCGTATGGTGGATTCTATCGTTGTGGTGGTCAATAACGATGTCATCACCAAAAGAGAACTGGATGACCGAATCAATGTCGTCAAGGGAAACCTCAGGCGCCGGAATATCAACCTGCCCCCGCAAAAGGAACTTGAAGCGCAGGTGCTAAACCACATGATCCTGGAAAACATCCAGATACAGATGGCGAAAGACCGTGGGATACGCGTAGATGATCAGCATCTGGACCGCACCGTTGCCGCCATTGCGGAGCAAAACCGGACACCGCTTGATGCCTTTATCCGGCAACTGGAAAAGGAAGGCGTCGCGCTGGCGAGCTTTCGCGAAAAAATCAGAAACGACATCATGATACAGCGACTGCGCGAACGCGAAGTCCTCAACAAGGTGGAAATCAGCGATTCCGAGATTGACCACGTACTGGGTACCGATGCCACTTTCAAGACAAGCGCGTTGCCCATCGAAATCAGGCTGGCGCACATCCTGATCCGCATTCCCGAAAACGCTTCTCCCGAGCAGATTGCCCAGCGGCGGCAGCGCGCGGAAACGGTGCTCCAGACGGTTCGTGCCGGAAAGGATTTCCAGCAGAGCGCTACCGTCTATTCGGATTCCGACGATGGACTAAATGGCGGAGACATGGGATGGCGCAGTATGGACAGGCTGCCGTCCCTCTTTGCCGAAGCGGTCGCCAATCTGAAGCGGGGGGACGTATCCGCCATTGTTAAAAGCGCCAACGGGTTCCACATACTGAAAGTACTGGATCGCAAGGATGCCTCGCCCCAGGCATTGCCGTCCGGTGCGCCCACTCTGGGTCCTGTGCAGCAAATCCATGCCCGCCACATTCTCATCAAGGTCAACCAACTGGTCAGTGCAGACGAAGCCAGGCACAGGCTGATGGAGTTAAAGGAGCGACTGAGCCACAAAGCGGCCTCTTTCGAGGAACTGGCGCGCCGTTTTTCCAACGATGCTTCCGCAAGCAAGGGCGGAGACCTGGGGTGGGTCTATCCCGGCGACACTGTTCCCGAATTCGAAAGAGCATTGCTCTCGTTAAAACCCGGCGAAGTCAGCAATCCGGTTGAAACGCCGTTTGGGTTTCACCTGATTCAGGTGCTGGAGAGGAAAACGGAAGATGCGTCCACGGAACGCAAACGCGTCGCCGTCAAAAACGCGTTGCGGGAACACAAAATCGCGGAAGCCACCGAAGACTGGTTAAGACAAATCCGGGACCGCGCCTATGTCGAATATCGTACCGAAGACCGGTAAACGCTCCCGCGCCCATGCCTCGCCGCGCTGTCATCGCCATCACACAGGGAGAACCTGCGGGAATCGGCCCTGAAATTGCCTTGCGCGCTGCATGGGAATTGCGCGATACCGTGTGTCCCGTCCTTCTGGGCGACTTCGCTCAGTTCTCGCGCTGTGCCGCGGCGCTGGACGCCCGCATCCAGCTCTTGCCCATGACCACCAGTGCGCCGCCCCCGATGGAGGCAACCAATGTCCTTCACGTTCTGGACTGCCCCCTCATCACCCCGCCCGTACCGGGATACCCGGACCCGCTTAATGCGGGTGCCGTACTGCACGCGCTGGACGTTGCCATTACGGGCGTCATGAACCGTCATTTCGATGCCATGGTCACCGCGCCGGTGCAAAAAAGCACTATCAACGCCGCCGGTATTGCCTTTACCGGACACACCGAATATCTGGCTGAAAAAACGGGAACGCCGCACGTGGTCATGATGCTGTCCGCACCAATCCTTCTGCCCGCCCAATCTCGAACGCCTACTCTGCGCGTTGCGACAGCAACAACGCACCTGCCGCTTGCAGCGGTTCCTCGCGCCATCTCGACCACCTCCCTGCTGGAAACCCTTCGTATTCTCCATACCGGCCTGCAAGCCCGATTCGGTATAGCACACCCTCGCATTCTGGTCAGCGGATTGAATCCACACGCGGGCGAAAGCGGCTACCTGGGAACAGAGGAAATCCATGTTATCGCGCCGACCATCCGGCTGGCGCAAAACGAGGGAATTCGTGCAGAAGGCCCTCATCCCGCAGATACCCTTTTCAGTGTCCCTCGCCTCCTGGATACGGATTGCTTCCTGGTGATGTACCACGACCAGGGCTTGCCCGTTCTGAAATACGCCGCATCCGGAAATGGCGTCAACATCACGCTGGGCCTACCGTTCGTCCGCACCTCGGTTGACCACGGCACCGCGCTGGATATCGCGATGCAGGGAACAGGCAGGGCATCGCACCGCAGTATGTCCGAAGCCATTCGGGCAGCGGCCGACATGGTCGGACAACCGCGCAAATGAAGCACATCGCCCGCAAGCGGTTTGGACAGCATTTCCTGAAAGACCGCCAGGTTCTCTCCGACCTTGTTGCCGCCATATCCCCGCAAACGACAGACCATGTCATTGAAATAGGTCCCGGAACAGGCGCGCTGACACAGCTGCTCCTGAAGCATTTACCACGCCTGACCGCCATCGAAATTGACCGCGATCTGGTGGAACACCTGAAGAAAGCCTGCCCGCCAGACCGTTTGCTCATTCATCAGGGAGATGTCCTCCGCTTTGACTTTCGCCGCGTTATTACAGACGGGCAGTACCGCCTTGTGGGTAATCTTCCCTACAATATTTCCACGCCGCTGCTTTTTCGCCTGATTCCCTTCGCGGACCGCATCCGCGACCAGCATTTCATGCTGCAAAAGGAAGTGGTCGAACGCATGATTGCCGCGCCGGGCAGCAAGGCATATGGTAGACTGTCCATCTTGTTGCAATGGCGCTACCAGATGGACTTGCTTTTTACGGTGCCGCCCGCGATGTTCTCCCCTCCCCCCCGGGTAGAATCCGCCGTTGTGCGCATGATTTCGCGTACTGCACCACAACCGTGCCACCCGGACAAGCTGGAAAAAACGGTCACGGCGGCCTTTTCACAACGGCGAAAAATGCTGCGCAACACCCTTGCGCCCCTGTTTGACGAAGCCACACTCGTCCAGGTCGGGATTGACCCCCTGCAACGACCGGAAAACCTCTCCGTGGAGCAATATATCGTGCTGTCCGAACACCTGCCGTTGTCATAATCCCCATGCGCCACATAAAGACGCTTTTCCACTACTTCTCGCTCTCGTTTGCTGCTTGTGTGCTGGCGATCATCGCGTCATTCTTCGTCGGGGGAATCGGCGCCGTTGTCACGACCATATTTCTTGCCGGACTGGAAGTGGCACTTTCGTTCGACAATGCCGTCGTCAACGCCGGCATCCTCCGGCACTGGGGCGAGGTCTGGCGACAGCGCTTTATGCTGTGGGGCATCATTATTGCCGTATTCCTGATGCGACTGGCCTTTCCTTTGCTGATTGTTGCCGTCAGCGCCCATCTGGACCCTGTCAGCGCGATCCGGCTGGCAATCAGCCAGCCGGATGCGTACGCCAGAATCATGGTATCGGTGCATCACCACATCGCTGCCTTTGGCGGTGCATTTTTGCTCATGGTCTTTTTCAATTTCTTTGTTGCCTCGCACAAGACGGACCACTGGTTAACACCCATTGAAAGACCCCTGACCCGGCTGGGGCAGATGGAAGCCATCGAATCCGCCCTGACACTCCTGATTGTCATCCTGTTTTCGCTCTTCCTGCCACTCACCATTCGCAGCGAATTTGTCGTGGCAGGCGTATGGGGCACCATCACCTACATCCTGACAAAGGGGCTGTCCTCCCTGCTCAGCAACGACGGCGAATCCGCCGCACAACATATTATCCCGCAGGGTATCGCCGGATTCCTCTATCTGGAACTGATTGATGCCAGCTTTTCATTTGATGGCGTCCTGGGTGCTTTCGCACTGACGAACAACCTGTTCATCATTGTGCTCGGGCTGGGTGCAGGCGCCATGTTCGTGCGGAGTTTTACCATCCTCCTGGTTGACAAGGGCACACTCAACCAATACCGCTACCTGGAGCACGGCGCGTTCTGGGCTATCGGCGCGCTGGCCCTGCTGATGTTACTGGATGTCGTCATCGCCATTCCTGAAGCAGTCACCGGACTGCTTGGCGCCATTCTGATCATCGCGGCGCTGGCAAGTTCCATTCTGGCAAACCGCCGGAAGACATAACTCACAACATCCGTGAACCAAGCCACCACGCAACAGCGCCAATAAAAGCGGAACATGGAATGGTCAGCACCCATGCCAGGACAATGCTGCTGGCAACGCCCCAACGAACGGCGGACAGTCTCTGCGCGGCTCCCACACCCACAATAGCTCCCGTGATGGTATGGGTTGTCGAAACAGGAATCCCGAACGCCGTGGCAATAAACAAGGTCACCGCCCCTCCCGTTTCCGCACAAAAACCGCCAACGGGTTTCAGCTTGGTGATTTTCTGTCCCATCGTTCTGACGATGCGCCACCCCCCGAACAGGGTACCCAGACTAATCGCCGCATAGCAGGAAATGACTACCCACCATGGTACATGCTCCTGCGCGGAACTATAGCCCGCGGCGATCAGTAACATCCAGATCAGCCCGATTGTCTTTTGCGCGTCGTTCCCGCCGTGTCCCAAACTGTACAGCGAAGCGGAAAGCAACTGCCCCCTGCGAAACCAGCGGTCAACAAAACGGGACGAGGAATTGGCAAACAGCCAAGACACCATGACCAGCACCATCCCACCGAGGAAAAATCCGAGTAACGGCGAAATAACGATAAAGGCGACGATTTTCAGCACCCCGGAAGCCACCAAGGAATTTACCCCCGCCTTGGCAATGGCCGCGCCAATCAACCCGCCGATGAGTGCGTGGGAAGAGGAGGAAGGAATGCCGTAATACCAGGTGACCACATTCCAAACGATAGCGCCGACCAAAGCACCAAACACGACATAATGATCCACAACAGCCGAGCTTACCGTTCCCTTCCCGACCGTTGTCGCAACATGCAAATCAAACACCAGCACCGCAATAGCGTTAAAAAAAGCAGCAACCAGCACGGCGGTTCTCGGCCGTAACACTCCCGTTGAAACAACGGTGGCAATGGCATTTGCCGCATCATGAAAACCGTTCATGAAATCGAACAGCAATGCCAGACAAATCAGAAAAACCAGGAGATAGATGCCAGTCTGCATATCATACCCTGCATGGCTTGCCGCAGCAGAAACACTGCGTTGACGGGTTTTGTCCCAACCGACGGAAGAGGTTATACATTCTCGACCACAATGCCTTCAATGATGTTCGCCACATCCTCGCACAAGTCTGTTACGCACTCTAAAAACTCATAAATGGCCTTCAGCTTGATCACATTACGCACATCCGTTTCTTCCCTGAACAGCTTCGAAATGGCGGCATGCATGACATGGTCTGCTTCCGACTCCAGATAATCAATCTCTTCGCACAGCGACAGAATACGCCGCGAATGGTTCATGTCGTGCAACAGGGCGACGGCATCTCTTAACTTTTCGGTGCACCCCAACCCCAGTTCCGCCAAACGTGTCGCTTCCGGCGTAATGAACTGGACATCGTAGAGCGACACCGTTTGCGCCGCGTCTTCCATCATGTCCAGCACATCATCCATCTTGGTAATCAGGCGATGGATGTCGTCGCGGTCAATAGGGGTAATGAATGTCCTGTGCAATACCCTGACCGTCATGTAGGTTATTTTGTCTGCCTGTTGCTCAATCGCCTCAATATCATGCAATCGCCTCTCCAGGTTGTCAAAATGCGTCATCAGATTCATGACTTCTTTGGCACCCCTGACGCACAATTCAGCATGCTGATTGAACAGGTCGAAAAAACGCCCTTCTCCGGGCATCAATTTGCCAAACATCCGCTTTCCCCTTGCGTAAACAATGCACTGCCCCGCGCTAATAGACGCTTGCCGCGCTGGCGTAATTGTCGAATTTTGTATATTCCCCGTTAAAAGTCAGCCGAATGTCGCCAATCGGACCATTTCGCTGCTTGGCGATAATAATCTCGGCAATGCCCTTGTTTGGCGTATCCGGCACGTACACCTCTTCCCTGTGGATAAACAAAATCAGGTCCGCGTCCTGCTCAATGGAACCCGATTCACGCAAATCCGACATTCTGGGGCGCCTGTCAGGGCGCTGCTCCACCGCGCGGTTCAACTGGGAGAGCGCCATCACCGGACACGACAACTCCTTTGCCAACGCTTTTAAGCCGCGCGATATTTCACCGATTTCTGTCGCCCGGTTCTCCCCGGGAGAGTTGGCGGACATGAGTTGAAGGTAATCCACCACCACCAGCCCCAACCTGCCGCATACCCGTGCCAGACGGCGGGCGCTGGACCGCAGGGTAACGCTGTTTAGGCCGGGAGATTCATCAATGAACAGAAGTGCATCGTTTAACCTTCCCACTGCGTAGGTCAGCCGTTCCCAGTCATCTCCCAGCAGTTGTCCGGTACGTAGCCGGTGCTGATCAACCCGCCCGACCGAACCGATCATCCGGGTCGCCAGTTGGGTGCCCGGCATTTCCATGGAAAAAACAGCAACCGGCAGGCCGTTTTCTATTGCCACATGTTCGGCAATATTCATCGCGAAAGCCGTCTTCCCCATGGAAGGACGACCCGCAACAATAACCAGGTCTCCCGCCTGTAATCCCGATGTTTTTCTGTCCAGATCAATGAATCCGGTCGAAGTGCCTGTTACATCGTTCTTGTTTTCGCGGCGATCCAACTCTCCGATTCGGGCAAGCACCTGCGACAAAATGGGCTTGATTTCCAGAAAACCCTGTCTTCCCCGTGCGCCGTCTTCCGCGATGGAAAAAATTCGCTGTTCCGCCGCGTCCAGGATATCCCTGATCTCGCGTCCCTGCGGGTTAAGTGCCATACCGGCAATTTCGTCCGATTCTGTAATCAATTTGCGCAACACGCTGCGATCCCGGACTATCTTGGCGTATTGCCTGATATTGGCGGGAGATGGCGTATTCTGCGCCAATGCGTTGAGATAGGCGCGCCCCCCCAGTT
>JAISAG010000146.1 GCA_031266815.1 Burkholderiaceae bacterium | reverse complement strand
GGGGGGGGGTAAGCTATTGTTTTATCAGTGTTTTTCATGGTTTTTGCGGGATTGTAAGGTCGGTTCAAAGGAAAGGTACCCAAGAGGATTGGCATGCTGGAACATTCCCAACCCACAGGACTGACCCTAACACGAGGTGTTGTCATTCACCGGCACGAAAACGTTAAATGTTGCTTATAAGTAACGCTTTTGCGGTAGATAGGCGCATAAATGTTGCTTTGGCGCAACACTATCCCGCCAAAAAAACGCGAGGAGAATGGTGATACGGGATGTCGCGCGAGAAACGATAACGCAACGGCTACCACGGGAAACGGCGATACCGCACAAGACGCAACACCGTGATGCGCCTGTTCTACGGTTGATCAACGATGATGCAAGCAGCTACTGCGAGAACAACCCGCTGAAACGCCACACCTACCGCCGGTTCTGCTTCATAACTTTCTGCTGTTCCCGTTGCCAGTCCCGCTCCTTGAGCGTCTCCCGCTTGTCGTACTGCTTTTTCCCTTTGGCAAGGCCAATCTCGCACTTGATACGCCCTTTGGAAAGGTGCAGATTCAGAGGCACCATCGTGTAGCCGGCGCGTTCCACCTTGCCGATTAATTTACTGATTTCTGTGTGGTGCAGGAGCAGTTTTCGTGTGCGGGTCGGGTCGGGTGTAATATGGGTTCCCGCCGTAAGCAGTGGGCTGATATGCGAGCCGAGCAGGAAAATCTCTCCCTGCCTGACAATGACATAGGCTTCCTTCAGTTGGGCGCGTCCTGCGCGGATCGCCTTGACCTCCCATCCCTCCAGCACAACCCCTGCCTCGAAGCGCTCCTCAATAAAGTAGTCATGAAACGCCTTTTTGTTATCCGCTATCGTTGCAGAACGGGTTGCTGTATTCTTCTTGTTCATATTGTCCTCAGGCCCATTCTAACAAAACATCCGTATGAAGAGCATCCGGAAATCCCTTTCCCTCAGCTATCGCATTGAGCAAATGTACGAGCTGGTCAGCGATGTGCGGGCATATCCCGATTTTCTGCCCTGGTGCACCCGCGCCCAGATCGTGGAGGGGGATCAGCCCAATCAGGCGGTGATTACCCTGTTCGGCGATTTTCGCGGATTGAAATTCAGCTTTACCACCCACAATACGCACGCAAAGCCGGAATCCATTCGCTTTGACCTGGTTGATGGACCGTTTGATCAACTGCATGGACAATGGACATTCGCGGCATTGCCCAAAAATCGTTGCCAGATTGAATTTTCCATGCACTACCAATTCTCAAGCCAGCTGCTTTCCGCAATCCTTGCCCCTGTTTTTGATGTCATCTCGTTTACATTGATTGATTCATTCAAGCGGCAAGCAAAAAAACGGTATGGGTAGGGGCGCCCGCATTCCTTTCCCGGGGCGATCAGGCCACCGGGATGTGACGGGGGGCATCGCCAAATTCCGATGAATCCATAATACGGTTTGCAAATCGGGGAAGGCGGTTGAATTGACATTACGATTTTGACGCGCTTCTCCGAACGGACTCTCGTTCCCAAACATAGCGCTCGGTTCCGTATTCAGCTCCCAGCCGGGACGGGCGCCTTTCCGATACCATCGGGTGCCGGGCAATGAGGTCGCGCACCGTGGCGCACATCCGCCGGTCCGTAATCAGGTCACCTCGCCAACGGATAACCAGGCCGTCGGCATCGCGGCACAGGGATGGGTCGTCCAGTTGGGCCACGAGTTCCGCCCGGCGCTGGCGGGCTTGCGCCGCCAGCTTTTTCCACTCGCTGGCGGGCAGGGAATCGCCGCCCGCGCGCAGGTAGGCGGGCGCGTCGCGTAGCCAATGCTCGTCGCCGGATTGGGCGTACAGTTCCAGCATTAGCATGGCAATGGCGCCTTTATAGGTATCTCCCGAATCCTTTCCGACCGCGTACAGACCCATCAGGGTGTCAACCGCAGCGCGGCGGGCGTCCGCACTTTCACAGTCCTCCCAAATTGCCAGAATGGCTTGATTTATCCATGTGTGTCCCAGCCGTGTTGGCATTGGTCGTGTTTTCCCGTCGGGTGTTTTTCCGTCCGATATGTAAGTGGGAGGCTTCCCGAAAAGGGAGGTCGGACGAGGGGAGCCAGGCGGCACATCGTTGTACAGGTAGCCATTCACCCTAAAGGAGGAGAACGAGTTGTAGTGTGCAGCATAGAGCCTCGTGTTGGCTGCGGCCCGCTCTGCGGAAGTGACCCGCCGCAATGCTGTACTCATGGCACGCGTTGTGTGGCGGGCCAGTTCCAGGCGTTCCGCATCCGTTACCGCCACCCGGCTGGCGGCGATGAATGCCCCGATTGAATTGACCCAGTAAGCGCTCGGACTGGTCCAGTAACCGCCTTCCGTTACCTGGGTCGCCACCCGAGCATATACGGCAAAGGCCTTGGACAAAAGGCGCTTTTTTTCTGCCGGGTCTTGCGTAACAAACGCGGCGAATTCATAGGCGGAGCCCAGACAGAATTCTGCCCTCGCGAGTGCATAGGCGGCGCCATGCTTATCTATATGTAACCGGGATTTTTTCGCGGCGTCTGAGAGCTCGGTTAACGCGCGCTCGTAGGCTGGAACAAGGAGCGTCGCGACCTCGCCTGCCAGCCGCCGTTCATCCGGTGAGGACAGATGAAGGCGTAGGGGGAGCAGGGTCCGGGTCAGCGCGCTCAGCAGCATGGCCGCGCTGATGCCATCCCCGGCCCTGGGTGACTGGATGAAATGCGCCGCATCAGCAAGCGCCGCAGCATACTGCTTTTTTGTCAGCGCCTTTAACAAACTTCCGCGCACGCCCTGATAGACCTTGAGGCTGCGTTCGTCGTCCAGCGGCAGTGGTTGCTCGCGCAAGTGGCTGACGATTTTTTCATACGTTTCCCAGGGCGGCGGTGCGGATGTTGCCGAGTGGGCGTCTGCGGGGCTGAATTCCCAACAGATGTCAACGAAAGCATCCGGGCAGTTGTACTTGCCGTAACGCTCCCGGCGCTCTGCCGTCTGCCGCCTTTCTCTCGCTTCTTCGCTGCGGGCTTCATCCAGTCGGCGCGGGATGGTGATCACATGCATGCTTGCATATATCGCTGACTCGCATCCAGACAAGAGAAGGCACGAGACAAGAATGAAAATACAGCCAGGGTGTTGCGTGCGCATGGGCTTTTCCGTCAATTAACCGACAGCTGTCCGGGCGAGTTTAGCACAGCGCGTTCGCAGTGACACTTGCGGGTATGGGTTTTTATGGCTAAAAATATCCAATAGAATTATACGGTTATATCTATAGCGCAAAGTCGGGCCGTGCCGATGCATCACTTCGGGTAGAATGGGCGGCTTGCAAGGTGGCAACGCAACATCATGTTGAACGGAAAGGGGATATGGCGATACTGGTAACAGGCGGCGCGGGATTTATCGGCTCCAATTTTGTGCTGGACTGGTTATCTTTGTCGGATGAAACCGTTATCAATCTGGACAAGCTGACCTATGCGGGCAATGTCAGGAACCTGGATTCCCTGCGGGAAGATGCCCGCCATGTTTTTGTGCATGGAGATATAGCGGACAGAAAAGTGCTGGAAGAACTGCTTGTTACTCACCCGATTCGTGCCATCGTTCACTTCGCTGCGGAAAGCCATGTTGATCGTTCCATACTGGAAGCGGACGCCTTCATCCAGACCAACGTGGTGGGAACATTTAACTTGCTGGAAGCCGCACGACGCCACTATGACGCGCTGGATGACAAACGCAGGGAGGCCTTTCGTTTTCTGCACATATCGACTGACGAAGTGTACGGCTCGCTGACGCAGGATGCGCTTCCCTTTTCCGAAACAAGTCCTTATGCGCCGAATAATCCCTATTCCGCGAGCAAGGCGGCAAGCGACCACCTGGTGCGCGCTTACCACCACACCCATGGGTTGCCCGTCCTGACTACTAACTGTTCGAACAATTATGGTCCCTACCAGTTTCCCGAAAAACTGATACCTTTGGTCATTCATCATGCCCTGACAGGAAAAACTTTACCCATCTATGGCGATGGAAAACAAATTCGGGACTGGCTGTATGTTGGCGACCACTGCACGGCTATTCGCCATGTGCTTGCCGACGGTCGTGTTGGGGAAACCTACAATGTGGGCGGCTGGAACGAAAAAACCAATGTGGAAGTCGTCCATACCCTGTGCGCCATCCTGGATACGCTACGCCCCCGCTCAGATGGGCGCACATACCGTGACCAGATTGTCCACATAAAAGATCGCCCCGGACATGACCGCCGTTACGCCATTTCTGCCAGCAAAATTGAGCGGGAATTGCGCTGGAAGCCGCAGGAAAGTTTTGAATCGGGTATGCGCAAGACAGTACAATGGTACCTGGACAATCAGGCATGGGTATCCGGCGTGATAGACGGGAGTTATCGCGCCTGGATAAGCGGACAATACGGACACCAGGCATGAAACGCAAGGGAATTATTCTGGCGGGAGGGACGGGAACGCGCCTGCATCCGGCAACATTGGCGATTAGCAAGCAATTGCTTCCCGTGTTCGACAAACCCATGATCTACTATCCCTTGAGTGTGCTGATGCTTTCCGGTATCCGCGACATTCTCATCATTTCCACCCCTCAGGACACCCCGCGTTTTGAGCAATTGCTCGGAACAGGTGCGCAGTGGGGGCTGAACCTGCATTACGCCATCCAGGAATCGCCGGATGGGCTGGCACAAGCCTTTCTGATAGGCGAGCCTTTCCTGGGAAACGCGCCATCGGCACTGATATTGGGAGACAACATCTTCTACGGACATGGACTTCCCGCCATGCTGAAAAAAGCCGCAACCCGCACGGAGGGCGCGACGGTTTTCGCCTACCATGTAAACGACCCCACCCGCTACGGCATAGTCAGTTTCGATGGCGAGGGAAGGGTCTTGTCCATTGATGAAAAGCCATCGCATCCGCGTTCGAACTATGCCGTAACGGGGCTGTATTTTTATGACGCGCAAGTTGTTGGCCTTGCCAAAACCTTGCGTCCTTCCGTCCGCGGGGAACTGGAAATCACTGACCTGAACAGCTTGTATCTGACGCAATCCCGCCTGCATGTGGAAAAGCTGGGGCGTGGCTATGCCTGGCTGGATACAGGGACGCATGATTCACTCATGGAAGCAAGTCAGTATGTTTCCGTTGTGCAGAACCGACAGGGCGTGAAAATATGCTGCCCTGAAGAAATCGCGTTTCGGGGGGGATGGATAGGGGCGACACAGTTGGAAAATCTGGCACAGCCGCTGTTAGGCAGCGGCTACGGGCAGTACCTTTTGCGTTTGCTGAGAGACGGAACGCTCCCTCAGGAGAAGGGCTTCTGATGGATTCGTTTCGTTCCCGCACCTCTTTTTAAGGTGCAGTCAGGAGAAAACATGTCTTGCCATGAAAGATTGAAATCATTGGGGATTACGCTTCCGTCCGTGTCTGTGCCGGTTGCGTCGTATGTGATGTTTGTCAGGACAGGGAACATGGTGTTTCTGTCTGGACACATTGCCAAAAGAGATGCCGGGCCGCTGGTCGGACAATTCGGCAGGAACCTTTCCGTTGAAGAAGGGCGCGCTGCGGCCAGGAATGTTGCCATTGACATGATTGCCACGCTGCAATTGGCGGCGGAGGGCGATTTGAATCGCGTCACACGTATTGTCAAACTGTTGAGTCTGGTGAATTCGACAGATAACTTTACTGATCACCACCTGATTACAAACGGCGCATCCGATTTGCTGGTAGAGGTTTTTGGCGAAAAGGGCCGACACGCCCGCTCCGCTTTTGGGGTAGCCCAAATTCCGTTGGGCGCCTGCCTCGAAATGGAATTGATTGCGGAAATCGCGTGACGCGCCCGTCCTTTGGCGCTTGATGCATCCGGTAGCAAGGGAGCGGATATGTCGGGGATTCTCCAGCGCGGAATCAGGGGCGGCGCACGCAAGTAAAAATGCTTTGGCCCCGCGCATCAAACGAATTGTTGGAAATAGCGGAAACGCGGCGACTGTGGCGACTGTGGCGTGGTGATGCAACAGTAAATCTTTGGAACACACTGTAAGGAGGCGCGAAATGTATTATTCAACAACTTGTCCATCGCCCGTAGGTTTGATTACGCTTGCATGTGACGGAGACAATCTCGTTGGCTTATGGATTGAGGGGCAAAAATATCACGGGGGCACCATATCCGAAGCAATGATTGAAAAAAACAATATGCCAATATTCACCGAGGCAAAGAAATGGCTGAACAACTATTTTTCGGGCGAAAAGCCCGACATTTCCGAATTGCCGTTGGCGCCTGTCGGTGGCGAGTTTCGTCAAGGCGTCTGGGGCATTTTGTGTGAAATACCGTACGGCGAGGTCATTACTTATGGTGACATCGCCAAAAAAATGGCAGCGAAGATGAATAAGGAAACCATGTCAAGTCAGGCAGTAGGCGGGGCGGTTGGACATAATCCTCTTTCCATTATTATCCCCTGCCATCGTGTTGTGGCTTCAAATGGCAGCTTGACGGGTTATGCCGGTGGTGTGGGTACAAAAGCAAAATTGCTTGAATGGGAGGGCACTGATATGTCTTCTTTGTTCTTACCTAAAAAAGGGACTGCTCTTTAATGTTGCGCATTAAATAACAACAAGTGCTCTGATCAGGCGGCGGAGCGCTACCTGTTTCGTTTATAGAGGCGGAAGCGCTCGTCACGGTCACTGGGGCGGCGCCCTTCCCATACCAGCGACATTCCCTTGTAGAGGGGAGGAGAGGCAGGAGGGTTCCTTCTCGGTATCGTGTCCTGCAGAAGGACGTAGCCGCACTTTTCTCCACTCAGGCCACCAAAGCGAATCTGACCGAAGTAGGCAAATGAGGCGCGTTGCGACACGCCAACTTTTGCATCCACGCAAACGCGCTTGTCCGGGATATGGCGGGACATCTGTCTGGCAACACCGGCGTAGCTCTTGTTATAGTTAATCCATGGCAACCAGAGCGTTGCCAGCAAGAGCCAGCACAAAATGACGCCTCCAGAAGAGAGAACAACGGCGCGCCACAGCACAGGGGGGCGTCTGGAGATGCGCCAGTAAACGAGGAGAAACCAGCAGAGCGTGGCGCAGGCGGCAACCAGTATCGCCATCAGGCTCATCTCCGGCACAAAGCCCGGCGCCAGCTTCAGGGCGTTTCTCGCAATCCTGGGTGGCCAGCCCGTCTGCGCCGCCAGCCAGCATGTCCAGATAACAATCCCCGCGGCGGTGAATCCCATGACGGAAAACCAGTCAACGGCATTGATGGCGCTTCGCTTCATGGTGGGCAGTCCAAAAGCGGCAAGGATGACCAAAGGCGGGAACATGGACAACAAAATGTCATCTTCCCTTTGAAATCCGGGCAATGCCAGCAGAAGAAAAACGGCAACAAAAAATAGTGGCAACGCGATGTGCGGGTCTCGCCATTGCCTGTGCCACGTGTATACCGCCCAGCAGGCAAAGGGCCACGCAGGCCAGAATCCCCACAGGGCGTACCGTACGAAGTGAAAAAAATTCTTGAGCGTGTTAATGTCCGGCAGTGCGACAAGGGAGGAATTCCACTGCATCCACGCTGTGACGGGACTTCCTGCGTAAGGGTTGTGCCACAACACCAAAGTGGGCCAAATGGAGACAATCAGGCAAATGACCAGCAAGGCAAGAAGCACATGTAACAGATGGCGGGAACGGGAAACGGAACAGAAAAACCCGGCAATCCCCAATCCGGCACACAGGACGAGCGGCGCAATCCATCCATTGGTCAATACCAGACAACCCAGTGCCAGGCCAATCAATGCGGCATGTTTTGCGCTGGGAGAATCAATATGGCGGGCGCACCCACACAACGTGAAAGCGATCAGGGCGACATAAAGGGCGTGGGCACTGGTTTCATGACTGAACATGATAAGCCCCAGACTGCCTAGGTAAATCAGCAGTGCGCCGTCTGCCAGCACCCGCCCATAGTCGGTTGCTTCGGGTTGTCCGCCGAATGCCAGCCGCAGGGGCTGGGCTTCCTGGCGGCGACCCAGCAGAAAAGTTGTTCGCCAGACTGAGTAGGCGGAGAGAGTGAAAAAGAAGAAGGTAGCCAGCCGCGCAGCGTAGACATCTCCGATAAGATTGCCGAACAAGGCGATAAAAGAGGCGCCAGCCCAGAAAGCCAGCGGACCTGATCGGGGCATGGGGGCACCAGCAATATTGGGGAGCAGCCAGTCGCTGATGGTTCCGTGCGCCATTGTCCACATAACGCCAAAGTGGTCTGCATCAATGTTTTTCCACGGGTCACGCACCAGCAGACCGGGCAGGATGTAGAGCAGGCATAACAAAACCAGGCTCCAGCGCGGGAGGGATCTTGCCTCGGCGGCGGACAGGCGGGCAGGTTTTAATGAAAGTGGCGGAGGAGGGGGTACCACGCTGATGCCCTCGCGAGATGAATCAGTTTGCGCGGATACAACGGAAAAAAGGCAGCCGAAGCTGCCTTTTCCAGCAAGAAACGCAGTCAGGCACTAACATGCGTTTTAGAACCCACCTTGCCGAATTTCTGACGGAATTTCTCGACGCGCCCCGCCGTATCAACAATTTTGTATTTGCCTGTGTAGAAGGGATGGGATTCAGACGACACCTCTACCTTCACAAGAGGGTACTCCTTGCCCTCGAACCGGATGGTCTCCCTTGTTGCAATGGTCGAACGCGTTACGAATTTGAAATCACACGACACATCGTGAAACACCACCTCACGATATTCAGGATGAATACCTTCTTTCATTTTTTCCTCTGTTATATTGGGAACCGGCGAACGCACGAAACACTACGGCCCGATTGTTTGTCCTGCTTCCTGAAACGGCACACACCGCACCAGACTTTACACCATAGGTTTCAGATTGTAGCACAAATTTGTTACAGCACCACTCTGGTGCGAAGCGGTGTCAATACGGGAAAGCGGCCCTCGCTCCGCAACCGTGATTCTGTTTGCGAGGTTATCTGAGCCTGCGCGTTGCCATCATCGCTGTTCCCCAGGGCGTGCATAGCCGACAATCCTGACATGTTTCTCACGTTTGGCGATCCCCCGCCGCCGCGATTTCCCTTGTTAATCACGAAGGGTTCTTGCGCTGGTTGCGCGGTTGTCCACACCCTGGCGGTTTTCTCGCGGGGGCTGCCTTCCCTGTAGTCCCAAAGGGGTGAGCGCGGATACGAAGAACACACCGGATATCCGTGTGCGGCACTTCAGAAACTTGTCGAACAAAAGCCTGTATCGCTACAGGCTTTGGAAATCTGGCTCCTCGACCAGGGCTCGAACCTGGGACCTGCGGATTAACAGTCCGTCGCTCTACCGACTGAGCTATCGAGGAACAGGAGCGAAGATTATAGAAACTGTGTCAGGCAGTGTCAAGAACCGTATTCTGTGTGAATGCCTGCGGTGACGGGGCAGGGTCGGTTTTTGCGCCGCACGGGGCGAGGCGTACCGCGCCATTTCTGATGTTTGCGCGACCATTTCGTTCAATGATGTGCGTATCGTGCCGATATCCGGCAGGACAGTCACGAATCCTTCACTGGGGAAAGTGTTGGTAATCCCGCATCGTCACGCTGGTTTTGTATGATGCTTGACCAGTCCTTTTCCGCCCAGCCGCGGGCAAGCGTACGCAAAAAGCGGTCTTCAAGAAGGGACGCGATGGGAAGCGGGGTGCAGTGGGCGCGCGCCGTATCGCGAACGAGGCGAATATCTTTGGCGCCCAGTGTGGCAGTAAACCCTGCCTTGTCAAAATCGGCATCAAGAATGAATTGACCATAATTTTTAACGGCGGGAGCGGAAAGCATGGTGCTGGAGATGAAATGATGGAAAAGTGCCGGCTCCCCGCCTGCACTTTCGACAAAGGTATAGGCCTCACCAAGCAGTTCGATCAGCGAAGCCAGCATGAAATTGCCCGCGAGCTTGATAACGTTGGCGTTGCCCGGCGAAGCGCCGAAGTCCCAGACTTCTCCCATAGATTTCAAATGGGGGGCGACTTTCTTTTTAGCGGCTTCGTCGCCTGACAGGCAGAGCCTCAATTGACCCGCTGCCGCAGCATCGGGACGACCAAATACGGGGCAGGCAAGATACAAGCTGCCCTGATGGATATGCCGTTTTTCCATTTGCGCTGATGTCATGGGGCTAATGGTGCTCATTGACACGTGGACAGCGCCCGGCTTCATGCACGCAATGACCTCGTCACGCATTGTTGCGTTGAGTGCGGCATCATCGGAGAGCATGGTGAATACGATGTCCGCGCCGATAACGGTCGCTTCAGGCGTTTCCGCTGCTCGCGCCCCCAGCGCTTCCAGTGGAGCACACCGTGTCCGCGTTCTGTTATAGACGCATACGCGCGCACCCGCGTCGAGCAAGTTGCGCGCCATGCCGTAGCCCATTTTTCCTATACCCAAAAAGGAGAGTTCCATCTGTATTCTTCGCTGCGAGAGAAAGATTTCTTCTGGGGTACGCTATACAAAAAATTCCGGTTCCTTGCGCGCACTGTTTTTGGTCACAAACTTTTCCTGCCACGTCGCATACTCGGGAAAGTGAAATCCCTGTGCTTTTTCGGGGCACACGGAAATACAGGCGGTACAGGCAATGCAGAGCGTGTCATCCTTTGTTTTCGGATCTTCCGGCGGGATAGCGCCGACAGGACAGACAGATGCACAAATGCCGCACAGTGTGCACGAATCATTTACCGTTGGTTTCATTGTGAGGTGTTGATATTCCCTGTAGGGAAAGTTGCCTTTTATGTCGAGGGGGGAGAGAGGTGTTTCGGGATATTCTCTGAGCTTTTTGGCGCATTGCCGCGCGAAGGTGGTCAGCGCACGCTTATCCTGCGTGTCCGGGCGCCCCGCTGCGGCGCGCGGGTAAATCGAATGTTGGGCAACGACTGCTGCTGCGCCAAGGAGCACAAAGCCGTTTGCCTCAAGGGTGTTTTTCAGTTCCAGCAGCGCATCTTCATACGCACGGTTCCCATAGGTCACCACGGCGATAGCCGGTGTATTCTCTCCCTTGAGGTGAGCCAGCTTTTCCGCACACAGAGCAGGAATTCTTCCAGAAAACACGGGTACGGCGACGACGGTCAGGACATTGGACGCGATCCGTGTTTCCGAATCCAATGGATCCCACATCAGGTTGAATTCACTTTTTTTCCCGAAGAAATGTTTAGAGATCTCTTCGACAACAGACAGCGTTGTTCCTGAAGGGCTGAAATAAACACGCTCTATCTTGTCGTTTTGCATACGCGGCCTCCTCTCTGACTTGCTCTTGTGAACACCCGTATTCTATCAGCTTCGCTTTTTCCTTGACATGATGTGTGGCGCCCTTTCCCGTGTGGGAATTTGGAATAGCGTCCGGGCGGGCAAGGCCCGCACATGCCGCATGGAATCACTGCTATAAGAGCCCTCTGTTTTCGAATTAGTGTCTTTTTTACAATTAAAATCGGTTTATCGGGCGAATTGGTCTTATAATCCGGTGCGGAGAGGTTTTTTCGGCCTGTTGGACCAGTGTTCATCTGTTCGGCGGGTGCTTGTTGGGGAGCAGTGGGTGACATCGTTTATTACAAAATTACGACAATCCGATGGAGCCGGAGGAAAGTCGCCGTCGGTTGTTGTACGGGTTGGAGGACCCGCTTCGGGCTACGCCACCCTGTTTGTGACGGAGGATGTGGCGTATTACGGCTATTCCCGGGAGGATTTTGTTTCCAAAAAGACGCGGTGGCTGGATATTATCTCTCACGAAGACCACAAGACGCTGATAGACGCGCTGGACGAGCATGCAAGGCAGCGTATAGACAAATTCAGCGTGTTGCATCGCGTGGTCAGGCCAGATAACACCCGTGTCTGGGTAACGTCTACCATCATTGCCTCGCGCGACGCGCAGGGGGAGGTGCAGTACTACGATTGCCTGATGCGTGACCAGAACAAGGTCCAGTCCGATATGGACAAGATGGACGACTATGCCAGGCAGAACGACCTGCTTGGTGAAATACTGCACGCCATTCACGAGACGAATTTCGGAAGTGTATTGCAGGTTGTTGCGAGCAAGACAGGGACTTACCTTGGTGTGGGTCATGTCGTTTTATTCGAAAGAGTACGCGGGTCTGGAGAAGGCAAGGTATTTTGCGAGTGGCGTAATGCGGCGGCTTCGGTAGTCGGGCACCGCCACAGGGAGCTTGCACAGGAGCCGCAGATAGCGGTTTTGGATGATGCGCAGTACGCGCGCGGCAGGTCGCCCACTATTGTTCATTTTGGCGATGCATTCCCCGATTTTCTCTCCGGCTTCGCGCGGGCGGGTGTTGTCGCGGCGGCGGTCTTTCCTGTTTACGTGCGCGATGATCTCTGGGGGTGGCTCTGCTTTAATGAGTGCGTGCAAAAGCGCAGGTGGAGCACGGACACCATTGCTTTTCTCGCGAATGTTGTGCGCCTGGTGTCTACCGTGCTGGACAGGAAGCACAGTGAATCCAGAATAAAAACGATGGCGCTGACAGACCCGCTGACCGGACTGGGGAATCGCTATCGTCTGGAAGACAGTCTGATTGCCGTCATGAAAGAAGTGCAGCACAACGGGCAACAGGGGTACATGTTCCACATTGACATGGACGATTTCAAGGTCATCAATGACGGTTATGGACACGATTACGGGGATATGATTCTCAAGGGGTTTGCCACCTTTCTCCTGGAGAATTTGGGACATCACTCCGAGATATTTCGCCTCGGAGGGGACGAATTTGCTATCCTGACGCAGTCGCCATCGCCACAGGACATCATTCAGGTGCTTCTTGACAGGGCACAACTTCCGTGGGTTGTGCTGGGCAAGAGTTTCTACTGCACCCTCAGTATCGGGGTTGTCCGGTTTCCCGATGGGGAGATGAGTGTCAAGGAGGTTGTCCGAAACGCGGATATCGCCATGTATCAGGCGAAAAAGGCGGGAAAGAACAACCACACCTTCTATAATCCGGCACAGGATAACGACTCCATTGAGCGGGCAGAGATGGAGAGGCAAATGCGGGAAGCCATCGAAAACAATTTCAGTGGCCTCTCTGTGTTTTATCAGCCCCAGACAAACAGCAAGGGGGAAGTAATCGGTGCGGAGGCCTTGCTGAGGTGGACGCTGCCCGATGGTTCACAGTTGCTTCCCCTTCAATTTATTCCTCTGGCGGAATATCTGGGGCTGATTATCCCTATAGGCGAATTCGTCCTGCATGAGTCAGTGCGCGTTTGCCGCAAGGTTAACGAAGTGCACCCCGATTTCTGGATCAGCATTAACGTGTCTGTCCGCCAGTTACAGCAACAGGACTTTCTGGAACGCGTTTTGTCCATCGTGGAAGAAACGGACGTGAACGCATCCAATATCGTCCTTGAAATCACCGAGAGCATGGTGATGAATGACATAACCAGGGTGAAAGCGCTGGCAGAAGAGTTTCGTCAGCATGGCATTCGGATATCCATGGACGACTTTGGCTCTGGATATTCATCACTTGGAAATATGCGCGAGTTGCCCATTGACATTGTCAAGATAGACAAGGTGTTCATTCACGACGTTGCTACAGATGCCTACGCGGAGTCTTTTATCCGCCTTATTGTGGAACTGGTCCATTCCATGGGAAGGAAAGTGTGCATCGAAGGAGTGGAAACGGCTGAGCAACTGGAGTACTGCCGGAAATACAATGCGGACTATGTGCAGGGATTTCACCTGCATTTGCCTGTCCCGCTGGAAGAGTTCAAAAAAGTGGTCCGTCTGTAGCCGGGGTGGGCGAAGACAGTACACTCACATCACCTTGCCCTTGCAAGAGGTCTCCCGACCTCCACGTGTTGTGTTATTTGAGCGTATCCCGCTGCCGATTCGCGAAATCGTTGTATTCCTGAAACAACGGTGTTCCGGCAATGTACGAGAGTTCCTTGATGTCCGGTCGCAGCCTTTTGATGGCCGGGTAGGCCTCCTGCACGGTCCTGCCGGTGCGGCAGTTCAGCAGAACCGGTCTGTCGGAAGGTATTTCCCCGATGCGCACCGGTAACTCCCGAAGCGGGATGTGGACCGCACCGACGAAGTGGATTTTGTTGAATTTTTCATCGGTGGTGGATACGTCCAGAATGTAGAGATTTTTCGTTTCTTTCATGTACGCCAGCGCATCCGCCGGTGTCAGCGCGGGGGACGAGGCGGGTATTCTGCGGGAGACAGGGGGAGGCATCGGTCGCTTTTCATCAGCAAGAGCGGGGAGGGCGGTCATTACCGCCAGCAAGACAGCGAAGAAACGGTTCGAGGCAGGGAACACAGCGGCACCTCCATCCTGATTACCCCGGCGATGATACCACGAAGCGCGAACGACTGCCACTGACAGAAATGAGCATCCGTGATACCATCAGAGAAGCGGGTGCGGGGAGGTATGGTCGTGTTTTTTGCGGGGGTGACAGCCCTCTTTTCGGGAGCGGTGTTTCGCCCTAACCACGGTGGGTAATGGCATGGACAACATACTTATCATCAACGCCATGAAGCAGTTTGCCCATTCCAATGGGCGGTTGAGTGCGACATTGGTGCAGGCTGCCGCGGATTATCTGCGCGAAAAAGGCAAACAAGTGCGCGTGACAGTCGTGGACGAGGGCTATGACATCCGCGACGAGATAGAAAAGTACCTGTCAATGTCCGTTGTCATCTACCAGGTGCCTGCCTGGTGGATGGGGATGCCCTGGATACTGAAAAAATATATGGATGATGTGTTTACCGGCGGGCATGGCAAGTTGTATCACAGTGACGGGCGGTCCCGCCACGATTCTGCCAAAAAATACGGTTCTGGCGGGCTGTTGCAGGGAAAGCAGTACATGATATCAACCACATGGAATGCGCCAGCCGATGCTTTCACCGATTCTTCCCAGTTTTTCGAGGGACGCGGTATTGACGGAGTCTTTTTCCCTTTTCATAAGGCGAACCAGTTTATCGGCCTTTCTCCTTTACCGACCTTTATGTGCAACGATGTTATGAAGGTGCCCGATGTGGATGGCTCTGTTCGCCGCTACCGTCAGCACCTTTCCGGCATCTTCGGGTGATTTTGTTTTGCGCGGTGCTGCGTTGTGAGACGAACAGGAGGATGTGCGTATCGGGATGAAGTACGTATTGGAACGCTTTTCACAGCCCTATCTGAGGTATTCCATCAAGTTGGGGATGGCTTGCCTGATGGCGTTTTCTGTTTCCCAGGTGATGGGGTCGCAGTACGCAATGTGGTCTGTCGTATCCGCTATTGTGGCGACCCAGTTCAATATCGCCGATTCTCTCAGCGCGGGGGTGATGCGTATCGTGGGAACATGCATTGGCGCTCTCATGAGTGTTGTGTTTTTGCTGTTCCTGCCGCCTTCCCCGTTTTTGCTGGGCTTGTCCGTTTTTCTGATCACCTCCCTTTTTGGCTATTTGGCGCGGTTCTCGTCTGTCTATTTTTCAGCCGCAATCGCTTCCATGGTCGTACTTCTGGCGGGAGCGCAATATCTTGCGGACAATTACGAGATCGCGATCAGCTTCGGTTTAATGCGCGTTCTGGAAATTGTGATTGGCGTAGGCTGTGCCCTTTTCGTTTCCCTTGTCGTCTGGCCGGTGCGTCTCGCGGATACCTTGCGTGTGGATTTGCGGTCCCAGTTTGCGGAGAGCGCAGCGCTTCTCGACACATTGCTGTCGGCCTTTCTTGATGAACAACGGCACTTGCCGGAATCAACATTGAGAAATATGGAGGACGGGACACGGGACAACCACAAACGTTTGCTAAAGGCGCACAGGCACGAGGAATTCATGTACCCGGGGGAAGGCAATGTGATGGATGTGCAGGTTGCCGTGATGGATTACACCCTGGAATCTCTGCACGGCATGCTCGAAGCGCTGAACAAGTGTGATGAAGAGTGTCATGACCACCTGATTGGGCGTGAACTGCACGCGCTTGGAGACGCGATTATCGCTGTTTTACAGTACCTGGGAGGGGAGGTTTTTTCGAACAAGCCCATTCCATACCTGTGCAAAACATTGCTGGAAGCAAAAGACGAAGTCGAGTACCAGTTTACACAACTTCGGCGTGTGGGCGCGACACGTACCTATCATCTGCACAAGGTATTGCAGATATTTTCTTTTTATCACGCATTGCGCGTACTCGCGGACCATTTGCTGATAGCCTTGAACAGCTTGCAAGATCAAAAAACATACGGATTGGGGCAATAGGGGCGAATGCAATACCAATCTTACCTGTCGGATTATCCCGTTGCCTCCATGCTGCTTACATTGTCGGCCCTGGTGGCAGTGTCCGGTTTTGCCAATTTTGTGGTCAAGCGGTTTTTACTGTACCTCGTTCGGCATGCACTGCGTCTGTCTCCTTTGGGAAAGGACGACCTGATTGTTCACAATCCGGTTATCTCGCGGCTGGCGAACATCATTCCGGCGCTGGTGTTTACGCTGGGCATCCCCCTGGTGCCCTCTTTACCGGCGGTGGTTTCCGCTGTCACACAAAACCTCGCATCCGCATTCATCGTTCTGACGCTGGCGTTGGCGATAACGGGGGGGCTGGACACACTGAACGCGTTTTATATGCGTCGTCCCGATGCCGACGCCAGGCCGATAAAAGGGTATCTGCAACTACTCAAGATAGTAGTGTACCTGCTGACAACTATCCTGATCGTTTCAATACTGATAGACAAATCCCCTGTCATATTGCTTTCCGGGCTGGGCGCGATGGCGGCAGTCCTGTTGCTGGTTTTTCAGGATACGCTGTTATCGCTGGTTGCCAGCATACAATTGTCCTCAAACGACATGGTGCGGGTGGGAGACTGGATTGAAGTACCCAATTTGAATGCGGACGGAGAAATAATTGACCTTGCCCTGCATACAGTCAAGGTGCGCAACTGGGACATGACGGTGACGACTTTGCCGACACGGCGACTGATCAGTGATCCATTCAAAAACTGGCGTTTCATGCAGCAATCGGGGGGAAGGCGCATCAAGCGCAGCCTTTTTATTGATCAGCGGAGCATCCATTTTCTGACGGAAAGCGAAAGGCAGCGTGTGTCGCATTTTGGCGCGATGCAGGATTACATGGCAGGAAAAGAGTCGGAGTGGCAGGGATGGAACAGCTTGCCCGGTGATACGAGTCAGGGCAGCACCAGACCCGATGCGCGCCGATTAACCAATATCGGTGCTTTTCGAGCCTATGTGCATGAATTCCTGCGCAGCCGCGAAGATATTCATGGCAGCATGACGGTGCTGGTTCGGCAGATGGAAGCAGGGCCGCACGGATTACCGCTGGAGATTTATTGTTTCACCAGCACAACAGAGTGGTCAGCGCACGAAGCGACACAATCGGACATTTTTGAGCACTTGTATGCGCTGATGCCCGAGTTTGGGTTACGCGCCTATCAAATGCCCAGTGGACACGATTTCCATGAGATGCACCTGCAAGTGAACCGATCCCGTTCATGCGAGATGTCATAATGGGGTTTCGTTGTCTGTGGCTTGAGGATAGAATGGTGTCGCGGCGCTTGCCGTATAAAATGCTATGACCTGTCAATGGATGGGATACAGGGAACGACCAATGTTATCAATGAAATCTTTTTGCTTGTATCTGTCGATATTATTGCTTGGGCTGTCCGTGGCCTCCTGCAAAAGGCCGGGGGCGGACAGAGCATCCGATAAACCGGCAGCGGCACAAAAATCGTCCGGGCAGACGACCGAGGGGACGCCATCGGTGCTTTCCGCAGAGAAAAAGGAACCTGACAAGGCGCAGCCGGCGTTCCAGAAACGTCACGATCTGGAGATAGCGTATGCCCTGCTTATGGATGAGAAAGCCGGGCTTGTCTCCGTTTACGACGATTTGGCAAGGCGCATTGCCAAACCGAAGAAAGGGGGGCGCTTCGAATTTCGGACAGTCGGGAAGATGGATGAGGCGCTGAAGTATCTGAAGCAGGGGGAGTCCGTTTCTGTCCCGGACATGTCCGATCTGGATGAGTCGGTTAAAACATTGGCGGCCCTGTGTGAGCAGATTTTGACGCATGAGAAAAATTTTGCTGCTTCTCCAGAACGCCCAAGAGGAGACTGGTTGGCGAAAGCCAGGTCAATCCATGGAGATTACGAGTCTGCAGTGGGCGCGTTGAGCCGATTGGGCAATGCCCTGATGAAATACCGCCGCCTTGACGCGGACGGGCGCATGGAAAAATTCAAGGCAGATAGCAGGACGATCAGCTATCACACGGAGGAAATGATGATACTGTCGGAGGAGTTGCTTGCTGTGTTTGACCAGAGACCTTTCGTCCGTTCGGATGCTTTTTCGTCCGCCGACAAGATCAGGAGCAAACTGGATGCGGCTTTGCGCGCGCAACACAAGGCGATTGAGGAGTCCAGGGAGAAAGGCAGTGTGGTTAACGCCCATTTTGACGAGTTTCGGCGTGATATTGAGGGAATTATCCAGAATTACCGGGAAGTTCGCGACAAGAAATCGGAATCGGCGTTTCGCGGGATGCAGCAGAAGTACGACAAGGCCACTCAGGATTACAACAGCGCGAACGTTGCGGGCTAACCCTTTTCTCCCGGTGCGTTTGCCCGTCGGGTAGAGTGTGTTGTTATCTGGAGAAAAAGAGGAAACACGTGTTTTTCAATTATTTTGCCCCGGCGCGCATTATGTTTGGCAAAGGGCAGTTGAACCATCTTTACGCTTCTTCTCTCCCGGGAAGAAGGGCGTTGCTTGTCGTTTCTTCCGGAAGGTCTATCCGGGAAAACGGTTATTTGGGCAGGGTAGAAAAGCAGCTTGATTTGGCGGGCGTGTCCTATGTCGTTTACGACAATGTCCAGCCCAATCCAACCCAAAGTAATGTGATGCTGGGGAGCGCTTTTGCGAACCGGAATGCCTGTGACTTTGTTGTTGCCCTGGGGGGTGGCAGTGTGATGGATGCCGCGAAAGCCATTGCGTGTATGGCGACCAATGATGGCGACCTTTGGGATTACGTCACGGGCGGGAGTGGCAAGGGAAAGCCTTTTTTAAATGCCCCTCTCCCTGTTGTTGCTATCACGACAACGGCCGGAACGGGATCCGAAGTGAACCAGTGGGCGGTGATTACCAGGGAAGAGACGAATGAGAAGATTGGTATGGGCAACGACAAGGTTTTTCCCGTCATCGCGGTTGTAGACCCGGAACTGATGCTGACGGTTCCTCCAGAGTTGACAGCGTACCAGGGGTTTGACGCCCTTTTTCACGCAACGGAGGGGTACATCAGCAAGTCTGCCAGTCCGGTAAGTGATCTGTTCGCGCTGAAAGCCATCGCGTTAATTGGCAGCTCGCTCGCGCGCACGGTTCGTAACGGCCTGGATGAGGATGCCCGTGCCGATGTTGCATTGGCCAATACCCTGTCCGGGATGTTGTTGAGCATTTGCCGTATTACCTCGGAACACAGCATGGAACATGCGCTTTCTGCCTTTCATCCGGCATTACCGCACGGTGCGGGCCTGCTCATGCTGAGTCGCGCCTACTATTCTCATTTCGCATTGTCAGGAGTGTGTGATGAGAAAATGATCGCCATGGCAAAAGCGCTCGGCCGGCAGACGGACACTGCCGCCGATTTCGTTGATGCACTGGTTGCCCTGCAGGAAGATTGTGGTGTGGCCGATTTGAGGATGTCCGATTATGGAATCAGGAAAGAAGCGTTGCCCCGGTACGTGAAGAATGCGCGGGAGACGATGGGAGAGTTGTTCGAGATGGACCCGGTTCCGCTTTCCGATGCGGATTGCCTTTCAATATTCGAGAGGTCGTGGCGATGAACGGGAAAACACGGTTATTGGCGGGTGCGGATGGCGGTGGCACATTGGGCGATATGGTTGATAAGCAGAGTATTTCAGGGGAAGATGACGCTTCCGGCGGGTTCACGGCTTTCGGCCTTTCACAGGAAATCCTGCGCGCTTTGAGCGAGCAGGGGTATGTGACTCCCACGCCGATTCAGGTCAAATCCATTCCCCCCGCCTTGCAAGGCAGGGATGTCATGGGGGCAGCACAGACAGGAACGGGGAAGACAGCCGGTTTTGCGTTGCCGCTCATCCAGAGACTGCTTCCTTTTTCCAGTACAAGCGTTTCTCCCGCACGCCACCCTGTTCGCGCACTCATTCTCGTTCCGACACGCGAACTGGCGGTGCAGGTTGCTGAAAACATTAAAAGTTACGCCCGTCATACCCTGTTGCGCTCCGCTGTTGTTTTTGGTGGAGTGGATATCGCGCCGCAGGCAAACGCGCTGCGCTCGGGAGTGGATATCCTGATAGCAACGCCGGGTCGCTTGCTGGACCACGTTCAGCAACACACCGTGGTCTTGTCACAGGCTGCAATTCTCGTTTTAGACGAGGCGGATCGCATGCTGGACATGGGGTTTTTGCCCGATCTGCAACGTATTATCGGCTTGTTGCCCGAGAAGCGGCAGAACCTGATGTTTTCAGCCACCTTCTCTCCTGAAATCAGAAAGCTGGCAGCCTCTTTCCTGAACAATCCGGTTTCTGTCGAAGCGGCGCGCAGCAACGCAACAGCAGATACCGTGACGCAAGTGGTTTACCAGGTCAACAAGGAAGACAAAAATGATGCTGTGGCGCATATTGTCAGGAGTCAGCAGCTTGACCGCGTACTGATTTTTACCAATACACGGGTGGGTGCGTCCCGCCTGACGCATCAACTGGAGAAAAAAGGGATACACGCGACTGCCATCCACGGCGACAGGACGCAGCAAGAGAGGATGATTGCCCTGGATGCTTTCAAAAAGGGCAAAATTGATGCATTGGTTGCGACAGACGTTGCGGCACGCGGTCTTGATATTGTCGAGTTGCCTTGTGTTATCAACTACGATTTGCCCCGCGTTGCGGAAGATTATGTCCACCGTATTGGTCGGACAGGCAGGGCCGGCGCCAGCGGGATGGCCATTTCTTTTTATTCGAACGACGATGAGCCTTACCTGTCTGAAATTGAGAAGGTCATCCGGCGCAAGCTGTCCCGTCTCCCCCTTTCCGGACTGATTGGCAAGGAGCAAGGCAGTGCTGATCGCGCGTTGCCGGAAAAGAAGGCATCGCCCCGTGTCCCGCCAACCCGATCATCCGCCACGCCCGCTGAGAGAAAAACATGGACATCATCATCTCCTCCCCGCGCAACGCGTTCTCCTCCCGCGAAGGGAGGTCGGCAGGTCATCTCCAGAACCCTTCACAGAAAAATTCCTGTTCTGTTGGGAGGGAAAGGGAAAAAGTGAGTCATTCGCGTGCGGCGAAACGGCATAACTGCCATTGAATGGCAAGGGCTTGTGGCGTTTTGGGGCCGTCGCGCTGCTGGCGCGTGTGAGTGGGTCGTATAAAAAGACAGTGTAAAATGACGGGATGACAGAACCACAGTTTGTTCACTTGCGCCTTCACTCGGAATACTCGATTGAGGACGGGATTCTCCGCATTGACGAAGCAGTGCAAAAAGCGGTCGAGGATACCCAGCCTGCACTGGCATTAACCGATCTTGCCAATTTGTTTGGCATGGTTAAGTTCTACAAGGAAGCGCGCGAAAAAGGCATAAAGCCGATAGTCGGCTGTGATGTTTGGGTGCGAAGCGAGGAGATGAGCGACCCGTTTCGCCTGCTGTTGCTCGTCAAAAACAGGCGAGGGTACGCGCAGTTGTGCCGTCTGCTTTCTCAGTCCCAGGTGGAGAAAGCGCGGAACCAGAGCAGTGCGGAAGTGCGTGTAAAGTGGTTGGAAACACTGGCTCAGGAAGGCATGGATCTGATTGCGTTGTCTGGATTCCAGGCGGGAGACATCGGGGTAGCCATCAGTCAGGGCAAGCTGGATTGGGCGGAGCGTTTCGCGCAACGGTGGGCCCGCGTGTTTCCCGACAGCTTTTACATTGAAATACAGCGTCCCCAACATCCCGGAGTGTCCGCAACCGAGCAGACACTCAGACAGATGCTTGCACTGGCAGATAAATTGAGTTTGCCGGTGGTTGCCACGCATCCCGTGCAATTTCTGGAAGAAAAGGACTTTGCCGCGCACGATGCGCGCGTTTGTATTGCCCGCGGCGAGGTCCTGGCCAGCAAACGCCGCCCGCAGCTATTTTGTGACCAGCAGTATTTTCTTTCTCAGCAGGAGATGCTGTCACGTTTTGCCGATTTGCCGGGTGCATTGCAAAACACGGTAGAAATTGCGAAGCGTTGCAATCTGACATTGGGGCTGGGCGAGTTGCATCTGCCCCATTTCCGCAAGCCGGATGGAGAATTGCTGGTCGGCGAAGCTCTTGATACATTTCTGGAGCAGGAAGCACAAGCAGGTCTGGAAAGTCGCCTCGAACAGATGTTTTCCCCTGACGAACGTGCAAAGGCGCGTCCCCGCTACGAGGAGCGTCTTCGCTTCGAGATAGATACCATCATCAAGATGGGGTATTCCGGGTACTTCCTGATAGTGTCCGATTTTATCCAGTGGGCAAAAGACAGGGGTATTCCGGTCGGTCCGGGTCGCGGTTCCGGCGCGGGCTCACTGGTTGCTTATGCGCTGTCCATCACCAATCTGGATCCGTTGGCGTACAACTTGCTGTTTGAGCGTTTCCTGAACCCCGAGCGCGTCTCCATGCCGGATTTTGACATTGATTTCTGTACGGAACGCAGGGGAGAAGTAATTGATTACGTCAAAAGACGTTATGGAGATGATGCCGTATCCCAGATAGTTACCTTTCACCGCATGAAGGCAAAAGCCGCTGTGCGCGATGTAGGCAGGGTACTGGATTTGGGGTACAACTTTTGCGATGGCATTGCCAAGCTGATACCCAGAGCGCTGGATGCCACGATTGAGAGCGCACGGGAAGCGGAACCCCGGCTGGCAAAAAGGGAAGAAGAGGAAGAAGAAGTCGCACAGTTGCTTGCGCTGGCAGAGCAGATTGAAGACATCACACGGGAAGCGGGAACACATGCGGGAGGGGTGTTAATCGCGCCGGGCAGGCTGACAGATTTCTGTCCCCTGTACAGTCAGGAAGACAGGGGCATCGTTGCGCAGCTCGATATGGAAGATATTGGCGAGATTGGTCTGGTCAAATTCGATTTTTTGGGACTCGCCACACTGACCATTCTCAGCAAGACACTTGAGAATATCCGCGCCGTGCGTCAGGATGACCCTGCTGCGCCGCTTTTCACGCTGGAGTCTATTCCGTTGGATGACAGGCAGACATACGATTTACTGACAAGCGCGAAGACAGTTGCCGTGTTCCAGCTTGAAAGCGCCGGAATGCGGAATATGCTCAGGCAGGCGAAACCGGATCGGTTTGAAGACATTATCGCGCTGGTCGCCATGTTTCGTCCTGGGCCAATGGAGCATATACCGGATTTTTGCCGCAGAAAACACGGCGAGCCGTTTGATTACCCCGATCCTCGCGCGGAGGTGATTCTGTCCGAGACATATGGCATCATGGTGTATCAGGAGCAGGTCATGCAAATGGCGCAGGTACTGGGAGGGTATTCCCTGGGGGGCGCAGACCTGCTCCGTCGTGCAATGGGGAAAAAAGATCCGGTCGAGATGGCGAAGCAGCGCAAGGTCTTTCAGGAAGGTGCGGCGAAAAACGGATTGTCGGCGGAGAACGCGGGCGGGATATTTGACGAGATGGAAAAATTTGCGGGCTATGGGTTCAACAAGTCCCATGCTGCCGCTTACGCCCTCTTGGCTTATCAGACAGCGTATTTGAAAGTACACTATCCCGCAGAGTTTATGGCGGCCAATATGTCGCTGGCGATGAACGATACGGAGAAAATGAGCATCCTGGTCAGGGACGCGCAGCAGACCTGTGGGCTGGAAATATTGCCGCCGGATATAAGCCGCTCCGCCTATCCTTTTTTGCCTGTTGCCTTTGACCCCTCCAATGGATCGGCAACGAAAATTCGTTACGGGCTGGGCGCGGTAAAGGGGGTAGGTGAGGGAGCAATAGAAAACATTATCGGCGCGCGAGAAGAAAAACTGTTTGCAGATTTATTTGATTTTTGCCAGAGGGTGGACAAGCAGCGCGTTGCCCGTGACGCAATCAAATCACTGATTTGTGCGGGCGCGCTGGATTTCCTTGGGAAGGACAGAGCCGTGCTGCTGGAATCCCTTTCGCTGGCAATAGAGGTTGCCAAACAGGCCAACGAAAACGCGGAACAGGGGAGTTTGTTTGATGGAGACGATGTGGCACGCACGCATATAGCGTACGTGAATGTGCCGGATTGGTCGCTCAGGGACAGGCTGGACAAAGAAAAATCGGCATTGGGGCTGCACCTGTCGGGACATCTCTTTCATCTTTATGCCGAAGAAGCGAGGCACTTCGGTCACACACCTGTTGCGGAATTGCGGAAGCACCGCACGAAGAGGTGGGTGGCGGGGATACTCTCTTTCTGGCAGGAAGGACAGAGCAGATTGGGGCCAGTGATGACAGGCGTGCTGGACGATGGAACGGGGATGATCGACGTGGTGATGTATGCGGAAAACGTGGGCAAATACAAACCGTTGTTCGTTCAGGATGCCTTTCTGGTGGTTTCCGGGCGTGTGGAAGAGCGGCGCAATGGCGATGGGTTGCGGGTGATGGTGGATGAAATCATGGATATTGTTGCCGCCCGTTGCCACATCAGAAAGCAACTGCACATGGAACTGCCGGAAGAGTACGCCATTGAGACGCTGAAAACCCAGTTGTCACCGTATGTCTCACATGACGGGCTCCCGTTGTTTGCCTACTATCGGAACAAATCCCTGCAATGCGAGCTTGATCTGGGCGATGCATGGCGGTTGTTGCCCTCTGACGAATGCCTGCACACCTTGCAGATGATATCGAACGCACAGGTATCATGATGGCGCAGGGTAAAAACAGCCCATTTCCCGATGTTCCTTTTCCCGGGCAACCCAAAGTAAGGTATTCCCCGTCATCAAAGTGGTGTTCTCCATGATTGTGCCGCCACACATCAAACGTTTGCTCGCCCTGCACCGTCCGTACAAGGCGCGGCTTGCGCTGGCGTTTCTTGCCATGACTGTGACGGCGTCACTGGAGCCAGTGATACCCTACTTCTTCAAGGTTCTGCTGGACCACGGTTTTACCCAGGACTCAGATTTTCCATACTGGCTTGTTCCTGCCATTGTCATCGCGCTTTTCGTTGTGCGGGGTACGGCGACTTTCAGCAGCACCTACCTGCTGAACTGGATTTCGTCACGATTGCTGACAGTGCTTCGGCGGCAGATGTTTGATCGCATGCTGGATGTGTCTGCGGGTTTTTTTGAAACCTATTCGGTGGGGAGAACGCTCAATACCATCATGTACGAGGTGCAGCAAATCATCGGGATGATCACAAATGTCATGACCTCCATGATACGGTCTGCCCTGACCGTCCTGGGTTTGTTGATTTGGTTGTTTTACCTGAACTGGAAGCTGTCCCTGATTACGCTGATTCTTTTTCCGCTTGTTTCGCTGGTCGTTCGTTTTACGGGCAGAAAATTGAGGAAGCTCAATCAGGAATCGTTGACGCTCAATGCCCAGTTGACACAAAATATTGAGGAAGTGACGCAGGCGCACAGTATCGTCAAGCTTTTTGGCTCCGAAGAATTCGAGAGGTATCGTTTTGAACGTCGTATTCAGGAGATACGTCGCTATACCATGAGGACGATATCAACGTTTGCTTCCACCGTTCCCATTACGCAACTGATAACAGCGTGTACGGTCGCCGTCATCATCGTGATTGCCCTGTATCAGTACAGGAGCGGGAGCGCGACGGTGGGTGGTTTTGTCTCTTTTCTGACGGCGATGCTGATGATTCTTGCTCCAATGAAACAGGTTATTGAGGTGAACGGGCCGTTGCAGCGGGGTTTGGCTTCCGCGGAAGCCGTTTTTGATCTGATTGATGCGCCGATTGAACGAACAAACGGCGTTGTATTATCCTCACGTGTTAAGGGACAGGTTGATTTTGTCGATGTCGGGTTTCGTTACCCCGGCGCGAACAGGGATGCGTTGCATGGCGTCAATCTGAGCGTTTCCCCGGGGGAAACCATTGCCATTGTCGGCATGTCTGGCGGAGGGAAAACCACACTGGTCAACCTGCTGCCGGAATTTTTCCCCGTTACCGAGGGGGTTGTCATGCTGGACGGTATGCCTCTGGGCGAGATGTCGCTCAAGAGTTTGCGTGACCAGATTGCCATGGTGAGCCAGCATGTCATTTTGTTTGATGATACAGTTACTGCCAATGTTGCTTATGGAGATTCCTCTCCCGATATGGAAAAAGTTAATTCAGCGATAGATGCGGCGCATCTGCGCGGTGTTGTCAACAACCTGGAGTCGGGTTTGGGAACAAGGATTGGGCGAAATGGTTCCCGCTTGTCCGGGGGGCAAAGGCAGCGTCTTGCCATTGCCCGTGCCGTGTACAAGGATGCGCCTATTTTGATACTGGACGAAGCGACCTCGGCGCTGGATACGGAGTCCGAACGCGAAGTACAATCTGCTCTGGATCAGCTCATGAATGGCAGAACAACCCTTGTCATCGCGCACCGGCTTTCCACCATTGAGGGTGCTTCGCGTATTGTTGTTCTGGCGGAGGGCCGTGTCATTGAGATAGGAACGCACGACGCGCTGCTTGAACGAGACGGGACATACGCAAATCTGTATCGTCTGCAATTTGCGCGAGAGGCGCAAGAAAACAACCGCCCAGCGTGATTATTGCCCACTTTTCCCATGTCTTCACCGCTTATTCCCGGTAGTTTGCTGCAAAGCGCTGACAAGGTGCTGTTCTTGTCATGCATGGATATTCCTGCCTATATTCCCCTGCAAAATTACCTGCGGGCGCTGGCAGAGTGGTATCCCCATCTGGATATCCATATCTGGGTCGGCAGGGAAAATTCCCGCGACGAATCACCGCTTTCCCTGTCTGGCTGGTTAAATGCCTGCTCGTTTATCGGGAAAGCGTACACCCGGACGGAGACAGCCTCCCAGTTGAAGCAATCTGTGACAGAGGCGCAGGGCGAAGAGTATCCGCTGCTGGTTTCTCTGGCGGAAACGCACGTGTGTCAGTACATCAATCTGGCAAGAGAAATCAGCCCTGCCGGATTTGTCGTCGGGCTGAAAGAACAAGGGTTGATGTCGCTTTTCCACCGTACCGCCCACAAAAAATTGAATGCAGCTGTACCTCTGCACGGAGGGGGGAAACATTTACCCCGTTCTGGAGAGATTTATGCGGATTGGTTTGCTTGCCTGTTCGGTCTTACGGTGGAAGAAGAAGCCCGTTCACCGTTTATTGATATCCCGCTGTCGTCACTGCATCAGGCAGATGTGTTATTGAAAAAGTGGGGTATTGACAGGATTGGTGAACAGGTTGTTTTTATCAATATTTCGAACAACGTATACCGTGGTTATTCTCCGGCTCATGCGGTGGAACTGGTTCGTGCCTTAAGAGAGAGAGACAGTTATCGGAATGCGTGGTTTCTGATCAATGCCCCGTTGGAAGATACCGACTGGATAAAGCAGAAAATCCTGTTGCATTGCACGGACAGCTACTCCTTTGAACGAGTCAGATTCCTCCGCCTGACCGAACCCTTCTTCCAGTTTGCTGCTGTGCTCAGCCTATGCGATCTGCTTGTATCCACCGCCTCAAACGCAGTGTATCTTGCGGACGCACTGAATATTCCTGTTATCATGCTGACGCACAAGAGAGAAGAAAAACGGGTTCCGCTTCTTTCTGTGCGGCGCGCCATACTGGTCGCCGGGAAGAATGGCGTAAATGGCGATGACCTCAACCGGGTGATGGATTCTCTGGGGGAAAAAGGGGCTGTGGGCTGAGGCGCGGAGGTTCCACACCGATACAGTATTTCCAATGAGACGTTTATTTCGCGACCATCCACACTTTGCCTTTTTGCACCAGCCGGTTGTCAGGAGTTTTGCCTGTCTGTGGATTTGGTTTTTCGTAACCGCGCTGATGTTTTTACTGATCAGGCTGGTTGATTTTCTCTGGAATCGTTCCCTTTTCCTCAATAGCCCGGGCGCAGAAATATTCGCTGCTTTCAAGGTGGGGTTGTGGTTTGATGTGTCGGCGATAGCACACATTTTGGTTGTGCCTGCCCTGTGCATTATTTTCCCTCTTCCCGGCATTCTTGCCAGAAAGCGCTGGCAGCTTGCTGCAATCATCCTGCTTTTCAGCGGTATCCCTCTCTTCTTTATGGGATGGGTGGATATTGAACTGGTGCGCTACGTGAAGTCGAGGCTGACCCTCGCAACGGTGTTCATTCTCGGGGAAGGCGACTGGAAGCTGTCCAACATTTTCGGGGACTATTTGCTTCTGATCATTGTCGGACTGTCATCGATTATTTTGTGGGCATATCTCGTGTGGCGGGTTCAGAGAAAGGCCGTATCCGCCCGTTTATCGGAGTCCATCCATTTTTCAGTTTACTGGGCGCTTGTTTTTCTCATAACGGTTTTTCTGCTGGTTGTTGGCATCAGAGGTGGCGTGCGCAATTCCAAACCGCTGAAGACAGTGGACACACATCCTGACCTGGATCTGGGAAACTGGGCACTGAACACCCCGTTCACCTTTATAAAGAGCCTGCGAAGCCGCGGGGTCGTGGTGCGCAACTATTTTCAACGCCCCGAAGAAATAATGCCTCTATTGAACGGGTCTGTCGGCACAACATCCAAAGTGGTGCATTACCGCCGCGCGACGCCGCAAAACGTGGTGGTATTCATCATGGAGAGCCTTTCTCTGGGATACATGGGGAGAATCAACGGGGTGACAGGCTTCACTCCTTTTCTGGACAAGCTGGCGGGTGAGGCGGTGTTTTTTCCCAACGCGTTTGCCAATGCCAGTCGCAGTATTGATGGCATTCCCGCTGTTTTGGCAGGGATACCCGCGCTGGGGACCGAACCTTTTCTGGTATCCCCCTACGCCAACGCCGATTTTGAAGGAATGGGGACAGTACTGGCGCGGCATGGCTATACGACGGCATTCTTTCACGCCGCAAGAAAAGGCTCCATGTCGCTTGACAAGTTTGCGGTGCGCGCGGGGTTTCAGCATCATTTCTCCCGCGAGAATTACCCTCACCCCGAAGATTATGACGGAAGCTGGGGCATCTACGACGAGCCGTTCTTCCAGTACGTGCTGGTCGAAATAGACAAGATGCACAAGCAGGGAAACCCGTTCGCTATCAGCGCGTTTTCCCTGTCAGCGCACTTTCCTTTCAACATTCCCTCCAAATACGAGGATACCCTGCCCAAAGCGCCTCATCGCATGATGAAAGCACAGGCTTATGCTGATCTGTCTCTGCGGAAATTTTTTGAAGGGGCACGAGAAAAGCCGTGGTTTAAGAACACACTGTTTGTCATTACTGCGGACCATGGCGCCTTGCAGTATCTGGATGCATTTCGCCAGGACCCTCTGGGCGCCTGGCGCATTCCCGTCATTTTTTATCATCCTTCAATCCCTCTTTCCCGAATGCCAGCTGAAGATCCCATACAGCAAATTGACATATTGCCAAGTGTCCTGGATATTCTTGGACTGTCGGCAAACAAGCCGATTCCGCTGGGCAGGTCTGTTTTTGTGCCCGGACCACGGGTTGCGGTCATCCGGTCCGGTGAAGGCAACTATGCCATTATGGGGAACGAAGTGGTTTTCGAGCCGGACAGTGGCGGCAAACCGTTCGGGTATGTCCGGGGGGACGCAGACACCGGGCGAATCGGTGTCTCAGGAGTTGTTGTCACGCTCGCACGCGACCGCGCAGTATTTCTACGAGAGCATGAATGCCCGGCGGCTTTATCCTCCGCTTCCCCGCCGTTAGTGTTTCTGCTGTATCAGATGAGTATGACATCGTACTGGTCTTGGGCATAAAGCGTCTCGACCTGCAATGAAATCGGTTTGCTTATCGCATCCCCCAATGCGGCGAGGTGTTGCGACTCTTCCTCCAGGAACATGTCAATAACAACCTGGGATGCCAGAATACGAAACTCTCTGGGGCTGAACTGCCTGGCTTCTCTCGTGATGTCTCGCATGATTTCGTGGCAGATCGTCCGTGACGTTTTTATTTCTCCCGTGCCGTGGCAGACAGGACATGTTTCACAAAGAAGGTGCGACAGTGATTCCCGCGTGCGTTTTCGCGTCATTTCCACCAGGCCGAGTGTGGAAAATTCACTGACTGAAATCTTCGTCCTGTCCTGGGCGAGCGCCTTTTTCAACTCGTCCATAACGGCACGGCGGTGTTCTTCGTCTTCCATATCAATGAAGTCGAGAACGATGATGCCGCCCAGGTTTCGCAGGCGGAGTTGGCGCGCAATAGCGTGAGTGGCTTCCAGATTGGTTTTGAAAATAGTGTCGTCAAAATTGCGTCCACTCACAAAGCCTCCGGTATTGACGTCAATGGTCGTCATGGCTTCGGTTTGTTCGATAACGAGGTATCCGCCGGATTTCAGGTCAACACGTCTTGCCAGCGCCTGCCGGATTTCGTTTTCTACGCCGTAGAGGTCGAAGAGAGGGGGGGCGCCGTCATAGTAAGTGAGCTTTTCGGAAATATCCGGCGTATACGTGTCGGCGAATTTTTTGAGATGAAGATAACTGTCGTGTGCGTCAACCAGAATACTGTCTGTCTGTTCGCGCACAAAATCGCGAAATATGCGCTGTGCCAGACTCAAATCCTGGTACAGGAGCGATGGTGCCGCTGTTTTCCCGGCATTTTCCCTGATGTTGGCCCACAGTTTATGAAGAAAGTGAATGTCCGCATGCAGTGCCCCGTCTGATGCCAGTTCGGCAACGGTTCGAATGATGTAGCCGCCCTGAGTTCCTTCCGGCAGAAGGTTTCGCACGCGGTCGCGCAGTACCTCGCGCTCTTCTTCATTCTGAATGCGCTGGGATATGCCAATGTGCGCTTCCTGGGGAAGATAAACCAGCATTCGTCCGGCGATGGATACCTGGGTGGAAAGACGCGCCCCTTTCGAGCCAAGTGGGTCCTTGATAACCCTGACCATAACAGGTTGCCCGTCTGTGAGAATTTTCTCTATCGGTGTCGGCTTGTCCTGCGATTCAGTATTCTGCTGTGCTTCCCATATATCGGCAATATGGAGAAATGCAGCACGGTCAAGGCCAATATCCACGAAAGCCGATTGCATTCCCGGCAAGACGCGGACCACCTTGCCAAGGTAGATGTCGCCTGTCAGCCCCCGGGTCGCGCTTCTTTCAATGTGTAATTCCTGCGGAATGCCCTGCGAGATGACGGCTATGCGCGTCTCCTGCGGCGTAATGTTGATCAGGATTTTCTCGTTCATGGTACGTAAACGCCCGCTTTGCACAATAATTGCACTGTTTCATACAAGGGAAGCCCCATAATCCCGGAGTAGCTGCCTGAAATGTAGGTGATGAATTTTGCCGCCTTTCCCTGTATGGCGTAACCTCCCGCTTTATCGTAGGGTTCCTCTGTTTGGCAATAGGCATCAATTTCCCTGTCGGACAGCACGGCAAAGCGTACTTCCGATTCCTGCGTCATTTGCAATGTAGCATCGTTTGTTTTAACGCATACGCTCGTCAGTACGCTGTGTGTTCTGCCGGAAAGCGCCTTTGTGGTGTGCATGGCTTCCTGCCTGTTCTGTGGTTTCCAGAGTATTTTACTGTTAATGGAAACGACCGTGTCCGCCGACAAAACGGGAAGCAGCGGCAGTTGGTTTTGTTCTATCCAGTGCCACGCGAAGCGCGCCTTGTCTCGTGACACGCGTTCGACATAGTCGCGTGGCGATTCGTCGGGCAGTCTGTCCTCATCAATTATGTTTCCGTTGGCAGAAGAGGGGAGGGGAAGATGCTCGAAACGTACGCCGATTTGTTGTAACAGAGCGCGTCGTCTTGGGCTGTTTGACGCAAGATAGATTTTTTCGTATCGCATGTCGGCATCAATGGCGGTGATACGGGTGATGCTGCGCGATAGACCAGGCGCGATATAATTGCTCCACGAGGACAATCCGCGCCATGCCGTGTGGCAGCGTCATATCGGACAAACGGAGCAAATCATGTGCGCTTTTTTTCAGGCGCTCATCCAGTCCATCCGCACCGCCGATGACAAAGGCAACGTTTCTTCCGTCACGTTGCCATTTCAACAATTCTTCCGACAGACGCTCACTCGTCATGCTTCGCCCGCGCTCGTCCAATGCGATGATAAAGGCGTTCTTCGGCAAGGCCTCTACAATCCGGTCATATTCTGTCGCCATGGCGGATTCTGGCGGTTTCCCTTCGGGGCGGAGTGCGGGTTTGATTTCCTTGAGTGTGATTTTGCAGTCTGGAGGCATGCGCCGGGCATATTCGTCATACCCCGATTTGACCCATGCCGGCACTCGGGTTCCCACGGCGATGATGAAAAATTGCATCCGTTTAATTGCCCGGTTTGGGGAGAGTGCTACCGGCTCTTTTTCGTGTTTTGGGCACGGCTTTTTCCCCTGGCTCAGGCGGGTCCTTGGGCGCTTTGCTCTGCCGGGCACCTGCCGACGATGTTCGGGATGCGGTGCGCGCCGGTTTGGACGATGCGGTCGTCCGGCGTGTGGCAGGCGCAAGGGCTTTTTTCGCTGCCGCTATGTCTATCTCCCTCCCACCCCATATATCTTCGAGCTGATAGTATGCGCGAATGGGCGGGTGCATGATATGCACGATGATGCTCCCCAAATCAACCAGAACCCATTCTCCTGCATTTTCCCCTTCTATTCCGATGATGTGCCCTCCGGCTTCTTTTACCTTGTCGCGAACCGATGCCGCCAACGCTTTCGTTTGACGGCTGGATGTTCCCGAAGCGATAACGACCCTGTCAAACATGCCCGTCAGATGGCTGGTGTCGAACAGCACAATATCGTGCGCCTTGACATTTTCCAATGCATCCACGACGACGACCTGCAATTGCTGTGTGTCCATGTTGTTCTCGTAAAATCCGTTTTATCAAGGGCGATAGAGGTTATTCCTGAAAATATAGTCTAACACTTTCGGCGGCACGGACGGAGGATGTCCGGCGAAGTGGGCAATCTGATCCCTTACCCCGGTAGAGGAAATGTTGACATGGGTTGTCCCGTCCAGGTAAGTCATGCCGGACGGGATGCTTCTTATTTCTTGCGGCATGGACAGCCGCTTGCTGAACTCGTGCCAGACATGCCGATCCATCGTGCTGCCGGATACGTCGAATCCGGGACGGGAGACAGCAAGAACGTGAACATACTCGAAAATGACCTCCCATTGGCGCCATGTATGAAAATTCAGAAGCTGGTCGGCGCCGACGACAAAAACGAGGGAAACATCTTTTCCCGTTTTCTCCCTGATGGCGGGGAGGTAGTCAATGCTGTATGTTTGTCCACGGTTGGCAATTTCCCAAAGGTCTATTGTGACGGCAAGCGTGCTGGCTTCAAAAGCAATTTCCAGCATGGCTATCCGCTGCTCCGGTGTGGCAATCAGCGCGGTTTTCTGCCAGGGGTTGCCCGCGGGCACCAGACGAAGCTGCCTTGTCCCGAGCAGTTGGCAAACATGTTCGGCGATGGTGACATGTCCACTGTGCACCGGGTCGAAGCTGCCACCCAGCAGAACGATACATTGCATCAATAATTTCCTCGCCGGTACGATTCGGTACCTGTTGAGCCAGCCGACACATCAGGGAGATTGCTTTTACTGATGCGGTTTCCTCGCGGCGCGCCAGCCGATGTCACGGCGATACTGCATACCATCAAACCGGATTTCCCTGATGGCCTCATAGGCTATCTTTTGGGCCATCCGCATCGTGTCGGAGAGTCCCACGACGCACAGTACGCGCCCGCCTGTCGTGGTGAACTGCTTTTGCGCCAGAGCGGTTCCCGCATGGAAAACGACGCAATCTTCACCTTCTTTCGGGATGCCGGATATGACATGTCCGGTTGTCGGTGCATCCGGGTATCCCTCCGATGCGAGTACAACACCCAGCGCAATACGATGATCCCACTGCAACTCCACTTTATCCAGTGTGCCTCCTACAGCATGCTCCATCACATCAACGAAGTCATTCCGCAATCTGGCAAGGATGGGTTGTGTCTCCGGGTCACCCATACGACAGTTGAATTCCAGCGTTCGCGGCTTTCCGTCTGCGCCTATCATCAGTCCAGCGTACAGAAAACCGGTGTAAGGGATACCGTCTTTTGCCATACCGGCTACTGCAGGATTGATAATTTCGCGCAGAATACGCGAATGAAGCGTGGGCGTAACGATTCGTGCGGGCGAGTAAGCGCCCATTCCCCCCGTATTGGGTCCCTGGTCATTATCGTTCAGGCGTTTGTGGTCCTGGCTGGTCGCCAGCGGCAAAACGTTCTTGCCATCCACCATAACGATAAAACTGACCTCCTCCCCTTCCAGATATTCTTCGATCACAACCCGGTTACCGGCGTTACCGAACCGGTTGTGAGTAAGCATCGTGTCAACGGCGGTGTGGGCTTCATCCGTTGTCATGGCAACAACAACCCCTTTCCCCGCAGCAAGCCCGTCCGCCTTGACGACAAGCGGTCCTCCTTTTTTGGTGATGTACTGGTGCGCGCGCGTTGCATCGGTAAAGGTTTCATGTGCCGCGGTAGGGATACCATGTCGCACCATGAAGGATTTTGCGAAAGATTTGGAGGCTTCCAGTTGCGCCGCTTTCTTTGTGGGGCCAAATATTTTTAGACCCTTTGCGCGAAAGTCATCAACGATTCCATTGGACAAGGGCGCTTCCGGTCCCACAACCGTTATGCCGATGTTTTCCTTTAACGCAAATTCGGCCAGGCTTTCCGGATCGGTGATATCGATATTTTCCATTCGCGAATCGGACGCCGTACCCCCATTGCCGGGAGCAACATAAACCACCTGAATACGCCGGGATTGCGCAAATTTCCAGGCAAGGGCATGCTCGCGCCCGCCTGCTCCGATGACCAGAATTTTCATAAATGCTGTGATTTTGAAAGGATTTTCGCCAGTTTTTTGTCCCAGACGTCAGGTATTTTCCATGGCGGCATTGGTAAATACATCCTGCACATCGTCAATGTTTTCGAGGGCATCCAGCAGCCTTTGCATTTTGACAGCATCATCGCCGTCCAGTTCTATCTCCGTATCCGGGCGCATGACAATCTCGGCGCTTTCCGCCTTGAACCCGGCTTTTTCCAGCGATTCCTTGACAGAAGCAAAATCTGCTGGCGCACAGAGAACCTCAATGCCGCCCTCATCATCCGTGACAACATCGTCTGCGCCCGCTTCCAGCGCTTTTTCCATCAGTGTGTCCTCGTCGGTTCCGGGAGCGAAAAACAGTTGGCCGCAGTGACGGAAAAGAAAAGAAACGGAACCTTCCGTTCCCATGTTGCCGCCGAGCCGGGAGAAAGCGTGACGCACATCTGCTACTGTGCGGACGCGGTTGTCTGTCATACAGTCAACGATAATCGCGGCGCCACCCATGCCGTACCCTTCGTAGCGAACCTCCTCGTAATTGACGCCTTCAAGATTACCGCTTCCCCGGGAAATGGCGCGGCTGACATTCTCCTTCGGCATATTGACTTCTGCTGCCTTGTCAACAGCGAGGCGCAAACGGGGGTTGCTGCCGATATCTCCGCCGCCCATGCGTGCGGCGACAGTGATTTCCCTGATAATGCGCGTCCACACCTTGCCCCGCCTGGCATCCGCAGCGGCCTTCTTGTGCTTGATATTCGCCCACTTGCTATGTCCTGCCATATCCCTCTCTCGAAGAAAAGATTCGCCTGCACACCAGAGAATTCTAGCATATGGCAACAGCAAGTGGCAGAAAGGGTGATATCCCTTGTTTTGCCGGAACCCGGTTCGCTGCGGTATGATGCTGGGGATTACCCGCGCTGCACCTGCTCCGCCTCCGGGAGGTAAACCCATGGAAAACGATTTTCCCCGTTTGTTGTCCGACATTGGCGGAACGAACGCGCGTTTCGTGCTGGAGACGAGTTGCGGGCATTTCGGGGAGCAGATCACCTATGTCAACCGGTCGTTTTCCTGCTTTAGTGATGTGCTGTCCCAATTTCTGTCGCAGCATGCGGGAAGAGAACGAATCCGGCACGCCATCATCGCGGTTGCCGCCAACACAGATTCGGTTGCGGGCAGCGTCATCAGGATGACGAATCTGGATTGGACACTTTCGGTTGAATCCATTCAGAAAGAATTTGGATTCGAGACCGTGCTGTTTGTGAATGATTTTACCGCGCTGGCAATGTCCATCCCATTCATGGCGCCTGCCGCCGTGAAGCAGTGTGGTGGACAGCAGGCTGTTCGGGGAAAGCCGATTGGTCTTTTGGGCGCGGGGACCGGACTGGGGGTCTCAGGGCTCATTCCCTGCGCCGACACCTGGGTTCCCCTGGTCGCAGAAGGAGGACATGTTTCCTTTCCGCCGTTCGACGAGAAAGAGATGCTACTGTTGCGCCTGGCGAGAGAGCATTACCCGCACGTTTCCGTGGAACGCTTTCTCTCGGGGTCGGGGATGGCGCTGATTTACCGGCTCCTGATGGAGTCCCGGGGAGAGCGCCCGGAATCGCTCAGCGCAACAGAGATAACACACCGTGCGCTGGTGGACCAGTGTGTGTGGTGCGATGAGGTCGTCGAAACGTTTTGCCGGATGCTGGGAACTGTTGCGGGAAATTTGGCGTTAACGCTTGGCGCGGGCGGCGGGATTTATATCGGCGGGGGCATTGTGCCGCATTTGGGTGAACGTTTCTTTCACTCCGGGTTTCGTCAGCGTTTCGAAGAGAAAGGGCGATTTTCAGAGTACATGGCCCTCGTTCCGGTGTTTGTGATATTGGATACCTATGCTGCCCTGCACGGCGCTTCCGTGATGCTGTCAGCCCATCTTCGTGCAAGCGCCCCGCACTAGTCCTGCTGGCAGGGGAAAAGACAGGTTCTCGCGTATTCCTTCCAGTTCCTCGACATGAGAAAACCCGTATGTCCCCAGCTTCCAGACGACTTCTTCCACCAGTATTTCGGGGGCAGATGCACCGGCCGTAACACCAATGGCAGTGTGCCCATCCAGCCATTTCTGCCGGATTTCTGAAGCAGAATCCACCATATATGCGGCGATCCCTCTTTTGTCTGCAACTTCTTTTAAGCGATTGGAATTGGAACTGTTGGGGCTTCCGACAACGATAATCAGGCTGACGTGTTCCGCCAGTTTCCTGACGGCTTCCTGCCGGTTGGTTGTTGCATAACAGATATCTTCTTTTTGTGGTGCGCGGATAGCCGGAAAGTGTGCCTGAAGCGCTGCAATAACCTCTTTCGTGTCATCAACGGACAGAGTGGTTTGCGACACATAAGCAACTTTCCCCTGATGCGGGATGCGCAATTTTTTTATGTCTTCCCTGTCCTCCACGAGGTGCATCCCCGCATCTGATTGCCCCATTGTCCCCTTTACCTCGGGGTGGTCATGATGCCCGATGACGACAACCTCCATGTCGTTTTTTCGCATGAGTGCCACTTCCATGTGCACTTTCGTCACCAGAGGACAAGTCGCGTCAAACACACGCAATTCCCGTTTTTGCGCTTCTGCCTTGACATGCTTTGAGACGCCGTGCGCAGAAAATACAAGAACACTGCCAGGAGGGGCTTCATCCAGTTCCTCGATGAATACGGCGCCTTTTTGCCGCAAGTCGTCCAGCACATAGGTGTTATGGACGATTTCATGTCTGATGTAAACCGGTTTTCCAAATAGTGCCAGTGCGCGCTCGACTGTCGCGATTGCGCGGCGAACCCCGGCACAAAACCCTCTGGGTTGCGCCAGAAACAGCTTCTTATCCATGTTTTCCCATTTGGAGCATTTTGGTGGAAGTACGAAAATCGGGCGACACGGCGCGATTTCGTTTCGGCCTGTCGGGTGCGGTATGGTATCGTACCAGACAGGAACGGGGGAGACGACAGGATATGGCAATTACGGATTGGCCGGAGGCGGAGAGACCGCGCGAGCGCCTGTTAAAAGAAGGTGCGCGCGGTTTGTCCAATGCGGAGCTCCTGGCTATTTTTCTGCGAACGGGTGTGCGCGGGAAGAGTGCGGTTGACCTGGGGCGGGACATCATGAAGCATTTTGGTTCGTTGCAGGCGTTGTTTTCCGCGAACCTGGGCGATTTTGGAAAACTGGGCGGCATAGGTGCAGCCAAATTCGTGCAGATACGGGCCATACTGGAACTGGCAAAACGCCTTCTTGAAGAAGAAATGAAGGCAGGGGTCGTACTGGCGTCATCCCGTGCGGTGAGGGAATACCTTCTGCTGGATTTGCGTACTCAGGAGCATGAATCATTTGTCGTCCTGTTTCTGGATATGAAGGGTACCCTGATTGAAAGCCGGGAGCTTTTTCGCGGCACGCTGTCCAAAGCGGATATTTATCCGCGGGAAGTCGTCAAGATGGCACTGGGAAAAAACGCCGCCAGCGTCATTTTTGCGCACAACCATCCATCGGGGACCGCTGTGCCCAGTCCGGCGGACCACATGCTGACGCAAACGCTGAAAGAAGTCCTGGATGTTGTTGACATTCGTGTTCTGGACCATTTCATCGTGGCGGGAGCTGACATTTTTTCCTTTGCGGACCACGGCCTGATTTAACGGGCGGTATCTTGCGCACGTTCGCGTTACCGATGCGCTCACGCGCTCAGCAATTCGACGTCAAAAATCAGATTGGTGTGCGGCGGGATTTTGCTTCCCGCGCCCGAAGAACCGTATCCCATGTGTGACGGAATGCGCAGGATGCGCCTTCCTCCAACCCGCATTCCCTTGATACCTTCGTCCCATCCCCTGATGACGTAGCGCACACCGAACGGGAACGTGAATGGCTGGTCGCGTTCCCGGCTGCAATCCACCTTGTCTCCCGTGGAACCGTCCGGGTTCATCAGCCAGACGGTGTAATGGACGGTCAGAAACGAAGAGCCTTTCCCCGCCTCGATTCCATTTCCGACAGCCTCATCGGTGTATGTCAGCTCCGTCAGGTTCTGTGTCATTTTCGTGATTCTCCTGTGAAAGAGGGGGCACTTGTCTGTATCATTGTATGTTGGCATGTTCCCGGCGGGACACAGTCTGCCCCTTTTTTTGAGGGAAAGCAACAGGTCAGCGTCTCAGGCACCGTGCAAGGGAGAGAAGTATATGGAGGTAGGGCTCGTTGTTGTTGGAGACGAAATTCTGTCGGGAAAAAGGCGCGACCGGCACTTCCCTGCGTTAGTTGAGATATTGGGTACACGCGGGATGCACCTGGGGGGTGTGGAATACATTGGCGACGATCCCGAAAAAATCACGGCGACCCTGCGCAGAAGTTTTTCAGGCAGTGGCGTTACATTCGTCTGCGGAGGCATTGGTTCAACCCCGGACGACCATACAAGGCGTTCAGCCGCGCGCGCACTGGGCGTGGAACTGGTGCTGCACCCCGAAGCCGAAAAAAGGATTGGTGAGCGGATTGCGGAAATAGCCCTCCAGACGGGGTGCTCACCCGACAGGCAACACCCTGACAACATACGCCGAATGAAAATGGGCGAGTTTCCTGTGGGTTCACACATCATTCCCAACCGGGCAAACCGTATTCCGGGGTTTTTCATCCGCAGCCATTACTTTTTACCCGGGTTTCCCGAGATGGCGCATCCCATGATGGAGTGGGTACTGGATACCTACTATCGGGAAGCGTTTAATACCGCGATGCAAGCCGCGAAATCAGTAATGGTTTACGGCACGTTTGAAGCCGTTTTGACACCGTTGATGGAAGAAATAGAGCAGACGTTCCCGTCTGTCAGGACGTTCAGTCTGCCATCGTCAGGAAAACCGCTTGAGAACAGTTACATTGAACTGGGA
>JAISAG010000113.1 GCA_031266815.1 Burkholderiaceae bacterium | reverse complement strand
AACAGCAGGCTTGACGGGCTCTGCAACAGCAGGCTTGACGGGCTCTGCAACAGCAGGCTTGACGGGCTCTGCAACAGCAGGCTTGACGGGCTCTGCAACAGCAGGCGCCGTCGGTTTTGTCTCATCCTGTTTTTGAGGGAGGGCTTTCCCTGCAATGATAGAGAGGTAATCGGCCTCGTTGGGTAGCGGGTCATTCAGGATGCGGGAGACGCGGTTTGCTTTGAAGTAAACGATGACACGGTTGTTGGTGATTCTTCCGTCAGGTTTTTGCAACCGGAACGTGTAATCCCAACGGTCGGCGTGAAAAATGTCCGTCAGTAGCGGTGTTCCCAGTGCAAAGCGGACCTGCCCTTTTGTCATGCCTTCTTTCACTTTGGAAAGCACCTCGCTGGAAACAAAGTTGCCCTGCTGAATGTCAACCCGATAGGGAGTGACAATACCGACGAGGCGCTGCAAGGCTGTTCGCGGCGCATCGTCAACCCGCGGAGACAGTTGCCCATCCTTTTTTTCGGTTGCTCGTGTTTGCGACGAGTCAATGCTGTCCATTGATTCGCCCAGAAAATTGGTCCTGTATGAGTAGCACCCTGTGACCAGCAGGGATATGGCGAGTGCGGCGGGCAGGAAAAGGGCAACCTCGCTTTTGGAAACTGTGTGCATGGTAAGGAAAGTCCTCGTTGCAGTTGATTGGCAGACGCGAACAAATATAATAAATCAGATGGGGGAATAAGTGGGGAAAATGCCTGAAAAGCTGTTCTCCGGGAACGGGAGAGAGGCCCGATTTCGCGTACTTTCTGCCTGGAGCACTCTCTTTTCAGAAGAGAGCATGTGGTTTTTCCTGTATAGAAGGATTTCCTGCCCGTTTTTGCCGCGAGAAGAGGGACGCTGCGCCGACGTGACGTTGCTCTCAGATGGCCTCACTTCCTTCCCGGGGTGTTATGATGTGAGGCGAGTTGTCTGTCAACATGTTTGTCGTCGGAGAATGTATGGATATCAAAAAAATGCGCACGCTCATTTCGCGCGGAGGTGAAATTGCGGGAATGGGGGTGGTGGATCTGGTGTGGGTTGACGACGTGCCCTACGCCGTTTTTGAGTGGCAGGAAATGCCGGATGGAACGCATGATCCGGTGAGGATGGTGATGCTGGATGCGCAGGGATTGGTCGCCTTTCCGTCGGCGCCTGCCGATGGGATTACCCATCAGTACAGGCTTGCCATCGAAGAGCCCGGTGCGGGAGAACACGGCGTTTCTCTTTTTTGACAGGCGGGTTCTGTCGGCAACGGATTGACGGGATGCTCCATTTCGATGACAGCCGGATTGACGAGATTGTCTGGTCTGCTATAGCGGGCAGCCAGTCGGGGGGTGACTTTGTCTGCTACATCGTGCATGCCTTGCGCGGTGCGAAGCACATGCAGGAAGCGAGTGAGCGGGCACGGACACTGGAGCGCCATCGGGTGCCGCCGCAGTGCTACCATCAGGCAATTGAGCGCATCCGCGATCTGGCAGAGGAAGGAGATGCCACCGCGATGTTTCATATGGGCAAAATCCACGCGCTGGGCATTGCGGTCAAGCAGAATCTTGCCGTTGCCGTCTCGTGGTACGAGAGGGCGGTTGCTGTGGGTGACGTGCGCGCTCACGCCAATCTGGGCTGGTTGTATCAATCGGGGTACGGGGTACCGGAAGACAAGGAAAAAGCGTTTGAACTGCTTTCTCACGGAGCGGGACACGGGGTGCATTCTGCGCTGGCCGCGGTGGGGATGATGCAGCTGACCGGGGAAGGCTGTCAGGCTGATGTCGTGCAGGCGATTCGCACACTGGAACTGGCGTTCTCTCGTGGGTATGTCAATGCGGGAAACCATCTTGCCGATATCTATTTTGCGGGAACGTATGTGCAACGCGATATAACGCGCGGGCACGAATGGCTTTCCCGTTGTGTTGAGCAGGGAGATGCCAGAACGATGGCAATCCTCGGACATTATCTGGTTGCCGGTACGCATGGGGAGACAGATGTCGAGCGGGGGATGGCGCTGCTTCAGTGTGCAATGGATCGCGGTTTTTTGCAGGCATACGCCTGGATGGGCAGCCTGTACAAGAATGGAGCGGGAGTCCCGCGTGATATTGAAAAAGCGAGGCACTGGTACGATGCGGGGATTTCCGCCGGCAGCAAGGAGTGCTCGTGGGCTTTGTCCCGGTTGCTTCTGGAAAGCATGCCGGATACCTCTGACGCCAATCAATCTCTTCATTAGGACGTGATGCTGTCTTTTGTTCGCCAGAGCGCCATTATCCTCCTGTTTCTCGGGCTGGGAGAGGGGATTGCTTACTTGACGGAGGATGTTTTCCCGTCCGCTCTGATCGGAATGCTTTTGCTCGCGCTGTGTCTCCGGTTGGGCTGGGTCAGATTGACGTGGGTCAAAGGGGTATCCGACTTTTTGATCCGCTATTTCGGTTTGTTTTTCATTCCCCCCGGTGTCGCACTGATGCTGCATATGGACCTGATACGGGAGGAATGGCTTTCTGTGACGGTGGCGATGCTGGTCAGTACCTTTCTAGTCATGGGCTTGACGGGATGGACTTACCAGTTAGTGCGGCGCCGACAGAAAAAATGAGCGGGACACTGTTTCCCTTGCTGGTAACAGGCGCAGGGGATGCGCTGATGGTTGGGTTGACGGTCGCGCTTTTCTTTGTGGCACAGTGGATTCAGCGGAAAACGGGGTTGCTGGTGCTAAACCCGATTTTGCTCGCTGTTGTGGCAATTATTCTCGTTTTACGGCTGGTGCGTATCCCGTATGAAACATACGCCCACGGCGGTCGCTACATTGCCTTTTTTCTGAAACCCGCCATTGTGGCGCTGGGAGTTCCTTTGTTCCTGCAACTGGAAAAAATCAGGAAACAGATGATCCCCGTCCTGCTTTCCCAGTTGGTTGCCTGCGTGAGTGGTGTTGTGTCGGTTGTGGCGGTGTCGGTAGCGTTGGGAGCGTCGCCGCAAGTGGTCATTTCGTTGGCGCCCAAGTCGGCAACCACGCCTATTGCGATGGAAGTGGCGCGTGTGACGGGGGGTATTCCTTCTTTGAGCGCCATCATCGTGATTCTGACGGGTATTCTGGGCGCGATTGGCGGGCTGGGTTTTCTGAGGCTGATTGCAGTGAAAAGCCACATCGCGCGCGGGTTGGCTTTGGGCGCTGCCGCTCATGCGGTAGGGACCGCGCACGCCATGCAAAAAAATCCCAGGATGGGTGTGTACTCCAGCCTGGGATTGATCATAAACGGTACCCTGACAGGAGTACTGACCCCCGGCATGCTCCACTGGCTCGGATATTAGTGCCGGGGGAAGACGACGGCTTAGCGGCTCGCTTGTGCGGACAGGGCTGTTTGAGGCGTCAGTGCGGGGGGTGGCGGAACGGCTGTTGCGGTTTCCATCTCCCCCGGTTTTCTGTTGCCCAAGTCTGGCAGGAGGTACGGGATGATGGCGTCGGAGACCGCATCTACCCGCTTTCTATGGAGAACACGCGGTATTTCGTCGAAGTCGCCCGAAAGCGACTGGGCGATGGCGGAGGCATCCACATTTCTGGCGACATGCAGTGCCGTTTGCCAGAATTCCCTCTGGGGATACGCAATGTTTTCCTTGCTGATTGTGGCGGACTTTCGACCGCGGAGGTCGCACTCGGTAGCATCCAGCACGCTCAGGAAACGTTCGGGGCGGCGGAATGCGTCGCAGCGTTCCAGAATCATCACGATGGTTCTGGGGCGCAGTTCCTTGCTTTTGCGAATGTTTCCGTGTTCCCGCGCCGTCATGACCGCAATGTCCCGGAACATATTGGATACCTTCATGCGCCCGCAGACGCTTTCTACCAGCGGAACCCCCCTCTCCTCATGGGCACGGTGGTGAGGCCACTGGTTTTGCGGGGTGGTTCCCTTCCCGAGGTCATGCAACAGGACGGCAAAGCGCACAGGGAGGGAATAATTTTTTCTTGCCGCATAATCCAGTGCCAGCATGGTGTGAACACCGGAATCAATTTCAGGGTGATATTGTTCCGGTTGGGGTACGCCCCACAGCGTGTTGATTTCAGGGAAAATACGCTCAAGTGCCCCACATTCGCGCATGACGGCAAACATGCGCGAGGGGACGGTTTCCATGAGCGCTTGCGTCAGTTCCTGCCAGATGCGTTCGGGTACCAGTGCATCCACTTCGCCAGATCGCACCATCTCTTTCATCAGGTCCATCGTTTCCGGCGCGATGGTGAAGTCGGGGAACCGCGCAGCGAAGCGCGCGATTCTCAGGATACGGACAGGATCTTCGGAAAACGCCGACGATACATGACGAAGGACCTTGTTTTTCAGGTCTTCCTGTCCGCCGAATGGGTCAATCAGTTCACCGTCTTTCGACAGCGCCATGGCGTTCATGGTCAGATCGCGCCGCCGAAGGTCATCCTCCAGCGTTACTTCGGGTGCTGCGTGGAAAACGAAGCCCTTGTAGCCAGGTGCTGTTTTTCTTTCTGTACGCGCCAGCGCGTATTCTTCGTGCGTCTGTGGGTGCAAAAAGACGGGAAACCCCTTGCCGACCGGCTTGAATCCCAGCAGCAGCATCACGTCCACGGTCGTTCCCACGACCACATAATCCCTGTCCTTGACAGGGAGGCCGAGCACCTTGTCACGTACCGCACCGCCAACGGTGTAGATTTTCATTTTGCCTCCTTGTAGGCGACCAAAATATCGGGCAACTCCCGCATGGTAAGCGGCGTCCCCGGTTCTGTTCAAACTGTGGTAACAGTGTTGACCCTGCACATTATATCGGCAATGTGTGTTTCCTGCCTATCCTCCCGCAAATCGTCATCATGAATGTTGCTTTCGCGCACCGCCAAATCGACCTGATGTCCTGGCTTTATGGTCGCGCTATCTGTCACGGACCGTGAGAGAACTGTGCGGCGAAATTATCCGTTGTGGCACGGTCGGGAGGATGCCGTCTTGTGCCTGCTGCGCAGGTTATTGCGGGTGTATTTCCCCCAGGCGTTTTTTGAGGGAAATCTCGCCTCTTTCCAGGACAACGGCGTAATACACGGCATTGGACATGACGTTTTTTACGTAGTCCCGGGTTTCGCTAAAGGGAATGGCTTCGGCAAAAATGGCGCCTTCGACGGGATGTTGCAAGCGGGAACGCCACAGGCGAGGACGCTTGGGACCCGCGTTGTATGCGGCACTGGCGAGCAGTTCCGCGTTGTTCAGGTCCCGCAGGGTCATGTTCAGGTAACTCGTTCCCAGCAGAATGTTGGTTTCCATTGTATTGATGCGGGAAGAATCGTATGCGGTCAGTCCTATTTTTTTTGCAACGTGCCGGGCAGTTGCCGGCATGAGTTGCATCAGCCCCGATGCGCCCGCCGATGAGCGCGCGTCCATGATGAAGCGGGATTCCTGGCGGATCAGTCCATATACCCATGCCAGATCCAGTCCCAGCCTGTGCGTGGCGGACTGAAGCGTTTCCTTGAACGGGGTGGGAAAGCGCTGTGCAAAATCAATTTCTCCTGTTGTCCTGCTGGAAGAGCTGATCATTCTATCCAGCAGATTGTTCTGGCGCGCGAATTCCGCCACAGCCAGCAAGTTGCGTTCGTTCATGCCGCGCAGTTGCCAGTTCCACTCCCGTACTCCTTCCGGTCTCATCCCCAGGGAGAAAAAATGTATTGCCGCCCGAAGTCCCGCGTTTTTTGCCAGCTGCGCCAATTCAGCACCAGCGGGGGCCGCCGGGGTCGGCGGTCGCGAGAATGTCTGCCCCAACTCCTCCATGGAGAGCAATCCATAAAAGTGGTACTGCCCCGCGATATCGGAAAAATACTTGTCCGATTCCGCTTTTTTCCCCAATACGCGCAGTGCTCTTCCCTTCCAGTAGCGCCAGGCCGGCCTCTGTTGCAGGGCAGGCGGCATGGTCGCGATCCACGTGTTCAGACTGTTCCAGTCGCGCGCGAGTAGCGCCGTTCTGGCGCGCCACTCCTGCGCGAAGATAGACAGCGGCGTGTTTCGCGCCTTTTTCCAGTAGGCGAGCGTTTGCGGGGCATGGATGAGTGATGCGGGCAGGGCGATTTGTTTCCACGCCGCTGCCTGTTGGGCAGAGTTTAGTTGTTTTTCGTATGTCTGGAGGATGTCCGCCGCGCGCTTGTGGTCTTTTTTGGCCAGTTGCCCCAGGGCGATAACGAAGGTTTCGCGTGTCGCACGTGAGGAACCAGGCCCTTTGGAGAGGAGGGCCAGAGGGATTTCGAACGCCCTCGCCAGGGGATACGATGTTACGCCTGCCAGCGAACCGATTCGCTTTGCGTGGGAGGCAGATCCTTTTTCTGCCGCGAGGCGAACCTGTTCCCACAGCGCGTCCGAACCGAATTGTCCAGATTGTGCCAGTGCGGTAACCAGCGTGGAGCAAGCCTCGCCGTATCTCTTTTGTTCGTCCAGCAGTGTGCGCGCTTCACTGGCGACTTGTTCTCCTTTCCGGGAACGGGAGAGGAGTGCATAGCACTTGAGCTGAATGTCATCCTTTAACTGGAACAAGGGGTATTGCTGGTCGAATGTCGCCCAATCCCCTCTCTTTCCGAGGAGCAGCAGCCAGTCGTTTCGCAGGCGATCTGCGATGGCGGTTCCGTGGTACCGGGACAGATAGGCGCGGATTTCGGATTCTTCCGCTGTATCCAGACGGGCTTTCAGGCGATAATACGCCACATAGGATGGTATGGGGTAGTTTGACAGTTGCGGTGCTATTTGTTCGGCACGGCGGGTGTCCTGTTTTCCTGCCGCATCCCGCAACTGCAGAAATGCGGCGTCTTGCTCCGGGGTGACCGGGGTGTCGGCGAGCGCGAAAGGGGCAGCGAGCAGAATAAAAAGGAAAGCGGTGTATTGCCGATGTCGAAACACGATAAGGACCTGCGGAAAAAGAGAGCGTTGCCCGTGAGTGTATCACCAGACGTGCGCCCGGATAAACTTCGTTCTGCGTCATCCGAAACGAAAACAAGCCTGCGGCGCACTTTGCTTGCCCTGCGTACTTCGTTCGACCCTTCAATCCGGGCGGCGTGGGATAAGGGCATTGCTGCGCATGTTCAGGCACATCTCCAGTCCCTTTCTGTCCGTACGTTGGGCGTGTACTCTCCAATTCGCAACGAGCCGGAATTGCAATCGCTCTACCCGGCACTGCTTTCCATCGGTTACCGGCTGTCTCTGCCCATTGTGATCGGCAGGCAGACGCCTATGCGATTTGCCGCATGGCGTCCCGGCGATCCGATGACGGAAGATGCGCACGGAATTGCTGTCCCGGAAAGAAAGGAATGGGTCCCTTTTCCCTTGGCGCTGTTGGTCCCCTGTGTCGGATTCACCCGGCAGGGGTTTCGGCTCGGCTATGGTGGCGGTTATTTTGATCGCACAATTGCGCAGTGTCCCGATGTTCACACGATCGGTATTGCCTATGCTTGCCTGGAAACGGATTTCGACGAAGGAGAGCACGACATTCCCCTGAATTGTGTTATCACGGAAAACGGGCTTGTCGAAAGAGGCGTACGATAGCGCTCCGGTACGAAATGCGGGCGTTGCGTCGCTGCACTGTTTTTTTTTCAGGGAAGCATGCTGCGTGCCTGACGATAGCGCTCGTGCCACGAAAAGGCTTTTTCCAGCAGGTGAGGGGTATGCCCTCCCCTTTTTTTCGCCTCTTCGAAATATTCGAGGAGCATCTCCTTGTATTTCCCTGTCGTGCAGTTTTGGATAATGCTTTCCGCACGTTCCCGTGGCGCAAGCCCGCGCAGATCGGCAAGACCAACGTCCGTAACCAGGATATCGGTATCGTGCTCCGTCTGGTCCACGTGAGTAACCATGGGCACCACGCAGGAGATATTGCCGTCCTGCCTTTCCGCTTGCGAGACGAAAATGGTCAGGTGGGCGTTCCGCGCAAAGTCCCCTGCGCCGCCGATGCCGTTCATCATGTTGGTGCCCATGATGTGAGTGGAGTTGACATTGCCATAAATATCCATCTCAATCGCCGTGTTGATGGCGATGACGCCAAGACGGTTCACAAATTCGGGATGGTTGCTGATTAACTGGGGACGCAACACGATTTTGTCGCGGTACAGATGCAGGTTGTTGAAAACATGCTCCGCTTTTTCAGGGGAGAGAGTGATAGAGGTAGCGGAAGCAAAGTCCAGTTTCCCTGCATCAAACAAGTCGAACATGGCATCTTGCATAACTTCAGAGAACACGGTCAGACCTGTGAACGGGCCTTCAATCATCCCGGCCAGTACCGCGTTGGCAACGCTTCCAATGCCCGCCTGAATGGGCATCAGTGACGTGGTCAGGCGCCCGGAGTCAATTTCCCTCAGCAGGAAAGAGGTCAGGTGATTGGCAATTGCCTGGGTTTTTTCATCGGGTTGCCAGATAGAAGAGGGTGCATCCATCTGATTAGTGATGACAACGCCTGCTACCTTGGAAGTGTCAATCTGAACAGCGGACGAGCCAACCCGTTCACGCGGATGCATGATGGGGATGGGATGCCGGATGGGGAAGCGATCAGGGATGTAGATGTCGTGGATGCCTTCCAGTTCCATCGGCATTGCCAGGTTGATTTCCAGAATGATTTTGTCTGCGTGACGCAGGAAAATTTCACTTGTTCCCACAGAAGTGGACAGGATGACGCCGCCGACCTCGTTGACGGCAACAGCCTCGACGATGGCGATGTCCACAGGATCTATCTCTTTTGTCAGGAGGAGAGCGCCGGATTTCGACAGATGCTGGTCAATGAACAGAATGTCACCGCGATTGATCGCGGCACGCATGACGGGATCAGTCTGGAAGGGCATCCGTTTGCTGATGACGCCTGCATCTGCCAGGATGCCGTCTATGTCTCCTCCGTGCGAGGCGCCGGTGATCAGTTTGAATTTGAACTTCTCTGTTTTGGCTCTTTCGGCAATCGCGAGAGGCATCAACTTGGGGGAACTGGCGTTGGTAAAGGCGCTCATTCCGACTGTCATGCCATCCCGGATAAGGGCGGCAGCTCTTTCCGCGCTGATGATGCGTTCACGGAGATGAGGCATACGAATACGGTTTTCTATGGATGTTGTCATAATTTTGCAAAAGAATAAGTACACACGATAAAAAATAAAAACACACGCGGCGACCTTTTGGGCGGTCTTCCGGAAAGAGGGTGGATTTTACTGCATCCTCTTCTGTGCCTGGACGGAATATTCAACGCGCGACAGTCTTGCGGCACGATTGTGTCAGCGATATTCCTGATTGTCGCGATATGGGTTGTTCTGGCCGGGGCGGCGCGCTGTTGCGCCGCCATCTGAATCGGATGCGCTCTGCATGGTCAGCCCGGCAAGCTCCTCCTCACTGATGTATTCGAATACCTTGACAACCCGCTTTACGCCGCTCACGCTGCGAGCCACCGTTGCTGCCCGGTCTCCTTCCCGTTTGGTCACCCGTCCCATCAGATAAACAGTCCCCTGTTCTGTTACAGTCTTTAGCGCGTTGGCGTAGATGTCTCGCGCTTCCAGAAAGCTGGCGGTTACCTTTGCCGTAATCAGGGAGTCGTTGGAGCGGGAGCTGAGTGATGCGGGCAAACCAATACTCAGTTCATTGATAATA
>JAISAG010000097.1 GCA_031266815.1 Burkholderiaceae bacterium | reverse complement strand
GCGCGTCATCCCCATCGTGGATATTACCGCCAGACTGCTTTCCAGCGCGCTAAGCGCCTCAACCGCAGATACCGTCGGAACTAGGCTCGATACTGATTGATTTCATCCCGCGTTTGCGTGGCAACACGACGCGACGCGACGGCAAACGTCTTGTCGTCCGCAATGCCGGCATACAAAATGGCTCGCGAGGAATTGATGATCACCCCGTAACCATCGGATGTCCTGCCTGACCTGACGACCGCCGCAATGTCCCCACCCTGCGCCCCGATACCGGGAATCAGCAGGGGCATATCCCCGACAATCTGGCGCACCGCCGCCACTTCATGCGGAAACGTGGCACCGACCACCAGCGCGCACTGCCCGCTCTCATTCCATTTATCAGCAACCAAATGAGCGACATGCTGATAAAGCGGCACTGTACGATTCTCGCTGCTCACGGGCAAAAATTGCAGGTCCGAGCCGCCCGGATTGGAGGTGCGGCATAACACAATTGCGCCCTTATCCCGATACGCCAGATAAGGCGCAACGGAATCGAATCCCATATAGGGGCTCAAGGTCACCGCATCGGCACGGTACCGCTCAAACACTTCCCGGGCATACTGCGTTGCGGTACTGCCTACATCTCCCCGCTTGGCATCCAGTATCAGCGGGATATGGGGATACACTTCCCGCAGGTAGCGGCACACGGACTCCAGTTCACTCTCTGCTCCCTCCGCGTGGAAATGGGCAATCTGGGGTTTGAACGCACAGACCAGATCGGCCGTGGCATCAATTATTGCCTTGCAGAAATGGAAAATGGGGTTCGGGACTGCCTTTAAGTGTGCCGGGAAACGGCTGACATCCGGGTCAAGCCCCACACACAATAGAGAACGACTGGCAGACCATGCCGCGTTCAGCTTTTCGATAAAAGTCACGCTTTACCTCCCCCCGCACCCAAGGTATATTGTACCTGTATCTCCACCCACCGTTTCGTCATGCACTCTCTTTCCAGAAAAGACATCGTCTTGCTCGTACTCCTGACCTTGTGCTGGGGAGTCAACTGGCCCATCATGAAATTTGGGGTCACAACATTCCCCCCCATGTCATTCCGGGCGCTGGGAATGATTGGCTCGCTGCCTGTTCTGTGGATGGCGGCCCGCTTGCAGGGCGAGTCCATTGCCTTGCCCAGGGCACAAATAGGAGTACTGATACGCCTCGCCATTCCCAACATTTTGGTCTGGAACATCCTGCTGATTCTGGGTGTCAAGCTGCTCTCGTCCGGGCGTGCCGCCGTTCTGAGTTACACCATGCCGATATGGGCCGTACTGTCCGCACTCCTCTTTTTCAAGGAAAAACCCGGGAAACTGGCATGGGTTGGCATTTTCTGCGCTACCGCCGGCGCGTTGCTCCTGCTCTCCGGCGAAATGGTCGCACTGACAGGACGACCGCTGGGGACTCTTCTCGCTCTGGGCGGTGCCGCCAGTTGGGGATTTGGCACTGTCCAGATGAAGCACACACACGTCCCCATGCCGACTACCGCCATGACTTTCTGGATGTTCGCTTTCAGCGCTCTTGCCATGTTCCCCATCGCCATCGCCTGTGAAGCAACTGCCTGGCAGATGCCGGATACGCTGGTGTGGCTCTCCATCCTGTACAACGCAGTGCTGGTATTTGGGCTTGCCAATATTTTCTGGTTTCGCCTGGCGCGGGCGCTGCCGCCAGCGGTTTCCAGTCTGTCCGTCATGATGATCCCTGTGGTCGGCGTATTTTCCGGCGCGTGGCTTCTGTCGGAAAACCCGCACTGGCAGGACTATGTCGCCATGCTGCTGATTCTGATTTCCATGGGCACCGTCCTGCGAAAAAAAACTCCCCGCGACTAAACGCAAAAAAGGCAACCGAAGTTGCCTTTTCCCTAAAAACACGCGTTGACCAAGCAGCTATTTTGCCACCGCTGCAGGCGGCGGTGGCGGTGTTGGCGCCGCTTCCGACGAAACAGCAGGCGGCAGCACGGGAACAACCGGCTTGGTGGCGGTGGCGCTTCGCCCTGTCGCCAGCGCCGGCTCCATCACTGCCTTGGCGGGTACAGTGGGCGTCTTGACCGCAACAATGGGCGTTTCAGCCTCCGTTTCGGCTGTCTGTATCATGGTCATCGGCAAAATAGGCACCATCAGCAATGCCACGATATTAATAATCTTGATAAGCGGATTCACTGCGGGCCCCGCCGTATCCTTGTATGGATCGCCTACCGTATCGCCTGTTACTGCCGCCTTGTGCGCTTCGGATCCCTTGCCGCCAAAATGCCCTTCTTCAATGTATTTTTTTGCGTTATCCCACGCGCCGCCACCCGTCGTCATGGAAATGGCGACAAACAGCCCGGTAACAATCGTTCCCATCAGCAAACCGCCCAATGCCGCTGACCCCAGCACAACCCCCACAACGATGGGAACCACGACGGGCAGCAAGGAGGGAATAATCATTTCCCGGATTGCCGCCGAAGTCAGCATATCCACCGCCTTGCCGTACTGCGGTTTTTCCGTCCCTTTCATGATACCGGCGATCTCTTTAAACTGGCGCCGCACCTCAACGACAACAGCGCCTGCCGCGCGACCAACCGCTTCCATCGCCATGGCGCCAAACAGATACGGAATCAGCGCACCGATAATCAAACCGATAATCACCCTGGGATTGGACAAATCAAACGTGGTCGGCAGCCCGACAGATTCCAGTGCGTGCGTATAGTCCGCAAACAACACCAATGCCGCCAACCCCGCCGAGCCAATCGCGTATCCCTTGGTCACCGCCTTGGTTGTATTCCCGACGGCATCCAGCGGGTCAGTGACCGCACGAACCGAATCCGGCATACCGGACATTTCCGCAATCCCTCCCGCATTATCTGTAATGGGACCATACGCATCCAATGCCACCACAATGCCCGCCATGGACAGCATGGAGGTCGCCGCGATCGCCACGCCATACAAGCCGCCGCAAAACTGGAAAGCGACGAAAATGGCTGCACAAACGGCCAGAACCGGAAGTGCCGTTGACTTCATGGACACACCGAGCCCCGCGATGATGTTCGTGCCATGCCCTGTCACCGACGACTCCGCAATCCGCCTGACGGGAGAGAAATCTGTTCCCGTGTAAAACTCCGTGATGTACACCATCAACCCGGTCAGGACAATACCGACAACCGATGCCCCTATCATCTGCCAGCGCATATCTTCCGGCATCAACACCCAGGTAACGATGACAAATCCTGCCAGCGACAGCCCCGCAGACCACCAAAGCCCTCTGTACAGGGCGGACATAATTTTCTTGCCGGGACTTGCCTTGACGAGGGAACAGCCGATGATGGAACCGATAATGGAGACACCGCCCAGCACCAGCGGATAGATGACAGCCTGTTTCATGGCGTTGGTTACCAGCAGCGCTCCCAGAAGCATGGTAGCAATCAGGGTAACAACATAGGTTTCAAACAGGTCTGCCGCCATACCGGCACAGTCGCCCACATTGTCGCCCACATTGTCCGCAATCACCGCCGGGTTTCTGGGGTCGTCTTCGGGAATCCCCGCTTCAACCTTTCCCACCAGATCTGCGCCCACATCCGCGCCTTTGGTGAATATGCCGCCGCCCAGACGGGCAAATATCGAAATCAACGATGCGCCAAAGGCAAGCCCGACCAGTGGTTTGAGAATATCATGCTGCGATACGGTAGCGCTGGCGGGTGCGGCAAGCAGAGTCAGCGCCAGATAGAAAACGGCAACGCCCAGCAGACCAAGTCCCGCCACCAGCATCCCTGTGACGGCACCCCCCCGAAACGCAACGTTCAACGCGGCATTCATGCCTGTGACAGCAGCCTGCGCCGTCCGCACATTTGCGCGAACCGACACGTTCATGCCAATGAACCCGCAGGCACCGGACAGTACGGCACCGACCAGAAAACCAATGGCGGTCGAAAATCCGAGCCCCGGAACGAAACCGATACCGATGAACAAGAGAACCCCGACTACCGCAATGGTTCGGTACTGACGCGCCAAATAGGCGGATGCCCCCTGCTGGATCGCCTGGGCAATCTCCATCATCTTCTGGTTACCCGTATCCTGCCTGATAACCCAACTCCTTGTCACGATCCCGTACACAACAGCAATAATGCCGCACAGAATGGCAAACCACAGACCTACCACCATATTGACTCCTTCAATAACGCAAAGACATGAGACCCGACCAGCAATCCCCGCACACTTATGCGGTCAGCGCAGACCGCACCCGATTACTGATTTCTTCAATCGTACCCACCCCGGACAATTTACGGTACAGCGGCGCACCAGCCGCACCGGATTCCGCCCACTGCCGGTAATACCCAATCAACACCTCTGTCTGTTCGTGGTACACGGCAAGCCGTTTCCTGACCGTCTCTTCCCGATCATCCTCACGCGTAATCAGGTCTTCCCCGGTAATATCGTCCTTGCCGGGCACTTTCGGCGGATAAAACACCACGTGATACGAACGCCCCGATGCGGGGTGTGTCCTACGCCCGCTCATCCGGGCAATAATCAGGTCGTCCGGGACATCAATCTCGACCACGTAGTCAATCGAAATATCCGCGAGCCGCATCGCTTCCGCTTGCGGCAGTGTGCGGGGGAAACCATCGAACAGATACCCGCGCTGGCAATCCGGCGCTTTCAGGCGATCCCTGACCAAACTGATAATCAGATCGTCCGACACCAGTTTTCCGGATTCCATCACTTTTTTTGCCTCCAGTCCCAGCGGCGTTCCCGCCTTGACCGCAGCGCGCAGCATATCGCCCGTAGAAATCTGCGGAATGGCATACTCCTCGCAAATGAAGGCGGCCTGCGTCCCTTTTCCGGCTCCGGGTGCCCCCAACAGGATAAAGCGCATGATGTTCAATCTCGCTCAAAAACGGGGACCTTGCCGAATCGGGCAAATCCCCCACACCGAATGCTCGGCTCATCAGAAGGGGTAGATTTTAACTTGGAAAGCTAACATTTGCACCATTTTTTCCTGGTATCAGCTACAATCGGTGTTTTCAGCCACGGGAAGCCACCATGATTCAGGGAAGTATCGTTGCCGTTGTCACCCCCATGCGGGCAGACGGCAGTCTTGATCTGGCGTGTCTGCGCAGACTGATAGACTGGCACATCCAGGAAGGGACAGATGCCATCGTCATTGTCGGAACAACGGGGGAATCGCCCACCGTGTCAGTGGAAGAGCACCGCTCACTTGTCCGCACTGCGGTCGAGCAGGCGGCAGGCAGGGTTCCCGTTATTGCGGGAACCGGCGGCAATGCGACCAGCGAGGCCATTGCGCTGACCCGTTATGCGAAAGAAGTGGGCGCAGTCGCTTCCCTTCAGGTCGTCCCCTACTACAATCGGCCCACCCAGGAAGGCATGTACCGTCACTTCAGCGAGATTGCCGCTGCCGTGGACATCCCCGTTATCTTATACAACGTGCCGGGCAGGACGGTGGCAGATATCTCAAACGACACCGTCGTACGCCTTGCTTCCATCCCCAACATTGTTGGACTGAAGGACGCCACGGGCAATCTGTCCAGGGGAATTGACCTGCTCGCCCAGGTTCCCGACGGGTTTGCCGTCTATTCCGGGGACGATGCGTCAGCCCTTGCGCTCATGCTGTGCGGCGGTCACGGCAACATTTCGGTGGTAGCAAACGTTGCGCCCCGCATGATGCACCAATTGTGCGCGTCGGCTATAAAGGGCGACATCGCGGTAGCGCGCACCATCAATGACCGTCTCCTGCCGTTGCACCAGAAGCTATTTGTGGAGCCCAACCCCGTTCCGGTGAAATGGCTGATGCACCGGCTGGGGCTGATCGAACCCGGCATCCGTCTGCCGCTGGCGCCGCTGGACAAGTCCTTTCATGACACGGTGTGGCAGGCGTGGCAATCCAGCGGCAATGCTGCCCCGAAACTCGCCGCCGCCTGACACGCCCCGAAACGTGATGGCACAAAAAAACCGTTGACCCTGTGCAAGAAATGAGTCCACTTCTCAAATACCGCTTTTTCATTATCGTACCGCTGCTCGCGGCGCTGTCCGGGTGTACCTCGTGGGACAACCTCTGGGAAGGGGACAGGATTGACTACAAAAGCGAAACCAGCAAAATGCCGACTCGTCGGCTGGAAATACCTCCAGACCTGACGCAACTGCAAACGGACAGCCGTTATTCCCTTCCCGAAGCCGCTTCCGGCACCATCACGGCATCGGACTACAACCAGAAACAGGCAGAAAGCAAAGGGACAAAAGCGGTCAGCGTTGCGCCAGGCGGCAGCGTGGTGGTCGCCCAGAAAATATCAACAGACGCGCACATCGAACGGGACGGCAGTCAACGCTGGCTGGTGGTCAACCGCTCGCCCGAAGCACTGTGGCAGCAGATCAAGGAATTCTGGCAAGACAGCGGCTTTCTGATCAACATAGAAAATCCGGCAACAGGCATCATGGAGACAGACTGGGCGGAAAATCGCGCCAAATTGCCGCAGGATTTCATTCGCCGGACACTGGGAAAAGTCATTGATTCCCTGTACTCCACGGGAGAACGAGACAAATTCCGCACCCGACTGGAACGCAACGATGACGGCTCCACCGACATTTTCGTCAGCCACCGGGGCGCGAAAGAAGAACTGGTCGGATCAGACAAGGAGTCCTCTATGTGGACGGCACGCGCATCTGACCCGGAACTGGAAGCGGAATTTTTGTCCCGGCTCATGATTCGCCTGACAGACAACCGCCAGAAAGAAGAGATCAAAGCCAAGAAAGAAGCCGTCATTCCGCAATTACGGGCGAACCTGGTCAAGCGCGACGGTCAGTCCTTCATATCGGCCGACGAAGGTTTCGACAGGCTGTGGCGGCGCGTGGGTCTGGCGCTGGATCGGGTCGGCTTCACGGTAGAAGATCGCGACCGTTCCAAGGGGCTGTACTTCGTGCGTTACGTTGACCAGGACGTTACCCCAAAAGGCAAGGATTCGCAAAAGGGGTTCATTTCCAGAATATTTTCTTCCAGCCCTGATACCAGCAAGAACAAAAAAGCCAAGCGCTACCGAATTTCTGTCAAGGAAACGGACGACGGCACAACCCGTGTCGCAGTGCTGGATAACGAAGGCACCCCGGAGCAGGGCCGTACAGGAGAAAAAATACTCTCCCTGCTGTATGCTCAGTTGAGATAAGGTTGCGCATATGCCCACGTATCCCTGACCGGAGAAAAATGTGAGAATGGCGAGCCTGGGCAGCGGAAGCAAGGGAAATTCCCTGATTATCTCTGCAAGGAAAGGAGCGCATTGCACCTGCATCATGCTGGATTGTGGCTTCGGCATCAGGGAAACAGAGCGACGGCTGGCGCGCAACGGTATCTCCCCTTCGGACCTTTCCGCCATCGTGCTGACCCACGAGCACGGCGACCATGCCGGCGGGGCGTTCCGGTTTGCGCAACGGCACCGCCTGCCCATATGGATGAGCGCGGGTACTTTTCAGGCGCTGGAAGGCAGGGAAACCAATGTGGAAGTCTCTTTCTGCCACGACGGAGAACCCTTCTCCATTGGCGACATGCAACTCATTCCCTTTACCGTGCCGCACAACGCGAGGGAGCCCCTGCAATTCTGCATCACAGACGGCAACCATAAACTGGGTGTGCTGACTGATACAGGACGACTGACCGCACACTTGTGCGCCGCACTAAAAGGGTGCAGCACCCTGATGATCGAATGCAACCACGATGTGGATATGCTGGAGAAATCGTCCTACCCCTCCTCGCTGAAACAACGCATCCGGGGTGAGTGGGGACACTTGTCCAACGACGACACCGTAACGCTTTTGAAGGAAATCAGTCACCCCCGCCTGAAAAAAGTTGTCGGCGCCCATGTCAGCCAACAAAGCAACACCTACGCCTGCGTGCAAGCGACATTGGAAAACGCGGTAAACCAGTACGGCAGCGAAGTTGTTGTCGCAACGCAGGAAGAAGGGTTCGGCTGGCTGAACATGGACTGATTTCGCCCCGACAGACGGGCCGCATCCGGGAACACCTCCTCATTCTCTGCCAAAAGAAAAAGCCGGTCAAAAGACCGGCTTCCCTTGGGTGATGCAATATTACTTCTTGGCCGGTTCAGCAGGCTTAGCCGGAGCAGCAGGCGTTGCAGGCGTTGCAGCGGGCGCTGCAGCAGCAGGCTTGGCTGCATCAGCCGGTTTCGCTGCGTCAGCGGGCTTGGCCGCATCAGCCGGTTTCGCAGGAGCGGTAGCAGCCGGGGCAGCAGGCTTGGCTGCATCAGCCGGTTTTTCACCAAATTTGCAAGCCGTCAGTGCAATAGCCAGCAAACCAGCAATCACGAGGGATTTCTTCATTTTCATTCCTTCAAAAAATATAACAGTCAAATTACCGGTAATTTCAGTCCTACCCTACAGCACAGGAAACCTCACCTCACCGCACACAGAAAAACGGAAATCGGCAAAGACTTCCTAGTGGGCTTGATTATAACGATTTTTTTTCTCTTGCAATAGAGGAGACAGCGATTTTGCGCCTTATTTGTAAATACACAACAATATAGCGTGCTTTCACGCAAGCGACCAGTCCCCGCACCATGGCGATTTTTCCGAACAGTCTCCGTACGAGGATGTATAATGCACGGGAACCGCGCATAGTCTGTCGCGCGGCGATAAAGGCACGTTGGAGAAACGCATGAAGATAGAGAAAAATACGGTTGTTACCGTGTCCTACAAACTGACGGATGCACAGAACAACCCGCTGGAGGATGGGCAGGAACCCATAGTGTATTTGCACGGCGGATATGAGAGTATCCTGCCTGCCATCGAAAGCGCACTGGATGGAAAGGAAGCGGGTTACTCCATCACTATTCACGTTGAACCCCAGGAAGCCTTCGGCGATTACGACCCGGAGTTGGTCAGAGTGGAATCACGCGACAAATTCCCCGCCGCCATCGAAGTGGGTATGCAATTTGAAGGGCTTCCCGACGATGAGGAGTCGAATGCGCTCATTTTCACCATCACGGATATTGCGGGTGACCAGGTCGTGCTGGATGGAAACCATCCCCTTGCGGGCATCGCGCTGCGGTTTGCGCTGGATGTGCTGGATGTGCGAACCGCCACGCCGGAAGAAATCAGGCACCAGCACGCCCATGACACAAGCATCGGCACATACGATGATGATGACGACGCGCACGACAACGACCACTACCGCAGCATCATTCTCCACTGACCTGGACATTCCTGCAGCAGATTGACCACGCTTGCACCGCTGATATAGAATACCCCTCCAACGAAGCCCGAGAATTGGTATGCGCCGCAAGCTATTTGCAGGTAACTGGAAACTGAACGGCAATCTGGTTGCGAACGGAACGTTGTTGCGCGGCATCAAATCAGGGGCGGATGCCATGCAGGTGGAATTGGCGGTGTGCGTGCCGGCGCCTTACCTGGCGCAGTGCAGCGAAATTCTGGCGCACAGCGGAATCGCGCTGGGAGCCCAGGATGTCTCGTCCCATACCGTGGGCGCCTACACGGGAGAGGTTTCCGCCAGGATGTTGCAAGACTTCGGATGCCGGTACGTCATCGTGGGACATTCGGAACGGCGGGAGTATCACTGCGAGACAAATGACGATGTGGCAAACAAGGCGCAAAGGGCATTGGCAGCGGGAATTACTCCCATTATCTGTGTGGGCGAAACCTTGGGCGAGCGGGAAAAAGAACAAACAACTGGCATCATCCACGCGCAAATGAATGCCATCCTTTCCCTGCTTGACCCTCATGAGACGGCAGACATTGTGGTGGCTTACGAACCCATTTGGGCGATTGGGACAGGCAAAACAGCGACACCGGATATGGCACAGGAAGTGCATGCCATTATTCGGCACATGCTGGAAGTGAAAAGTGCCGAAGCGGGGCGCGGCGTCAGAATCCTGTACGGAGGCAGTATGAGACCGGAAAATGCTGAGGCGCTGCTCCGGATGCCGGATATTGACGGCGGGCTGATTGGCGGCGCAGCACTCCGTGCGACCGATTTTCTTTCCATCGCCGCAGCCGCCCCCTCGCCGGATGCCCGGCAGACGGAAAAATAATCGTATCTGAAGAAGAGGAAAACATGTGGTTCAAAATCATTATCGTTGTACAGGTCATCTCCGCGCTGGCCATCATCGGGCTGGTGCTCTTGCAGCACGGAAAGGGAGCGGATATGGGAGCCGCTTTCGGCGCGGGCGCATCGGGCAGCCTTTTTGGCGCAACAGGTTCATCCAACTTTCTTTCCCGCTCCACTGCCGTTGCCGCTTTGGTATTTTTCTCCGCCACCATGGTCATGGCGTATATGGGCAACGTCCGCCCGGCAAAAGAGCAGAGTTTGACCGATCAGTTGGAATCCGTTGCGTCCAGCCAGAAAAAAGCCCCTCCCAAGACAGAAAAACCGGCGGCCACTGCTGGTGAGGAAGCAGGCATGACCGCCGTACCGGGCGCGCCGCAGGAAAAAAAGACGGGGAAATGACATATCAGCGACGGAGCACCCTCCATCGCTTGAAGAAATCGGGCATTGTTGAGATAATGCCTCCCTCGCCCACGTGGTGGAATTGGTAGACACGCTATCTTGAGGGGGTAGTGGCGAAAGTCGTGCGAGTTCAAGTCTCGCCGTGGGCACCACCAACAGGTTTTTACCGTTTAACGCAGTCCGTTAAGACTACAGCAAACTCCCTAAACCACTGCGTTTCAGGGGTGTTTGCGTTGTCAATTGACCCTTAACACCTGTTTCCACACATAATCCCGCTTGTCGGCGACACCATTTTTGCACCGCTTTTACTTCAGGGAGAAGATGGCAAGCGCGGCCATCGGATTTTCTCATCGGGCAGGGAATACTCTCCGCAAAAGAGCAAGCGACGGAACGTCAGACCCAAGCAGGAAACGTGCGGCGGGCGGCACAGCCTTAAACGAAATTGCACCGCAAAGCCTTACCCGCGCGTTTCTTCCTGGATCCAGTTGAGGTAATCCGGCAGTCCCGCTGCAACGGGCACCGCAATCAGCTCAGGGATATCATAGGGGTGCAGCAAGCGCAGTCGATCCGCCATGGGCTGGAAACGCGACCGTGTCGTCTTTATCATCAACACGGTCTCGCGCGCTTCTTCCACCTTTCCCTGCCAATGATAAACGGAGTGCACCTGCGGCAGACAACTCACACAAGCAGCAAGCCGCTGCTCGACCAACTGCCTCGCAATTCTCTGTGCCGTTTCCTCATCAGGGACCGTACTGTACACCAGCAAAACATCGGTCATGGCGCTTTTCCAGACGAAGAAAGGGGAGTGTGTCTCCCCGGCAATTACTCCGAACGGGCAATGACCGCCTGCGGGCGGTCCAGCAACTCGACATACGCCATCGGTGCGTTGTCACCCGGGCGAAAACCCGTTTTCAGAATGCGCAGATAGCCTCCCGGGCGATCAACGTAGCGCGGACCCAGTTCGGAGAACAGTTTTGTCACCATTTCGCGGTCCCGCAACCGGCTGAAAGCCAGGCGCTTGTTGGCAACAGAATCCGTCTTGCCCAGTGTAATCAACGGTTCGACAACCCTGCGCAACTCCTTTGCCTTGGGCAACGTGGTCTTAATCGCCTCATGCCGCAGAAGCGACACACTCATGTTGCGCAACATGGCGAGGCGATGAGACGATGTGCGATTCAGTTTTCGCAATCCATGACGATGACGCATTGATCTTCCTTTCTTCTGATCCGGCTCTTCTATCGGTCATTCCCGCAGGCCGGTGCATTTTCAAAAACAAATACCTTATCTTTCCAATCCCGGCGGCGGCCAGTTATCCAGTTTCATCCCCAAAGTCAAATGGTTCTTCGCCAGTACTTCCTTGATTTCATTCAAGGATTTCCTCCCCAAATTGGGCGTCTTCAATAATTCATTCTCTGTCCGCTGGATAAGATCACCAATATAGTTAATGCTTTCCGCTTTCAGGCAATTCGCCGAGCGAACTGTCAGTTCCAAATCATCCACAGGGCGCAATAGTATCGGATCAACCGGCGGCAATTGCGACAGCGCTTCAGAAGCGGTTTCCGTCCCTTCCAGATCGGCGAAAATCCGCAACTGATCAACCAATATGCGCGCCGACTGCCTGATTGCCTCTTCCGCAGAAATAACGCCGTTGGTTTCAATGTTGATGATCAATTTGTCCAGATCCGTGCGTTGCTCAACACGGGCAGATTCCACCGCATAAGAAACCCGCCGCACCGGAGAAAAGGAAGCGTCCAGGATAATGCGACCAATCGTCTTGTTGGTGTCTTCGGACAGACGCCTGATATTGCCCGGAACGTAACCGCGCCCCTTCTCCACCCTAATTTGCATGTCCAGCTTGCCGTTTTCTGTCAGGTTGGCGATCACATAATCCGGGTTGATGATTTCCACATCGTGGGACAATTCAATATCGGACGCCCGCACCGCACCAGCGCCATCCTTCTTCAGGGCCAGTACCGCCTCGTCACGATTATGCAGTTTAAAAACAACACCTTTCAGGTTCAGGAGCAAATCCACTACGTCCTCCTGCACACCATCTAGTGTGGCATACTCGTGCACCACACCTGCGATCGTTACTTCTGTCGGGGCGTACCCTTCCATGGAGGAAAGAAGTACTCGCCGGAGCGCATTGCCCAATGTGTGCCCATATCCCCGCTCGAAGGGTTCCATTTCCACTTTGGAGCGACCGGACCCCAATACTTCGACATTGACAATACGTGGTTTGAGAAAATTGTTCTGCATAACAAAATGTCCTTTCAATACCCTCGGCTCGTTACACCGATAAGGCTGAGGCACGGTGAAAATGGTGATTTCGTTCGAATCGGGAATTACCGCGAATACAACTCAATGATCAGCGATTCGTTAACGTCATTGGCAAATTCCGAGCGATCAGGAAGACGCCGCAATTGACCTTCCATTTTTTTGCCATCGACCGCAACCCAGTCCGCAAAACCGATCTGTTCCGCCAGAGAGAGCGCTTCCAGAATGCGCGCCTGCTTTTTTGATTTCTCGCGGACGGCGATTACGTCATCTTTCTTGACCAGATAAGAGGGGATATTGACCACCTTACCGTTTACGGTAATTGCCTGGTGGCTGACCAACTGGCGGCTCTCCGCCCGGGTTGAACCAAACCCCATGCGATAAACCATGTTGTCTAGGCGGGCCTCCAGCAACTGCATCAAATTGTCACCCGTATTGCCTTTCCTGCGTTCTGCTTCCGCAAAATAGCGACGGAACTGCCGCTCAAGGACGCCGTACATGCGTTTGACTTTCTGCTTTTCGCGCAGCTGATTGCCGTAATCGGACAGGCGGGTGCCCGAACGCAGCCCATGCTGCCCCGGCTTGGAATCCAGCCGACATTTGGAATCCAGAGAGCGACGCGCGCTCTTTAAGAAGAGGTCGGTCCCTTCACGACGGGACAGCTTTGCCTTGGGTCCTGTATAACGTGCCACGATTTTCCTTTCCTAAAAAATGACACCTCCCGAACTGCCGGGGTGCCGCCAGGCAGCCATTTGGCCTGACAGTGGTCTTCAAGGGGTTATAAATCAAATACGACGGCGCTTCGGCGGGCGGCACCCATTGTGCGGCACTGGCGTAATGTCCTGTATTTGTGTAACTCGAATGCCCAGATTATTCAACGCGCGAACCGCTGATTCGCGTCCGGGGCCGGGTCCTTTGATACGCACTTCCAGACTTTTGATGCCATTTTCCTGCGCCGTCCTGCCAACGGATTCTGCCGCCACCTGCGCTGCAAAAGGCGTGGATTTTCTGGATCCCTTAAACCCCGACCCACCGGAGGTCGCCCAGGCGAGTGTGTTGCCCTGGCGATCCGTTATCGTGATAATCGTATTATTGAATGAGGCATGAATATGCGCCACCCCCTCAACAATATTGCGCTTGACTTTTTTGCGTACCCGCGACGCCGCTGTACCTGGTGCTTTTGCCATGTCTAAAATCCCTGTTTCCTGCGTTCAAAACATCAATCTGCCGCTTACTTCTTGAGCGCCTGCGGAGCTTTGCGCGGACCTTTCCGCGTGCGCGCATTGGTACGCGTACGCTGACCTCTCACTGGCAATCCCCTGCGATGACGCAACCCGCGATAGCATCCTAAATCCATCAGGCGCTTAACGCTCATGGATACCTCTCTTCGAAGGTCTCCTTCAATCAGGTAGTGCGTCAGCGCCTCGCGCAATCTCTCCAGTTCGTCGTCGCTCAGATCCTTGACCTTCTTCGACGATTCCACTTTTGTCGCCGCACAGACTTCCAGCGCGCGGGAGCGACCAATGCCATAGATAGCCGTCAGACCAATAACGATGTGTTGGTGGTTGGGAACGTTTACCCCTGCAATACGAGCCATTCGTTAATCCTAAAAATCAAATGTTGCTAACCTTGACGCTGTTTGTGACGCGGCTCTGTACAGATAACACGCACCACCCCTTTACGCTTGATAATCTTGCAATTACGGCAAATACGCTTTACCGATGCCTGTACCTTCATTTTCATCTCCCCTGCACTTTAAAACGCCCCATATACGCTATTTTGTTCTGAAAATAATGCGTGCACGGGTCAAATCGTACGGTGTCAACTCCACTGTCACCTTGTCCCCCGGCAAAATCCGAATGTAATTCATGCGCATTTTGCCCGAGATATGCCCCAAAACAACATGCCCATTCTCCAACTTAACACGGAAAGTCGCGTTGGGCAGGTTGTCAATTATCTCCCCCTGTAACTGGATAACATCATCTTTAGCCATATACTGTCAATACATTCCCTCTACTCAACGCGCACCCTTGAAGTTGGATTTCTTCAGCAGGGACTCGTACTGGTGCGACATGATGAAATTCTGTATCTGCGACATGAAATCCATTGTCACCACCACAATAATCAGCAGCGATGTCCCGCCAAAATAGAAGGGGACATTCCACTTTGCCACAAGAAACTCTGGCAACAAACAGACCAGTGTCACATAGATGGCACCTGCCAGCGTCAGCCGCATCAAAATCCGATCAACGTAACGCGCCGTCAAATCTCCCGGACGGATTCCCGGGATAAACGCTCCGCTCTTTTTCAGGTTGTCCGCCGTTTCCTTGCTGTTAAACACCAGCGCTGTGTAAAAAAAACAGAAAAAGATAATGGCCACAGCGTAGAGCAAAGCATGCATCGGCTCTCCCGGTCCGAGTGAGGCGGACAAATCCCGCAGGAAACGCACGACAGCATTGTCCGAACTCCCCCCGGACGCAAACCAGTTTGTAATCGTTGCGGGAAACAGGATAATGGACGAAGCAAAAATCGGTGGAATAACCCCTGCCATGTTTACCTTCAGCGGCAAATGCGTACTCTGCCCCCCGTAAATCTTGTTGCCGATCTGTCGCTTGGCATAGTTGACCAGGATACGGCGTTGCCCGCTTTCTATAAACACGACCAAAAAAGTCACGGCAACAACGATAACACAAATCAGCAAAGCGGACAGGGTACTCATTGAGCCGGTACGAACCAGTTCAAACAGACCCGTAATGGCATTGGGCAAACCGGCCGCAATACCCGCGAAAATCAGGATGGAAATACCGTTTCCCAATCCCCGCTCGGTAATTTGCTCTCCCAGCCACATCAGAAACATGGTTCCTGTCAGCAGCGTGACAACCGCAGTAAAACGAAACACCATTCCCGGATCAATAACCAGCCCGGGTTGCGACTCAACGGCGATGGCAATACCCAACCCCTGAAACGCGGCCAGAAGCAAGGTGCCATAGCGCGTGTACTGTGTCATTTTACGCTTGCCCGCTTCTCCTTCCTTCTGGAGCGCCGCCACCTGCGGAGAGACTATCCCAACCATCTGCATGATAATGGAAGCCGAAATATACGGCATAATGCCCAGCGCGAACACAGAAAAGCGCGAGAGCGCACCGCCGGAAAACATGTTAAACATTCCCAGAATGCCACCCTCGTTCTGCCGAAATAAAAAGGCAAGCTGGTCCGGATCAATTCCGGGAACAGGCACGTGAGCACCAATGCGGTACACAACCAGCGCCCCCAGCAAGAACCACAGGCGCCCCCAAGGGAAACCTGCTGCGGCTGATTTTTGGGCTGCCGCCGATTTTGACGAGGTTGCCAAATATATTCCTTCCCTGCCGCCCTATCCGGCAACAACAAGGGTTCCGCCCGCGTTTTCGATAGCGGCTCTGGCTCCCTTTGTCACAAACAACCCGACCAGTCTCCTCTTGGAGGAGGCATCCGGTTTCTCTCTGGTCTGCACGGTCAGGCGGATACTCTTCTTTATCTCGCCCGACAAAATGACGCGCGCCACACGGGCATGGCGAGAAACAACTCCCGCCTGCTTGAGTACAGCAAGATCAATGTCGGTTACAGCCAGCTTTTCCAGGTCGGTCAGGCGCACTTCAGCAGTAAAAGGCACCGCCAGCGACTTGAACCCACGCTTCGGCAGGCGGCGTTGCAAAGGCATCTGCCCGCCCTCAAAACCAACTTTATGGAAACCGCCTGCACGCGCCTTCTGGCCCTTGTGCCCTCGCCCTGCGGTCTTGCCCAGACCGGAACCCATGCCGCGCCCTACCCTGCGCCTGGCGTGCTTCGAACCCGTTGCTGGTTGTAAGTTGTTCAATCTCATTGCTTGTCCTGTTCAGCCCCGCCCCATATCAGGAAATAACTTTGACCAGATATGACACCTTGTTAATCATCCCGCGAATTGCCGGTGTATCTTCCAGCGTAGAAACAGAATTCAACCGACGAAGCCCGAGTCCGCGTACCGTGGCACGGTGTGACTCACGCGTTCCTATCAAGCTCTTTACCAATTTCACTCTGATTTGATTAGCCATCACTCGCATCACCCCACAATTTCCTCAATGGTTTTCCCCCGCTTCGCCGCAATGTCCGCTGGCGTGTTCATGGAACGCAGGGCTTTCATGGTCGCGCGCACCATGTTGTATGGATTGCTGGAACCGAAGGACTTCGCCACCACGTTGGTCACCCCAAGGACATCAAACATGGCGCGCATGGCGCCGCCTGCGATAACGCCTGTGCCCTGCTTCGCCGGATTCAACATCACAGTGGAGGCACCGTGCCGCCCTGTCAGGGTGTGCTGCAAGGTGCCGTCCCGCAGTGTCACCTTGATCATGTTACGCCTTGCTTCTTCCATTGCTTTCTGTACGGCAATCGGCACTTCCTTGGCCTTGCCCTTTCCCATACCGATGCGCCCATCGCCATCGCCTACCACGGTTAATGCCGCAAACCCCATGACGCGGCCACCCTTGACCACCTTGGTCACCCGATTGATGGCAATCATCTTTTCGCGCAAACCGTCGTCCGGTCTGTCGTTTTGCGTTTTCTGTTGCATTTTTGCCATGGATGTTTCCTCAGAATTTCAAACCTGCTTCACGCGCGGCTTCTGCCAGCGCTTTCACACGACCGTGATAACGAAAACCGGCACGATCAAAAGCCACCTCTGTAACGCCCGCTTTCAACGCTTTCTCCGCAACGCGCTTGCCAACCAATGCTGCCGCCGCGGTATTGCCTCCTGCACCCGACTTGCCCGCCAGCTGCTGGCGCACTTCACTTTCCATGGTAGAGGCAGAAGCAAGAACCCGCGAGTCAGGGCTGATAACACTGGCATATATGTGCAAGTTGGTACGATGCACGGACAAACGACTCGCTCCCGATATGGCAATCCGGATCCGTGTCCGGTTCCCCCGCCGCAAACGCAACTGTTTCTTGTTCATCAACAACCCCTATCACTTCTTCTTGGTTTCTTTCATCTTGATTACCTCGGAGGCATAGCGCACCCCCTTGCCCTTGTAGGGTTCCGGGCGACGATACGCGCGTACCTCGGCAGCAACCTGTCCAACCACCTGCTTGTCAATTCCCTTGATGACAATCTCGGTCTGCGAGGGCGTTTCACATTTCACACCAGCGGGCATTTGGTGCACCACCGGATGAGAAAAGCCCAGAGAAAGACTCAGTTTGTCGCCTTGTGCCTGCGCGCGGTATCCCACGCCGACCAGCGTCAAACGGCGCTCGAAACCCTTGCTGACGCCTTCCACCATATTGCTCAACAGCGCCCGGGTTGTCCCCCACATAGCGCGGGCGCCGGAACTGTCATCGGCAGGGGTAACACGAATGGCTCCATCTGACCCATCCACCAAAACACTCTCACTCAAACGCTGTGTCAACGTTCCCAGAGGTCCCTTGACGGTCACCATACCTGCAGAAAAAGTTGCTGTCGTCCCACCAGGAATGGCTATCGGCATTTTTCCAACTCTTGACATGTCCGCTCCCTAAGCCACATAGCAAATGACTTCACCGCCAACACCCGTGGCACGTGCCTTGCGGTCTGTCATCACCCCTTTCGGGGTAGAAACGATAGCAACACCCAGCCCGTTCATGACGCTCGGCAACGCGTCTCTGCCACGATACACCCGCAGACCGGGACGCGAAACACGCTCCAGACGCTCAATAACCGGGGCACCGGCGTAATATTTCAGCGTTATGTTCAGTTCTGCCTTGCCAGCCTCGGCCTTGACATCAAAAGATTCTATATAGCCTTCCTCCTTCAGCACACCGGCGATGGCCACCTTCACCTTGGATGAAGGAAGGGTTACCGAACCTTTGTTAACTCGCTGCGCGTTACGAATGCGAGTCAGCATATCCGCGATGGGATCACTCATACTCATGCTTTGTCCTCCACTACCAGCTGGCCTTAACGACACCAGGAATTTCACCACTCATGGCGAACTC
>JAISAG010000164.1 GCA_031266815.1 Burkholderiaceae bacterium | reverse complement strand
CGTCTGTCCCGAGATCATTTTCGGGAAAGGACAGATCGAAGGTTTTTGTTTCCCCCACTTTCATGCCGCGCGCCGCATTTTCGAATTCGGGAAGCATCTGCCCCTCGCCCAGCACAAATACAAAATCGGTTGCCTTGCCGCCATCGAATTCCACGCCATCAATCTTGCCCACAAAATCCAGGGTAAGCCTGTCGGAATCCTGCGCGGTATCGCCGCCACCGCCATCGCCGTGTTCGCTCTGCTCCCCCCTGACATGATAGTGCGCCTGACGCTTGCGCAATACATCCAATGTCCGGTTTATTTCCTTTTCCGTCACGTCGGCACCCACTTTTTCTATCTGCAGGCCACTCAAATCGCCCACCTGCACGTCGGGGTACACCTCAAATGTAGCAGAAAACGCAACATCCCCATCGGGCACCCCCCCTGCCTTGGGCTCGAAGCGCGGATACCCTGCTACGCGCAGGTTGTGTTCCTCGATTGCGGACGTATACGCACGAGACACCGCCTCGTTCACTACTTCTTCCTGTATCTGCGGCCCATACTGTCTTTCCAGTATCTTCATCGGGACCTTCCCGGGCCTGAACCCGGGCGCTTTTGCCGTTCGCGCCTGAATCTTCAGGCGCTTCTCCACCTCTTCCCTGACCTTGTCACCGGAGAAAGAAACCGTCAGCCGTCTTTCCAGTTTTTCCAATGTTTCCACTGCGTTTGTCATGTTCTATCCAAAAAAAAGAATCCCGCCACGAAACCCGTCCGCGACGGGCACCGGAAGCGCCTCAAAACAGTACTCGGTAATACCCGGGGAATGCCTGATTTCACCCCGCGCCCGGCGAGGCATGTTCACCTGTTTTTCAGGCATAATTTTTAATTCTAGCAATTTTGTGGCAATACGACAAATCCCGCGACGCAGGCACGCGACACAACATCAGTCTGCGGAGTAGTACATCAGATCCAGCCCATTCTCCATGTGCTGGACAACCCCGTTTTTATCGAACATGATGTACATGACAGCGGGCCAGACTTCGTCCTGCTTGTAATGGTACTCCCACACCAGGTAGTTGTTTTTGTAAATCCGGCTGATCCAGCCCGGCTGCCCGAATTTGAGCAAAACATCCCGCTGGGTGGATTTCCCGATGACCAGTTCGGCAAACCCGGGGCTGGTAAGCACCTGTTCATAAGACAGCACCCGCCCGCTTCGGTCCAGGCGGACCATCCATGTCTCCTGTCCCCAGTAGCTGTGGGCATACTCCAGCAGGGTGGTCTCTCCGTCCTGATACTGTGCCGTGGGTTTTCCCATGCGGGCAATAACCGCTTCACCCGACTCTCCGGGCTGAGGGGGATCGGCAAACACGGCGCAACCCGCGAGAACGACAGAAGACACGCACAACACAACGAGCCGCTTCATATTCCCCCCTGTGACGATGGATGAAAGCTGCACACAAAAGCTGACCGCAAGCGCCGAAGACCACGGAGGCATACTACCACAGAAAGCGATGCGACACCCATTCCACAAGCGCCAGCCCCGTGCCGCCAACTGGACGCCGACCGGGAAAAGGAAGAACAGAAGGGGAAAACAGCCTCTTTTTTCGCAATAGGTCCACGAGCAGGGACGAAATAATACAACCAGCTATGTTGCGGCTTTTTGCGCGCCGGTGTGGCACGTTTCGCAACAGGGGACTGGGGAGTCATGGCAGAAGAAAGTGACCTGGAGAAAACGGAATCGGCGTCGCCCCGACGGCTTGAAAAGGCACGGGAAGAAGGCGATGTTCCTCGATCACGTGATTTGGCGACCTGCACTATTTTGCTCGGCGCCGGACTGGCTTTCTGGGCAATGGGCGGCAACCTGATAAAGGAAATACAGCGCATGCTGGCGGGTTCCCTGACCCTCTCGCGTGAAGAGGTGTTTGATCTCCCCCTGCTGTTGAGCAGGAATGTCACCCGCATTGTTGACGTTATTTTTGCCTTTTCGCCAATTGCTGCCCTGCTGGTAGTGGTCGCCCTGGCATCCCCCTTGCTGATTGGTGGGTGGCTGTTCAGCACAAAAGCGCTGGAACCGCGATTTTCCAAACTGAACCCCATGAATGGGTTGTCCAATATGGTATCGGTTCGGGCCTTGATCGAACTGATCAAGGCCATCGGGAAAACCTTGCTTGTCGGGCTGATTGCCTGGCTGGCGATGAGTTCCCAGCTGGATGGCATTATGTCACTGGGCGCGCAATCGCTGGAAACCGGCGTGGCACACGCGGGACACATTATCCTGATGACCTTTCTGCTTACAGTGGGTGCATTGGTCATTATCGCTGCGATTGACGCGCCATACCAGATGTGGCATTACGCAAACAAACTGAAGATGACCAAGGAGGAAATCCGGCAGGAACACAAGGAATCGGAAGGAAATCCCGAAATCAAGGCAAAAATTCGCCAGCAACAACGTGAAATCGCCAGACGGCGGATGATGACCAAAGTCCCCCTCGCAGATGTGGTGGTAACCAATCCGATGCGTTACGCAGTTGCCTTGCAATACAAGGCCGGTACGGAGGCTCCCGTCGTAGTCGCAAAAGGAACCGGTCTGATTGCAGGACGCATTCGCGAGATTGCCTCGGAAAACGATGTACCCCTTCTGGAAGCCCCTCCGCTGGCGCGTGCGCTGTACAAGCATACAGAACTGGACGAAAAAATACCGGCCGCGCTCTACAGAGCCGTTGCGGAAGTGCTGGCCTATGTGCATCAACTGCAACGATACCGTGTGCTGGGCGGCAAGGTTCCCGCCAAACCAACGACGCTGGATGTGCCGGCGTACCTCGACCCGATGAATCCGGTCAACCAGCTCGTACCTGAAGGAGTTGGCGCATGAGAACGCTCAGCCTCCCCGCCTGGATAAACGCCCAGAATTCGCGGGCGCTGGCAGCACCGCTCCTGATCGTCATGATGCTGGCGATGATGGTGCTCCCTCTTCCCGCTTTCATGCTGGACATGTTTTTCAGCTTTAACATCGCCTTGTCCATCATCGTGTTGCTGACGAGCCTGTACACCGTCAAACCGCTGGATTTTATGGCGTTTCCCGCCGTGCTGCTTATCAGCACCATGCTGCGCCTGTCGCTCAACGTTGCCTCAACGCGGGTCGTACTCACGCAAGGGCACACCGGGCCAGATGCGGCGGGCAAGGTGATTGAAGCTTTCGGTCACTTCCTGATCAGCGGCAACTACACGGTAGGTGTGGTCGTTTTCGTGATTTTGACCATTATCAATTTTGTTGTGGTCACCAAAGGCGCAGGACGCATTGCCGAGGTAGGCGCCCGATTTGCGCTGGATGCCATGCCCGGCAAGCAGATGGCGATAGACGCAGATCTGAACGCGGGGTTGATCGGCGAGCAGGAAGCCAAGCGCCGTCGCCGGGAAGTGGCGCAAGAGGCGGAATTCTATGGCGCGATGGACGGCGCCAGCAAATATGTCCGCGGCGATGCCATTGCGGGCATCATTGTGACTGTGGTTAATGTCGTGGGCGGCATGATTGTCGGGATGGTGCAGCACAACCTGGCTTTTTCGGATGCCATTAATAACTACATGCTGCTGGCGATTGGTGATGGTCTGGTCGCGCAAATTCCCGCGCTGATTATTTCCACGGCCGCCGGTGTTGTGGTTTCCCGTGTAGCCAGCGAGGAGGATATTGGCAGCCAGTTGCTGCGCCAGTTGTTCGAGCGTTCCCAGGTACTGTACATTGCGGCAGCAATTATTGGCGGCATGGGACTGATTCCGGGCATGCCGCACATGGCATTCATACTGATTGCCGCCACGATGGGAGGAGCGGCTTATCTGAGAACCCGACGGGAATCGCGAAAACCTCCCCAGGCGAAGGACTTGCCCGAAGCTATTTCTGCAACAACCGCCAGCTTGCCGGAAGTGGAAGAAGCGACCTGGCAGGACATTGTTCCTGTAGACACCTTGGGACTGGAAGTGGGATATCGGCTGATTCCGCTGGTTGATCAGGCGCAGGGAGGGGAGTTACTGAAACGGATCAAGGGAATACGGAAGAAGTTTGCGCAGGACATCGGCTTTCTCGCTCCCTCCGTTCACATTCGGGATAACCTGGAAATGCGTCCCTCGGCGTACCGCATTCTGCTAAAAGGGGTGGAAGTGGGGCACGGCGAGGTATTTGTGGGCCAGTATATGGCAATCAATCCGGGCGTTACCTCCGGCGACTTGCAGGGCGCGGTGACAACGGATCCGGCGTTTGGGCTGCCCGCCGTATGGATTAATGGGCACCAGCGGGAATATGCCCAGTCCCTGGGGTATACCGTGGTGGATGCAGGAACGGTGATCGCAACACACCTGAATCACACTATCACAACCTATGCCGCAGAATTGCTGGGCCGCCAGGAAGTACAGGCGCTGCTGGAACACCTGACGAAAGAGTCACCGAAGCTGGTCGAAAATCTGGTGCCGGACGTTTTGCCACTCCATACCCTGCAAAAGATATTGCAAAACCTCTTGCAGGAAGGCGTACACATCCGCGACATGCGGACCATCATCGAAACCATCAGCGAAAACGCCGTGCAGACGAAAGACCCTGCCGAACTAACGGCCCGGGTGCGCATTGCGCTGGGGCGTTCCATCGTACAACAGATTTTCCCGACTATGGACGAGCTGCCTGTCATGACGCTGGACCTGCGTCTGGAACGCCTGCTCGGACAGGCTTTGCAGGCAGGAGGGACGGAAACCGCCATCGAACCCAATCTGGCAAATACCCTCCTGACGCAGATACAGCAAACAACAGCCCGGCAGGAGCAACTGGGACATGCGCCGGTACTGTTGGTTCCCGGGACGCTTCGCCCCTTGTTGTCGCGTTTCCTGCGGCGGGCAGTACCGCATCTCAAGGTGCTTTCGCATAACGAAATACCGGATTCAAAAACAATCCGGGTAACGAGTGTTGTAGGAGGACAAGTATGAACGTGAAAAAATTTACGGCCAAATCCACCCGCGAGGCAATGCGTCTGGTTCGCGAAACACTGGGACCGGATGCGGTGATTCTTTCCAACCGGGAAACGGACGGAATAGTCGAGATTTTGGGTGTGGCACCGGAAGATATGTCTTCGCTGACGGCGCCCGTATTTGATCCGGAGACAACGCCTCCAATGCAGCCGAAGCGGATGCAAACGCCACCGCCCCAGCGCGTCGCTTCCCCGCACGGCACAGCGACCATGGCGGGAGATGTGGACAAACGCCTGAAAAACATGGCGAGCGAATTGCGCGTCATGCGCAACATGTTTGAAACACAGTTGACCGAAATTACGTGGGGGAACAAACAGAATCGTGATCCGGCCCGGGCGCAGATTATGCGCGAGATGCTGACTGCGGGTTTCAGTGCCGGCATGGCGCGTTATCTGATTGAGAATCTGCCCGAACGCGAAAAAGAAGACGATGGCGGCTGGCGCTGGATTCGCCGCGCGCTGACACAGAACCTGAAAACCATTGCCAACGAAGACCATCTGCTCGCCCAGGGAGGAATTTACGCACTGGTGGGACCAACGGGAGTCGGTAAAACAACCACAACCGCAAAGCTGGCGGCACGCTACGTTATGCGACACGGCACAAGCAATCTGGCGCTGATTACGACGGACGGCTACCGCATAGGCGGTTTCGAGCAATTGCGTATCTACGGAAAAATCATGGGGGTGATCGTGCATTCCGTCAAGGACCTCGCCGACTTGCGGGTCGCACTGGACGAATTGCGCAGCAAGCACACCATCCTCATTGACACGGTGGGTATGAGCCAGCGTGACCGGATGGTAACGGACCAGGTTGCCATGCTTTCCAACACAGGCAGGGAAATCCGGCGCTTGCTGTGCCTTTCCGCCACCTCCACAGCGGAAACCTTAAACGAAGTCGTTCAGGCGTACAGCGGGAATGGTCTTGCCGGGTGCATCATGACGAAGAGAGATGAAGCCGTCACAATAGGCAATTTACTGGACATCATTATTCGGCGAAAGCTGATACTGTACTACGTAGCGAACGGGCAGAGGGTGCCGGAAGACATGGAACTGGCGCGTTCCGCCGATCTGGTCGCGAGCGCATTCAACACGAAAAAAGACGCGCAGGCATTCAGTTTTGAAGACGACGAATTGCCCATCGTCGTCGCGCACGCGCTTTCTGTCATGAAAAAGGAACGTTTGCGGAGTGCCGGACGTGAGTAGTTTTCGGTTTGACCAGGCCGAAGGATTGCGACGGTTGCTGGGCGAACCCCGGCAGCAGGTTTTTTCGCTGCTGTCCACCGCACGCTTTCAGCACAAATGCTTTCTCTTCTTCAACCTGGCTTCCCTGCTGGTGCGTCAGGGAAGCCGCGTTGTCGTGCTGGATGCGATAACCTCTCCAGATGGGGTGGCGCACTACCATCCGCCGTTGCTGCCCGCGGTAACACTGGAAGCCGTGGCAAGCGGAACGGGGGATTTGGATGGCATATTTTCGCGTTTTCCGCACGGATTCGACCTGATGCGCCTATCGGGGCATTCGCCCGATTTTCGGAAAAACAGCCTGTTTGCGAAGCGGCTGGACTTTGCTTTCGAATCGGCCATTACAGGGATGGACATCGTGATGATAGACGCCAGACTTGACCATCGTCATGGTTTTCCCTTGTCCATGATGGCGGAAAGCCAGTTAATCATCCACGTTTCGGATACAGAAAAGTCTATCAAGGATGCTTACTTGCTGGTCAAGTGCCTGACACATCGTTTTGGACGCATCCCTTTGGGTGTGTTAGTATCGGGGAGCGAGGAAAGGCATTCGCAAACGGTTTTCAGGAATATGGCGCATGCGGCAGAGTCCTATCTGGATACGACGCTGTACTTCATGGGGCATGTGCCCAAAGAAGTTTACCCCATGCAGGCAGCCGTGGCAGCGGGCACTGCCCGGAACGGGGTGACAGACTCTTTCAGCGCCTTCCAACATCTCGCGGGCAGTTTTTCCGCCAGGGAGACTGCTTCCCGCAATGCGTATGAAACAACGGGTGCATGACACATGTACAACATTCAAGGCAAGTCGGATAAGAATGACATACTGGTTCGGCATGTGCCTCTGGTAAAAAAAATAGCGTACATGATGCGGGCACGGCTGCCCCCCAGTGTGGAAGTGGACGACCTTATCCAGGCAGGAATGATCGGCTTGTTGGATGCCGCCAATCGTTACGAGGAAGTACACGGCGCCCAATTTGAAACGTATGCCATCCAGCGTATTCGGGGGGCCATGTTAGACGAATTGCGCAGCAACGATTGGATGCCGCGCGGCCTGCGCCAGAACATGCGCAAAGTAGAAGATGCCATCCATGTGCTGCAACAGAAACTGGGGCGTTCCCCGACCGAAAACGAAGTGGCAGACCGCCTGAATATGTCCGTCAAGGAATAC
>JAISAG010000151.1 GCA_031266815.1 Burkholderiaceae bacterium | reverse complement strand
GGTTGACCCTTCTTCCGACTTCTTTCGTTACATGAAAAATCCCGGGCGGGGGAAGTAATTCATGTTCGCCCGATATCTGTCACCTGACCACCGCTCTCGTTAAAGGTCTGTTGCGATATGTCGGATAGCTGGTTGTTGCCCGAGTTCATTGTTGACGTCTTACCGGCGGAAGCACGCAAGACGGAGGATTTGCGCCGGAAGGTGCTGGATATTTTTCAATGCTACGGCTACGAGTTGGTAATACCACCCGCCATGGAGTATATCGAATCACTCCTTTCTGGTGCGGGCAAGGATACTGATCTGGCGACATTCAAACTGGTTGACCAGCTATCGGGCAGAACGATGGGGTTGCGTGCGGATATGACAACGCAGGTTGCCCGGATTGATGCCCACCGCCTTAACCGGGAAGGGGTAACGCGGTTGTGTTATGCCGGAAGCGTTTTGCACACCCGCCCTGCCGGTTTGCAGGCAACACGTGAACCACTGCAGATCGGCGCCGAAATTTATGGGTATGCCGGTCTGGTTGCCGACGCCGAGATTCAGTCACTGGCATTGGCATCCTTGTCGGCGATTGGCATTACGACCGTCAGCCTGAGCCTTTCGCATGTCGGCGTGTTAAAGTCCCTGATAGCAGATGATCCGTACGCCAGATCAAAGGGGGCTCTTCTTTTTGAAATGCTGGAAGCAAAGGACATCCCCTCTTTGGACGAAATAACGCGCCAGTTCCAGCCACGAACAAGGGAGGCGCTGCTGGCTCTGCCCGATTTGTATGGTGACATCAGCGTACTGCAAAAAGCGCGGGAGATACTTCCAGATGATCCGGGCATCGAAAATGCCCTTGCCGAACTGGAATACCTTGCCGATGCCTGTGATTGCGAGCGGGTTACTGTGGATCTGGCAGATTTGAGCGGATACCACTATCACAGCGGAGTAATGTTTGCCGCATTTGTTTCGGGTCTGCCCAACGCGCTCGCGAGAGGAGGGCGTTACGACCATGTGGGAGAAGTGTTCGGACGTGTTCGCCCCGCAACAGGTTTTTCCATGGATTTGAGGGAATTGTCGCGCTTGCTGCCGTTGGCGAAAAAACGGAAAGCGATTCGTGCACCATGGGGGGATACGCCAATACTGCACGAGGCGATCAGAAAGTTGAGAGAGAAAGGCGAGATCGTAATATGTGATTTGCCGCTCTCGTTGTCCGATTACGACGAGTTCATGTGTGATCGTGAGTTGGTTTACGATGCACAGCGTCAGGATTGGATACTCAAAGCGATTGATAATCATTAACAGGGTGAATATGGCGAAAAACGTGGTTGTAGTGGGTACGCAGTGGGGAGATGAAGGGAAGGGGAAAGTCGTTGACTGGCTCACCGACCATGCCCAGGGTGTTGTGCGTTTTCAGGGAGGGCACAATGCGGGGCATACCCTTGTAATAGCCGGGCAAAAGACTGCCTTGCAACTGATTCCCTCTGGCATCATGCGCCCGGGCGTTGCTTGCTACATTGGCAACGGCTGTGTTCTCTCCGTGCCGGACCTGTTGCAGGAAATTGACCGACTGGGAGCGATGGGAATAGAAGTAGTTTCCCGCCTGAAGGTTTCAAAAGCCTGCCCTCTGATACTGCCCTACCACGTTTCACTGGATTTGGCGCGAGAACTGGCGCGCGGTGATGCCAAAATAGGTACAACCGGAAAAGGGATTGGCCCTGCTTACGAAGACAAGGTGGCACGCAGAGCGATTCGGGTATCCGACCTTTTGAATGAAAAGGTGTTCACGGACAAGTTGCGTGAAAACATGGATTACCATAATTATGTCCTGACGCGTTACCTGAAAGCGCAGGCAGTGGACTTTCAAAAAACGCGTGACGACATGTTGGCAACGGTACCGCGCATCAGACCACTGGTGGCGGATGTTTCTGTTGCGCTGCACGAGGCACATCGGTCTGGCGCCAACCTGCTTTTTGAAGGGGCGCAGGGGAGCTTGCTGGATGTAGACCATGGCACCTATCCCTATGTGACATCAAGTAACTGCGTTGCCGGTAACGCCGCCGCGGGCGCAGGTATTGGCCCTAATATGCTGCATTATGTGCTGGGAATCACAAAAGCCTACACAACCCGCGTCGGGTCGGGAGCGTTTCCATCCGAATTGTCGTTGAAGGAAGGGGTTGGATCACATCTGTCCGAAGTCGGCAAGGAAGTCGGTACCGTGACAGGGCGACTGAGGCGTTGCGGCTGGTACGACGCAGCACTGCTGCGTCGGTCTGTACAAATCAACGGTATCAGCGGACTTTGTCTGACCAAGCTGGATGTTCTGGATGGACTGGATACCCTCAATATTTGCGTGGGATACGAGCTGGATGGCGGGTTTATAGATATTTTTCCTGCTGATCCCGAAGATGCCGTGCGTTGCAGACCCGTTTATGAGCAGTTGCCCGGATGGAAGGAAAACACGGCAGGGGTTCGGTCAAAAACACGCTTGCCTGCCAACGCACAGTCATACATCCGCCGCATTGAGGAACTGGCGGGGGTTTCCGTTGATATGGTCTCTACCGGAGCAGATCGCGAAGATACGCTCGTTCTGCGTCATCCCTTCGAGGTGTAGCGGACGGCACACGGTCACCTCTCGCCGACCTTGTTCTGTGCGGTGGTGATGCGTTGGCTGTGACGTACCCAGCGGTACACTTTCATCACGTCAGCTGCCCGGGAATCCTTGTCTTTCGAATCCAGAAACACCATCACGACAGGGCGGTCATCAATAATTGCCTGCATGACCAGGCAGCTGCCTGCTGCATTGATGAAACCCGTTTTTTGCAACTCAATGTTCAGGTTCGGGTCATGGACAAGGCGGTTCGTGTTGGCGTATTGCACCTGTTTGTGCCCATCGCTGATGACGTATCCGGTGTCTGTGGAAAATTCGCGAAGAATGGGGTATTGCGCTGCTGCCATGACCAGTCTGGCGAGATCCTCCGCGCTGGACAAATTGTTGCTGGATAGCCCTGTTGTGTCAATGTACTGCGTCTTGCTCATGCCCAGCATGCGAGCCTTGATATTCATGGTCGTGACAAAGGAGGAGAAACCGCCGGGGAAGTTCCTGCCCAGTGTTGCCGCAGCGCGGTTTTCCGAACTCATCAGGGCGAGATGGAGCAGGTTGCCTCTGGTGGTCCGGGTACCAATGCTCAGTCGTGATGAAGGCGCGCGTGCGACATCCTCGTGCGTGATTTCCAGTATCTCGCTCATATCCTGCATGGCTTCAACAACAACGAGTGCCGTCATCAGCTTGGTGATGGAGGCCATGGGCAAGGGAATGGATGCATTCTTCTGAAAAATGACGCCCAGTGTGGATTGATCCAGCACATAAGCTGCCGCCGCGCTCAGAGAGAGCGGATCAGGCGTTCGGTTCAGGCGATGGGGACCGGCGGCGAGAGTGCCCGGCAAGGATGCCCGTTGTAAACTCACATCAGGAAAGCTAACCGGAACCAGGTTGGAAGAGTCACGTTGCGCTGTAACCGTTACGTGAACCGGTTTTTGTGGTTGCGTTGAAAGCTTCCTTGATACGGTAATCAGCGCATTTGCCGCCAGCGCGTCGGCAGGTCGGACAGGGACGGCTCGCTTTGCGCTCTTTGCGCCTTTTACCTTTTTGGCGGGCCCTTTTGGGATTGCAGTCTTTTTTCCTGCTTTGCGCACGTTACCGGAATCGGTTCGCGTTCCCGCTGTTTTTTGTGTGGCGGCGCAGACCGGCTGCATGCACAACACGAAGGCAAAAAAAACACAGACAAATCTCACCACAAGCATTCTGCACTCCTCACAAGCTGTTTGCATTATACACGTCATGAAAAGACGATGCAGTGTTCCCGTAAAAAGTGTGGAACGCGAGGAACGCCCCGTGACAGCGGAAGCCGTGAGGATTGCGGTATGGTGCAGATATCAGATTTCCGATAGCAGCACAAGGGCGTGCAGCGCGACACCAATGATGCCGCCAACCAGGGTCCCATTGATACGGATAAACTGCAGGTCACGTCCGACGGTGGTTTCCAGTTCGTCAACGAGTGCGCGGTCATCCCAGCTTGTGATGGTGCTGATAATGTGACGACTGACCGAGTCCCTCAGGTCTCCCGAAAGCATTTTGGTGATTTCCAGTAGTTGGTCGTTGATGGATTCGCACAGGGCAGGATGTTCCAGTATCCAGCGTCCAAAATGGCGAAGCCCGTGTGACAGGCGAATGTGGAGCCGGGAATTGCCATAGGATGCTTCTTTTAGCAACCAGTGGCGGAGTTGTATCCACAGTGTTTCGAAATAGTTCGAAACGACCGGCGTTGCAAGGAAATGCTGTTTCCACTCCTCTATCCGCTTCTGTTGCGTCGGATCCTGCTTGATTTTTCCGATGAAATTGGCAGTAGCCAGGTCAAACTGCTTTCTGCGCGGATGAGAGGGGTCAACCCCAATGTCGTGGAGCCAGTTTTGCATACTCTCTACGAGTGTTGCTGCCAGCTTCATCCCGAATTCTTCGGTGTCCATGATAATGCCAAGCATCCCGATCAGTTTGGGATATTCTTTGCGCGACACATCAATGATAATACCGGCAACCTGACGCTGCGTTTCAATTTCGTCCAGCACGGTTGAAAGGCGCCGCAGTATTTCGTTAAGCAATGCCTGATGCTGATTGTTTTTTGTGAGTACATCAACCAGTTGTCCGATCAGGTTGCCCAAGTCGGTTTGTTTTAACTGTTTGTGAATGGTGTTCCGTAGAATTTTACCGACCCGCTGGTCATCAACAAAATTCAGGGCGCCAGTCAAGATGCCGATCAGATTACGTGCCAGCATATCGGCGGTTTCACGTGTGGATATCCAGATACCAATGCGCTGTGCGGGATACAGCGCCCGCATTTTCTCAACGATGGTGTCCACTGCAAGGAAATTTTCCCGGATGAAAATGGCGAGGTTTTCGGCAATTCGCTCCTTGTTCCGCGGAATAATGGCGGTACGAGGAATGGGCAGTTTCATCGGATGCTTGAAGATGGCAACCACTGCAAACCAGTCTGCCAGCGCACCAATCAGCGCTGCTTCGGAAAAGGCTCTTACCCAGTGCCAGAAACCCTGTTCACCCTGGAGGCGCGAAAATACCAATACAACCGCCATAACCAGCATCAGGCCGGTGGCGAACCACTTCATGCCGTTAAGCTGTCTTCTTCTGGTCGTGTCAGACATGGAATGTGCGCAGCGTCACGTCCGCTGATTCAGGCGTTTTTCGTGTATCAACCGATCAACACCCTGTTCAATCAGCTTTAACGTGTTCCTGAAAAAGTCAAGGTCTCTGTTGAAGGGGTCGGCAATGTCGTAATCATCATATTCCCCCAGACGCACAACTTTCCCCCTGGATTGGGGAAAGCGGGTCTCGACGGTGTGTGTCTGTTGCGCTTCCATCGTCAGGATCAGATCCGCCGCATTGACCATGTCCTCTGTCAGGTTTCTGCCGCGGTGGGCAGTAATATCAATGCCCATTTCCCTCATGATCAGAATGGAAGAGGGGTCTGCCGTCCAGCCCGTCATGCCCATCAGACCGGCGGAAGTCACGATCAGACCCGGACACTTTTGCCTCAGCAATCCTTCCGCCATCGGACTCCTGCAGATATTGCCAAGACATAAAACCAGGACGTGATTGATCACAAAAACCCCCAGGGAATGGCGTCATGGTGCTCGGGAACGGAGGACAGCACGCTGCCTCGCTCATCTTCTTTCGATGGGCGGCACGTCCCTGCGTATCGGACCGACGTATACCTGGCGTGGCCGCCCAATGCGGCTGTCCGGGTCGGACATCATTTCTTTCCACTGGGCAATCCAGCCGACCGTTCGCGCCAGTGCAAATATGCCCGTGAAAAGGGATGAGGGAATGCCCAGGGCAGACTGCACAATCCCGGAGTAAAAATCCACGTTGGGATAGAGTTTGCGCGAGATAAAGTAGTCATCTTCCAGCGCAATCCGCTCAATTTCAAGGGCAATTTTGAACATGGGGTCGTCATTTAAGCCCAGTTCGTTGAGGACTTCGTGGCAGGTTTCCCTGATAAGGGTGGCACGCGGATCAACGTTTTTGTAAATGCGATGCCCGAAGCCCATCAGTCTGGCGTGACTGCCGGGTTCCTTGGTGCTTTTGATGAAAGCGGGCACCTTGTCTATGGAACCGATATGGCGAATCATGGAAAGGGCTGCCTCGTTTGCGCCGCCATGCGCCGGTCCCCAGAGGCAGGCGATTCCGGCCGAAATACAGGCGAACGGGTTTGCGCCGCTGGACCCTGCAAGGCGGACAGTAGAAGTGGAAGCATTCTGCTCGTGGTCCGCATGCAGGATAAAAATGCGGTCAAGCGCGCGAACCAGCACGTCATTGACCTTGTAGTCTTCAGATGGCGTGGAAAACATCATGCGCATGAAGTTGGCCGTATAGGGCATATCCTTGCGCGGGTAAACAAAAGGCTGCCCTACCGAATATTTGTATGACATGGCAACCAGCGTCGGTACTTTGGCAAGCAGGTGCGTGGCGGCAAGGGCGCGATGTTCCGGGTTACTGATGTCCAGCGAGTCGTGGTAGAAGGAGGAGAGTGCGCCTACCGTAGCGACCAGAATGGACATGGGGTGCGCGTCACGCCGGAACCCCCGGAAGAAGAAGTGCATCTGCTCATGGATCATCGCGTCATCGGCGATATTTGCCTCGAATTCTTTCTTTTCCTGGACGGTGGGCAGTTCCCCTTTCAGCAGGAGATGGCAAACCTCCACGTAGTCACATTGTGTTGCAAGCTGCTCGATAGGATATCCCCTGTACAGCAGTATGCCGTTTTCCCCGTCAATGTAGGATATGGATGACTGGCACGTTGCCGTTGCCATGAATCCCGGATCGTAGGAGATTCTGCCGGAGGCGGCGTAGAGCGAACGGATGTCAATGCCAGCAGGACCGATTGTGCTCTCGTAAACGGGCAGGCTGACGGGGGTGGAGTTATCATCGAAACTCAAGGTGGCTTTTGAGGCAATTATCGTCATAAAGCGGGTCCATCCAAAATGTCCCATTATAAGACCTCATCCCCTTTTTGGAACGTTTTGATACGACGATTGCAAGGCAGGCGCTCCGGAGCAGGGTGAAAGCGAAGAAAAGTGCGCCGGGGTGCGTGAGCGGAAGTGATTGCCAATACGGAGGACGTGCGGACCAGCGCAATACAAGCAGTGCTTTCTGCCAGAAAGATATTGCACTCCACTTCGGCGTGAGGGGGTGCAAATGCAACGATACAAACGAGGGTACGGCGTAAAGGGTTGGAATCGTGTTCAGTGCTATGCTGTTCGGATGGAAAACATCAGCACAGAGGCGCAACGTCGC
>JAISAG010000117.1 GCA_031266815.1 Burkholderiaceae bacterium | reverse complement strand
CCGGCACCTGCACCACAGCAACCGGCACCTGCACCACAGCAACCGGCACCTGCACCACAGCAACCGGCACCTGCACCACAGCAACCGGCACCTGCACCACAGCAACTGGCACCCGCACCACAGCAACTGGCACCCGCACCACAGCAACTGGCACCCGCACCACAGCAACTGGCACCCGCACCACAGCAATCGCTTACACCGGTGGAAAGACTGGCACGATTCACACGGAGCACCCCGGCGGAAAAACGAACCATGAAAGCGCAGCAGCAGCAGGAAAGCACACGCATACCCCCTTCCGCACCGGCATCCCCTTCCGCACCGGCATCCCCTTCTGCGCCGGCATCCCCTTCTGCGCCGGCATCCCCTTCTGCGCCGGCATCCCCTTCTGCGCCGGCATCCCCTTCTGCGCCGGCTCCCGCACCGCGCCGCGATGTCCACCGGGACGACGACATCCCCATCTCGCTCAGCGACGATGCCATTTACAAATCCGTTGCGGAAAACGAGAACCTGTTCGCGGCACTGGAAAACGAACTGTCCGGCATCTCTCTGGAACTGGAAAAAACGTCGGGCGCGCTTTTTTCTCCCGAAGAATTGCCCGATGCATCTCCTCCTGCTTCACCAGCGCCGCGGAGGCAAGCCGCACGGAATCCTTCACCCCCCGGCAACATGGCGGAACGTGCCGCACCGGTGAGGGAGAGTAATCCGCCCCGGCAAGCGGCGCCATTACCGGGGAAATCGCCCTCCACGCCTGAAAAACGCATTGACCGGGCACCGGCGGCAGGCGTTCTGCCGGATTCGCCGTCCCGCACGAAAGATGCGACCCGTTTCCTGGATGAAACGCAAGACGATGACTTGTTTATCGGCATATCGGGCAGAAAACGGCGGAGCCGGTTTGCCTCTCTGTTTTTCGGCCTGGGAACCCTGTTTTTGCTGGCCCTCTTTTCCGTTCAGCTTTTCTACCTGTTTTATGACAAGCTGATTATCTGGTTTCCGGAAAGGGAAACGGTCATATCGGAAGCATGTCGCTACCTGCAATGTCCCAAGCGGATGGAAAGCCAGATAACCGCGCTGTCCGTTGAATCGGCCGAACTGGAAAAAATACCGGACTTTGTTGATCGATACACCCTGCGTATGTTAATCAGAAATGGGGGACATGCCTTTCAGGGGTGGCCATGTATTGAGTTAACCCTCTCCGACAGGGAAAAAAGACCGGTTATCCGGCGAGTACTCCTGCCAACGGACTATCTGACCTCTGCGCAGGATATTGCCAGAGGGATTCCGCCCCGCTCCGAGCAACCCGTCCGCCTCTTTATGGGCGTGAGGCTGGAGCCCAATTACGGTTATCATGTCTCTCTTTTTTACCCTTGACTTTCCTCCTTACACACCATGAAATTGACACCCTCTGTAAATACCCTGATTTGCGGCTCTTTGGCATACGACACACTGATGTCCTTCCCGGACTGCTTTTCCGAATCCATCCTGGCGGACCAGTTGCATAACATCAATGTCTGTTTCCTTGTCCCTTCCATGCGAAAAGAATTCGGGGGATGTGCGGGCAATATTGCCTACAACCTGAAAATGCTGGGCGGTGCGCCGCTCATCATGGCAACGATTGGCTCCGATGGAGAACCCTACCTGGAACGACTGGCAGAATTGGATGTTTCCACGCGATATATCACAACCATTAAAAAATCTTTTACGGCACAGGCGTTTATCACCACGGACAGAAAGAACAACCAGATTACCGCTTTTCACCCCGGGGCAATGTCGTATGCCCACCAGAACCGGCTGACGCACATTGACCACGACATACGACTTGCCATTGTGGCGCCGGATGGTCGGGAAGGCATGTTGCAGAACGCTGAAGACTGTGCGCTGAAGGGAATTCCCTTTATTTTCGATCCCGGGCAGGGGCTTCCCATGTTCTCGCGCGAAGAACTTCGCCGCTTCATTGAACTGGCCACTTACGTCACGGTAAACGAGTATGAAGCCGCCATGTTGTCACAACAAACCGGCTGGACAGCGGCGGAAATCGCTTCTCGGGTGAATGCCCTGATTGTCACGCAGAGCGAAAACGGGGTACGCATTCACTCCACCACAGCAGAAAGACTGGAAATCCCGGGCATCCCTGCCGAACGGATAATTGACCCGACCGGATGCGGTGATGCTTTCCGTGCGGGATTGATTTACGGCCTGACCAACGGACTGGACATGGCAACCTGCGGGCGACTCGGCAATCTGATGGGTTCCATCAAAATTGCCTGGCAGGGACCGCAGACACACTCACTGAGCGCCCGCGAAATAGCTGACCGTTTCGAGAATATATTTGGCTACCGCTACGCCGCATAGCCACCCCGTTTCCGGGAAAGGCCGCGCCGGGCACGCCCGGTGCGGCTTATGCCGCCTTTAGCGAAAGCGCTTTCAATGCCCCCGCCAGACGACTTTTGTGACGCGCTGCCTTGTTCTTGTGAATACGATCCTTATCCGCAATCCGGTCAATGACAGAAACCGATTTTGAAAACACAGCAGATGCCACCGCCTTGTCACCGGATTCAATCGCCTTGCGGGCAGATTTGATCGCCGTGCGCAACGCAGAACGCTGGCTGGCGTTGTGCGCATTCCTTTTGATTGCCTGGCGCGCACGTTTGCGCGCCTGTGCCGAATTTGCCATAGAAAAACCCTGTCTCGTTAAGCATCCTTGCGCCCACGCAGGGTACAAGGCTAATTTTTATCAAGTTTTTCATTCTAGACGTAAATCTGTTTCTGCGCAATCCCGTGTATTGCGCCAATACACCGCTGTACCGGTAGCCCGCAAACGGCATGACCGCGAGCAATGCCCCCCTGTCGCTGTGCGGCGCGCCTTTCGCCCGCACGCTCCGAAGGACGCGGCATCCACACGAAAAGGCACGATAAGGATAATGTGAGCATGATACAATGGAAAGTCCGCTTTTTCTTTTTACATCAGACCCGGCAGCGGTGTGTGAATCGTCCAATTTCAAGAACGCAACATGTCCATACTGACCAGCATTTTCGGCAGCCGCAACTCGCGCCTGCTGAAGCAATACGGTAAAACGGTAGAAAAAATCAACGCCCTGGAACCTGCCATTTCCACCCTCTCCGATGACGCGCTCAAAGCAAAGACATCCCACTTCAGAGAGCGGCTTGCCAACAAGGAAACACTGGATGCCCTGCTGCCGGAAGTCTTTGCCGTATGCCGCGAAGCAAGTCGCCGGGTTTTGAGAATGCGCCCGTTTGATGTCCAGTTGATGGGCGGCATCGCCCTGCATCAGGGAAAAATCGCGGAAATGGGGACAGGAGAGGGCAAGACACTGGTTGCCACCCTGCCCGCCTACCTGAACGCCCTGGCGGGTAAAGGGGTTCATGTCGTGACGGTAAACGATTATCTGGCGCAACGGGATGCCGAGTGGATGGGACGGCTGTACGACTGGCTGGGGCTTACCACCGGCGTCAACCTTGCCAGCATGGGGCACGAAGAAAAGCAAAACGCTTATGCTGCCGACATCACCTATGGCACCAACAACGAATACGGTTTTGACTACCTGCGCGACAACATGGTTTACGATGTGGATGACCGTGTCCAGCGCGGCCTGCACTTCGCCATTGTTGACGAAGTGGATTCCATCCTGATTGACGAGGCCAGGACCCCCCTGATTATCTCCGGACAAGCGGAAAACAGCACCGACCTGTACTACAAGATAAACAAGATTCCTCCCCTGCTCACCCAGCAGGTTGGAGAAGAAACGCCGGATGGCAGGGGAAAAATCGAAGTCCACGGCGACTACACCAAGGATGAGAAATCTCACCAGATACTGCTGACCGAAGCCGGTTTCGAGAAATCGGAAAAAATCCTGACGAGCATGGGATTGCTCGCGGAAGGCGCATCGCTCTACGATGCGGCCAATATCATGCTGATTCATCATCTGAATGCCGCCCTGCGTGCCCACACCTTGTACCATCGTGACCAGCACTATGTTGTGCAGAATGACGAAATCATCATTGTGGACGAGTTCACAGGGCGGCTGATGCACGGGCGACGCTGGTCAGACGGCCTGCATCAGGCAGTCGAAGCAAAGGAGGGTGTCTCCATCCAGAACGAAAACCAGACGCTGGCATCCATCACCTTCCAGAATTACTTCCGCATGTACGGCAAACTGTCCGGCATGACGGGAACCGCCGATACGGAAGCCTACGAATTCCAGGAAATCTACAGCCTGGAAACCGTGGTCATCCCGCACAACCGCCCCAACCAGCGGCATGACCGCCACGACCAGGTTTACCGTACCGCAGACGAAAAACATCAGGCGCTGATTCGGGACATTCATGACTGTTACGAGCGGGGACAACCTGTTCTGGTCGGGACCACTTCCATCGAGAATTCGGAACTGGTGTCCGAAATGCTGACCAAAGCGGGACTGCCGCACAACGTGCTGAATGCGAAACAGCATGCCCACGAGGCAACCATCATCGCACAGGCCGGTCGCCCCAAAATGATCACCATTGCAACCAATATGGCCGGCAGAGGCACAGACATCGTGCTGGGCGGCAATGTGGAAAAACAAATTGAGCTTCTTGAACTGGACGAATCCCTGCCCGAAGACAAAAAGCAGGCAGATATTGAAAAGTTGCGGGAAGAGTGGCAGGCGCTGCATGACCATGTTGTCCGGGTGGGCGGCCTGTGCATCATGGGAACCGAACGGCACGAGTCCCGGCGAGTGGACAACCAGTTACGCGGACGGTCCGCCCGTCAGGGAGATCCGGGCGCTTCCCGCTTTTTTCTGTCACTGGACGACCCGCTGCTGCGTATTTTTGCCGGCGAGCGGATGCGCGCCATCATGGATCGTTTCAAAATGCCGGAAGGAGAGGCCATTGAGGCGGGAATCGTCAACCGCTCCATTGAATCAGCGCAACGCAAGGTGGAAGGGCGCAATTTCGATATCCGAAAACAACTGCTGGAGTACGATGATGTTGCCAATGACCAGCGCAAGGTTATTTACCAGCAGCGCAACGAATTGCTGGAGTCGAGGGAAACCGATGAGTTGGTCACCTCTCTGCGTCACGGCGTGTTCACCGACCTGTTTCGTTCCCACATCCCGGCGCAATCCGTCGAAGAACAATGGGACATTCCCGCGCTGGAATACGAACTGGCAGAAGCGTGGAACCTGCGTATTCCCCTTTCTCGCTGGCTGGAAGAAGAAAAGCAGCTGACGGACGACGACTTGCTGCAACGGGTGCTTGATGCCGCAGACAATGCCTATAACGAAAAAGTGGACACTGTCGGCAGGGAAATTTTCTCCGGTTACGAGCGCAGCGTCATTTTGCAAAGCATGGACAGTTGCTGGCGCGAGCACCTGGCTTCTCTGGACCATTTACGGCAGGGCATCCACCTGCGCGGTTACGCCCAGAAAAATCCCAAGCAGGAATACAAGCGGGAAGCATTTGAACTGTTCAGCCTGATGCTGGAGCAAATAAAGAACGAGGTCACCCAGCGGCTGATGCTGGTGCGCATTGCCTCGGAAGAAGAAATCGAACTGGCGGAACAACAACTTCTGCAACCCTCTGTCAGCAATGTCCATTATGTGCACGCCCAACCGGACAGTGGCGGGGGAGAAGAAGAAGCGTTTTCCGCTGCTGCGGATAACACGGAAAAGAAACAGCAGCCCATCGTCAACACAGTGCCCAAGGTCGGGCGAAATGACCCCTGCCCCTGTCAGAGTGGCAAGAAATACAAACACTGCCACGGCAAGCTGAAATGATTCCCTGATCCCCTCTCGCCATCACAGGAAGAAATATGGCTGTCAACCTGCACACTCCCGCCGCAAGCGAATTAAAGCCCATCTCCGGTATCGCGCTGGGGGTCGCGCAGGCACATATCCGCAAGCCGCATCACACCGACTTGCTGGTGATCTGCCTTTCCTCCGAAGCGACGGTATCCGGCGTCTTCACGCAAAACCGCTTCTGTGCGGCACCGGTGCAGATTTGCAAGGCGCATCTGGCGCAGTCCGTTCGGGATAATCAGCCCATACGCGCATTGCTGGTCAACACGGGCAATGCCAACGCGGGAACCGGCGAACAGGGATTCCAGAACGCCATGACAACCTGCCAGCAACTGGCAGAACAGATGCATTGCGCCCCCTCGCAGATTCTGCCTTTCTCGACAGGGGTCATTCTGGAACCGTTGCCCGCGGACAGAATTGTCGCCGCACTGCCCGCCGCGCTGGCAGATTTGCGCGAAGACAACTGGTTGAGCGGCGCACAGGCCATTATGACAACCGATACCCTGCCCAAAGCGGCATCACGCCAGGTCCGTATCGGGGAGAAAACCGTCAGCATCACGGGCATCAGCAAGGGCGCCGGCATGATCCATCCCAACATGGCGACTATGCTGGGATTTGTGGCAACAGACGCCAAAATTCCACAAGCGGTGCTAGACAGCATGCTGAAACACGCAGTCAGCCGCTCGTTTAACTGTATTACGGTGGATGGCGATACCTCCACCAATGATTCGTTCATCCTTGTCGCCTCCGGTGCGGTGGACGTGGGCATCACAGACAAGGATTCGGCTGCCTGCGACGCGTTGCTGTCCGCCATTACCAGCCTGGCGGAAGAACTTGCGCAAAAAATCGTTCGGGATGGGGAAGGCGCAACCAAATTCATTACCATCACGGTGGAAGAAGGGAAAGACGCGGCGGAATGCCGCTTGATCGCCTATGCCATCGCCCGTTCCCCCTTGGTCAAGACCGCTTTTTTTGCATCGGACCCCAACCTGGGGCGCATTCTCGCGGCGATAGGCTATGCGGGCGTCAACGACCTGGATGTCGGCAAGGTCAACCTGTATCTGGACGATGTATGGGTTACCCGGGCGGGAGGGCGTCATTCCGATTATCGTGAGGAAGACGGGCAGCGCGTCATGAAACAGGATGAAATTACGGTGCGGGTCACCCTGGCACGCGGTAGCCAGTCCGCAACCATCTGGACATGCGACCTGTCGCATGACTACGTTTCCATCAACGCGGATTATCGTTCGTGACGATCTTTCCCGAAAAGTGGATCACGCGGATTGAATCCATTCTGGATCGCATTGACACCCGCCTTGCGCCCACATCCGCCACAATCAATTGGGAGGCGTACCCAACGGTCGCGTACCGATGGTGCGGCGGACGGGAAGCGATCAGGCCCATCCGGTATCCCACGCAGATTGCGCTGCACGATCTTTACTTCGTGGAGTACCAAAGGAACCTGCTGGAACAAAATACACGGCAGTTCATTCAAAAAAAGCCTGCCAACAACGTACTGCTGACGGGTGCCCGGGGAACAGGCAAATCCTCGCTGGTGCGTGCCTGCCTGAACCGGTTTGCACCCGACGGTCTGCGCCTGATTGAAGTGGACAAAAACAACCTGCGCGATATTTTTGACATCAGCGAGTTGATTGCGGGCAGAGAAGAGCGTTTTATCCTGTACTGCGACGACCTGTCCTTCGACGAAGGCGACAGCAGTTACAAATCGCTGAAATCCGCGCTGGACGGCAGCGTTTCCGCGCAGCCGGAAAATATGCTCATTTACGCGACCTCCAACCGTCGGCATCTCCTTCCCGAACGCCTGTCGGACAACACCGGGTACCAGCAGGGGGCGGATGGCGAAATTCACCCCGGAGAAGCCGTCGAGGAAAAAATCTCCTTCTCGGACCGGTTTGGCCTGTGGCTTTCCTTCTACCCTTTCACACAGGAAGAATACTTGACCATTGCGGCGCATTGGCTGCGCACACTGGGGTGTCCGGAGGACCTGGTTACAACCTCTTCCACACGGCGGGAAGCCCTGCAATGGGCACTGCACAGAGGCTCACGCTCCGGAAGAACGGCGTGGCAGTTCGCGCGCGACCTCGCGGGGCGAACCTTGTCAAACGCCGACCCGGCCTAACCGGCTCATCTGCTCTTCCACTTTCTGGCTGCTCACCAAAAGGGCACTTAAGCGGTCACGCTCCTGGTTTACCACTTTTTCCGGCGCTTTGGACACAAACTGTTCGTTGCTCAACCGGGACTGAATTTTCTCCACATCACCCTGCAACTTTGCCAGTTCCCGGGAAAGCCGTTCCCTTTCTCCGGCGACATCCACTTCCACCTTCAGCATCAACTTGTTTTGTCCAACGATGGAAACCGGCGCGGGAGAATCGGGAAGGGAAGAAAGCAGCACCACTTCGTCCAGGCGGCACAATGCCTGCATGTAGGGCACCAGCGCGCGTATTTCCTCTTTCTCCGCCGGGTCGCTCACTTCGATGAAGGCCGGTATTTTTCGAGCGGGAGATATCTGCATTTCGCTGCGCAAATTGCGAAAGGCGTCGGTCAACCGTTTGCACAGCGCCATACGACGCTCTGCCTCTGCGTCCAGCGCACCCGTTTCCGGCAGGGGATATGCTTGCAGCATGATAGTGTCCGCGCCGGACGCAGTGAGTACGCGGGGAGAAACCTTCTGCCAGAGCGCTTCCGTGATGAAAGGAATGATCGGATGCGCCAGCCGCAAGATCTGTTCCAGCACGGACAAAAGCGTATGCTGTGTCGCCCGCTTCTGTGCCGCTGTGCCGACAAGCTGCACCTTTGCCATTTCCACGTACCAGTCGCAATACTCGTCCCACACCAGATGGTAAATGGCGGAAGCGATGTTATCGAAACGGTATTCGGCAAACCCTTTTTCCACGTCCGCTGCTGCACGCTGAAACAGCGAGATAATCCACCGATCCACAAAAGAGCGTGAGGACGCCATCTCCTCATCGAGCGTCAGCACCTGCTCCTCCGTATTCATCAGGACAAAACGCGAGGCGTTCCACAACTTGTTGCAGAAATGGCGATACCCTTCACAACGGTTCAGATCAAAATTGATGTTGCGCCCCAGCGAAGCATAACTCGCCATGGTAAAGCGGAGCGCATCCGTTCCAAAGGCAGGGATTCCCCTGGCGTAATCCTTGCGTGTGGCTTTGGCAATCGAATCCGCCTGCCGGGGATTCATCAGTCCTGCGGTCCTTTGCTGCACCAGCGACTCCAGATCAATCCCCCTGATTAAATCAATGGGGTTTAGGGTATTTCCCTTGGACTTGGACATTTTCTGCCCGCTGGCATCCCGCACCAACCCGTGAATATAAACCGTATGAAAGGGAACCTTTCCGGTGAAATGCGTGGTCATCATCATCATGCGGGCAACCCAGAAGAAAATGATGTCAAAACCGGTGACCAGCACGGTAGAGGGCAAAAAGAGCGCGGCGTCGGGAGAATCGTCTGGCCAGCCCAGTGTGGAAAAAGGCACCAGCGCGGAGGAAAACCAGGTATCCAGTACGTCTCCGTCTCGCCGAAGCGGCTTGCCAGCCGCCTGTTTCAATGCTTCCTCCTCGGTGCGGGCAACATATATGTTGCCCGCGTCGTCGTACCATGCCGGTATCTGGTGCCCCCACCACAGTTGACGCGAAATACACCAATCCTGTATCTGATTCAGCCACTGGTTATAGGTATTAACCCAGTTTTCCGGGACAAAACGCACTTCGCCGTTCGCCACCTTTTCCAGGGCAACCTCGGCAAGGGACTTGTTCGGAAAAGGGGCATTCGCTGGCGCCGGTTTACTTGTGGCAACAAACCATTGATCAGTCAGCATGGGCTCCACAATCACATTGGTTCTGTCCCCGCGCGGAATCATCAGTTGGTGCGGCTTTACTGATTCCAGCAATCCCTGTGCGGTCAAGTCGGCAACGATTTTCTCTCTGGCGGAAAAGCGATTCAGCCCGCGATACGCGACGGGCGCGTTGTCATTGATGTGTGCCGACAGCGTCAGAATATTAATCGGTGCCAACTGGTGGCGCAAGCCAACCGCATAGTCGTTGAAATCGTGTGCAGGCGTGATTTTGACGCAACCCGTTCCAAACGCCTTGTCAACGTAGGCATCCGCAATCAGGGGGATGGTGCGTCCGGTCAGCGGCAGCGTCAACGCCTTGCCCACCAGGTGGGCGTAGCGCGCGTCTGTCGGGTCAACCGCCACCGCCACATCACCCAGCATGGTTTCTGGTCGTGTGGTCGCCACCGTAACGTGTCCTGTGCCATCCGCAAAGGGATAGCGGATGTACCACATAAAACCGGCTTCCTCTTCGGAAACGACCTCCAGATCGGACAATGCCGTTCCCAGCACCGGATCCCAGTTGACCAGCCGCTGTCCCCGATAAATCAACCCTTCTTCGTAGAGACGGACAAATGCCTCCGTCACCGCTTTTGAGCGAACCGCGTCCATCGTGAAATACTCGCGGCTCCAGTCAGTGGATGCTCCCAGTTGGCGCATTTGCGATGTAATAGTGGAGCCCGATTGCTCTTTCCACTCCCACACTTTCTCCAGAAACTGCTCGCGCCCCAGGTCGTGCCGCGACACATTCTGCTGGTCCAGTTGACGCTCCACGACAATCTGCGTGGCGATTCCCGCGTGGTCTGTTCCGGGTATCCACGCCGTGTTAAATCCCCGCATGCGGTGATAGCGGGTCAACCCGTCCATAATCGTCTGATTAAAGGCATGCCCCATATGCAGGGTACCGGTCACATTGGGGGGCGGGAGCTGTATGGAAAAAGAAGCGCTGTCCGGATGGGTCGTGGCACGAAAGCACCCTTTCTCTTCCCAACGCGCACGCCAGTACGCTTCAATCTCTGCTGGCTCGAAAGATTTGGCTAGTTCCATTAATATTACTTGCGTCGCATCAAAAAACGACATTATAAGTGAGCTTATCTGCATATTCATGCCATATTGCGTTATAATGGGCGAGTATTGACTTTTATGTCGTATGAGCTAGGGGTTCCGGTTGAGAAATCGGGCGAGATACACCCTCTGAACCTGATCTGGATAATGCCAGCGTAGGGAAGCCAACAAGACATGCGATGGGCACGCCGCATCTCCCCAGGATTCCCTTACCGGTATTGAATTTGTGTAAAGGAATCACCATGAACGCCAACCCCCAATTCCTGTCGGCGACAGCAACCGTAGATGAAGCTGCGGTCAAACCCTTTCCCAACTCCCGCAAGATATATGTCCAGGGCTCCCGTCCCGATATCCGGGTGCCCATGCGCGAAATTACGCTGTCCGACACACCGGCCATGTTTGGCGCCGAAAAAAACCCGCCCATCTACGTCTATGACACCTCCGGTCCCTATACCGATCCGGACGCGCAGATTGACATCCGTTCCGGATTAAAGCCCATTCGTCTGCCATGGATACAGGAAAGAGGCGACACAGAAGAACTGGACGGCCCGACGTCCGTTTATGGATATGCACGACTGAACGACCCGGGGCTGGCGCACCTGCGCTTTAACCTGACCCGTCAGCCGCGCAGAGCCAAAAAGGGCAAAAAAATCACCCAGATGTATTATGCCCAACAGGGCATTATCACCCCGGAAATGGAATACGTTGCCATCCGGGAAAACATGCGGCGGCAGGAATATATCGAAAGCCTGAAAGCAGCAGGTTCCGGCAGCAGCAAAATGGCGGAAATGATGGCCCGCCAGCACCCGGGCAATGCCTTTGGCGCATCCATCCCCGCAGAAATCACGCCCGAGTTCGTGCGCGACGAAGTAGCACGGGGACGCGCCATCATTCCCGCCAACATCAACCACCCCGAAGTCGAACCCATGATTATCGGGCGAAACTTCCTGGTCAAAATCAATGCCAACATTGGCAACTCGGCGCTCTCTTCCGGCATCCGAGAAGAAGTGGAAAAGATGACGTGGGCCATCCGCTGGGGAGGAGATAACGTCATGGATCTGTCCACGGGACGCCACATCCACGAAACCCGCGAATGGATTGTGCGGAACGCACCAGTTCCCATCGGCACTGTTCCCATCTATCAGGCACTGGAAAAGGTGGATGGCGTGGCGGAAAACCTGACTTGGGAAATCTTCCGCGACACCTTGATAGAGCAAGCGGAACAGGGCGTGGACTATTTCACCATCCACGCCGGTTTGTTGCTGCGCCATGTCCCGCTGACCGCGGAAAGGATGACGGGCGTCGTGTCGCGCGGCGGCGCCATCATGGCAAAGTGGTGTCTTGCCCATCATCAGGAAAGTTTCCTGTACACCCACTTCGAAGAGATTTGCGAAATTCTCGCCGCCTACGATGTCGCTGTCTCGCTGGGAGACGGGTTGCGCCCGGGTTCCATTTATGATGCCAACGACAGCGCCCAGTTCGGCGAACTGGAAGTGCTGGGAGAATTGACGAAAATCGCCTGGAAGCACCATGTTCAGGTGCTGATTGAAGGTCCCGGGCACGTCCCCATGCACATGATTAAGGTCAACATGGATTTGCAACTGGCGCAGTGCCACGAAGCGCCGTTTTATACGCTGGGTCCGCTGGTCACCGACATTGCTCCCGGATACGACCACATTACCTCGGCAATGGGCGCGGCAATGATCGGCTGGTTCGGTACCGCCATGCTGTGTTACGTCACCCCCAAGGAGCATCTGGGGCTTCCCAACAAGGACGACGTAAAGGAAGGCATTATCGTTTACAAACTGGCGGCGCATGCCGCTGATTTGGCGAAGGGACACCCCGGTGCGCAAATCAGGGACAATGCCATGTCCAAGGCACGCTTTGAATTCCGGTGGGAAGACCAGTTCAGCATTGGGCTGGACCCGGACCGCGCCAAGGCCTTTCACGATGAAACCCTGCCGAAAGATTCCGCCAAGGTCGCGCATTTCTGCTCCATGTGCGGCCCCAAGTTCTGCTCCATGAAAATTTCGCAGGAAGTGCGCGATTATGCGGCGAAGAAAGGCATATCCGAAACGGAAGCGCTCAAGGAAGGCATGCAGGAACGTGCCGTCGAATTTGTCCAGTGCGGCTCTGCGCTCTATCACAAGCAATAGGTCGGTATATGGCGATAGAAATTGAGCTGAACGGCGAAACCCGGCAGATCGCCACGGGACACACCCTGCAAAATCTGGTGGACACCATGCAATTGGCCGGACAAGCGCTGGCGATTGCCGTTAATCGTCAGGTGGTGTCGCGCCAGAAATGGGGCGAGCGCTCGCTCACCCAGGGTGACCGCGTGGAAATTGTCAGGGCCATTGGCGGCGGCTGACGCGCCACGCCGGAGAAGGAACACCCCGTGGCGCAACACAGAAAAGAGGACACTATGAACAATGACCATACCCTGACAATCGCGGGCAAAACCTATCGCTCACGCCTGTTGGTCGGCAGCGGGAAATACCGCGATTTGGAGCAAACGCGCGCAGCAACAGACGCCAGCGGCGCAAGCATCATTACCGTTGCCATTCGTCGCGTCAACATTGGGCAAGACCCCAATGCCCCCAGCCTGCTGGATGTGGTTCCGCCCTCGCAATACACCATCCTGCCCAACACGGCGGGCTGCTACAACGCGGGAGACGCCGTTTACACCCTGCAACTCGCGCGTGAACTCTTAAACGGACACAAACTGGTCAAGCTGGAAGTGCTGGGAGACGAAAAAACCCTGTTTCCCAACATGCCGGAAACATTGAAAGCCGCAGAAACACTGGTTAAAGACGGCTTTGACGTCATGGTCTACTGTAGTGACGACCCCATTCAGGCACGGATGCTGGAAGACGTGGGCTGTTGCGCCATCATGCCGCTCGCCTCCCTGATTGGTTCCGGCATGGGCATTCTGAATCCATGGAACCTTTCCCTGATCATTGAACAGGCAAAAGTGCCCGTCATTGTGGATGCGGGCGTGGGAACCGCGTCGGACGCCGCCATTGCAATGGAGCTGGGATGCGACGGGGTACTGATGAATACCGCCATTGCTGGCGCCAAAGACCCGATACGCATGGCGCACGCCATGAAGCTCGCTATTCAGGCGGGTCGTGAAGCCTATCTGGCAGGCCGTATTCCCAGACGCTTTGAGGCATCCCCCTCATCCCCCATGGCGGGTCGCTTCGTCTGAAACCCGGCACAATGGGTGCGCCGCTTTCCCGACCGTGCGTGCTGGTCTTTGCCGGACTTGACCCGAGCGGAGGGGCAGGAATTCAGGCAGACATCGAATCCATCGGCGCGACGGGTTCCCACGCCCTGCCCGTTGTAACTGCGCTGACCGTACAAGACAACGACCGTGCCTTTGCCATTCACCCGGTCGAGGCCCGCGTTTTGCGCCATCAGTCCGATGTCCTTTCCGAAAAGATACCCGTTTCCGCTGTCAAAATCGGCATCGTCGGCAACCGCGCTAATGCAGACACCATTGCGGACGTCATCTGTCGGCTCAGGGAAACACAGCCCGACCTGCCCGTTGTGCTGGACACCGTACTGGGCAGCGGCAAGGGATATACCCTGACAGAAGGCGATGCTGTTTCCGCCCTCGCGCCGCTGATACCACTGGCGACCCTGGTCACGCCCAACCTGCCCGAAATGGCGCGGCTCTCTCCCGGCACGCACACCCTGCCGGAACAGGCAAAACAATTGCTGGCGAGAGGCTGCCAGCATGTCCTGCTCAAGGGCGGTCACGGTGACGACCCGCAGCACGTTACCAACTACTGGTTTTCCGCAGAACAGGAACGACGCTGGGTGTGGCCGCGTCTGGACGGCGGGTTCCACGGGAGCGGCTGCACATTGGCTTCGCTTTTTGCCGGATTGTTGGCACAAGGGCTTTCCATGGAAGCAGTGCTGCAAAAAGGACAGGCATATTGCCAAACCATGCTGGAAAATGCCTATATCATTTCCGAAGGACAACGCATTCCCGGGCGTGGCACGGGAATGAACCATCACTGTTGAGCGAGGTTGACATGAAAAAAGCATTGAGAGGACTCTACATCGTGACACCCGATTGGGACGACACCGACAAACTGTGCGATGTCACCGAAAAAGCCATCAAGGGCGGTGCGCGCATCGTCCAGTACCGCCACAAAACAGCGGGAGAGGCACAACGCCACGAACAGGCAAGCGCCTTGCAAGCACTGTGCCGCCGCCATGCGGTTCCTTTCATCATCAATGACCATGTAGACCTTTGCATTGCACTGTCCGCAGACGGCATTCATGTGGGCGGAACCGATGAATCTGTTGCGGCAGTGCGCGCACGGGTAGGAAAAGACACCATCGTCGGCGCATCCTGCTATGGGGAAATGGAACTGGCACGGTGCGCAAGAGAAGAAGGCGCCAGCTACGTTGCTTTCGGCGGATTCTATCCCTCCCGCATCAAAAAATATCCTGTTACCACACCCTTCTCCATTCTGTCATCCGCCAAAAAAGAAATGCCGGACATGCCTACCTGCGCCATTGGCGGCATCACGCTGGAAAACGGAACGCCCCTGGTTAAAGAAGGTGCGGACATGATATCGGTCATCAGCGCCGTTTACTTTCAGGAAGACCCGGAAAAAGCCGCTAGCGCTTTTTCTGACTGGTATCGCAACTCCTGAATCTCTGGTCTCGCCAACGGCAAAACCGGCGATGGGTATTTTTCCCGTCCCTATAATCCGGTGGCAAATCCCGCCACAGCGCACCTGCGCGTAATACCCAGAAAACAGCGTTGACGAAAGTGCGATTATCCACCTCGTTTGCATCGTTGTCCGGGAAGATGAGGTAAAGGGATGAATACACAGGGCATGCTGTCTGCTCACCCAGATACGATGCGGATTTGAGTCGTCGCTGCATCGGCCTGTTGTGTGGGGAACAGGCGTGGTTCCAGATTCACGCCCATGGCGCGGCATACCCGCAAAATGGTATCGAAGCGCGGTTTCGCGCCAGGCTTTAGGGCGTTGTACAGGTTTTCCCTGCCAAGTCCGCTGTTTTTAGCCAGTTGACTCATGCCCCGCGCGTGCGCTGCATGACCAATTGCCCGAATAATTTCATCGGAATCCCCGTCTTCAAAGACCTGCCGGAGATATTCAGCAATCGCTTCTTCGCTTTCCAGTTCGGATGCTATATCAAACGGGATGGTTTTAGTCGTCATGATTCAACTCCTTTGCCAATGCGAGTGCGCGGCGGATATCTGTTTTTTGGGCGGATTTATTTCCGCCGACAAGCAGAAACAACAGTGTGCGGGCACGAACGGTGAAATACAGCCGGTACCCCGCGCCAACACCAATGCGCATTTCGGAAACACTTCCCCGTACCGGGCGCACATCACCGAGACTTCCTGCTGCTGCACGCGCCATCCAGCGGCGGATGGCGGGAGCGGCTTTCAGATCGGTCAGCGAAGAACGCCAAGCAGCGAAAGTTTCCGTTTGTCGGACGACATATTTCATGAGGCTACTTTACCCTCGTTATCTTCTTTGCCTCGCACATGATAGGCGTCAGATGATGGGCTGTAATAGCGCCACTTACGACACAAGTAATATCCACTTGCCTGCCCAAGTTTCGTTCAAATGCATTCCACAACGCATCGTTGTTGCCTATGGCGACATGTATGTACTTCTGGTTTGTCGCATTTCGATTACACTCATAGTCATCTTCGTGTCTTTCTGCGGCTCGCATATCCACGTATCCGCTAGAGGGTGTCGTCACAAGACCTTCATCCAGATAGCGATACATCGAATTTGTACAGCAGCCAGAAAAGAAGCAGCATTTTTGGCGTAGCGTGTCGCAATGCCGCGCCAGAACTT
>JAISAG010000062.1 GCA_031266815.1 Burkholderiaceae bacterium | reverse complement strand
GCGAATATGCTGGAGGCGAGAACGGATGCCGAAGCCATGCGCCTGCTGGCACAAGCAGACTTGTTCCTGCAAACGGGTGAGACGGTAGAATCGCGTTCCAGCCGTGAGGCAGAAGCGGCATCGTCTCAAGCAGAAGTCGCCCTTTTGCAGGAAGCACAGGCGTTTGCAAAGCAGGTAGATGCCATCGGAAAATCCGGGAATACTCGCCGTCGCCCTGTTTTGATGCTCAAAAGCACTCCGCTTGTTCTGCAACTTATTGGGGAAGATGTCAGAACAGGGAAGAGTGCTGCAAATAGACAAATGTATGTATCGGCTCACACGTTCGACAACGCACTCAAGGGGGAACACACTGTCACGCTCGACATGCTGAAACAGATACCGAAGGCGATGACTGACCCGATTGCGATATTCGATTCGGATACGCGGACTGGTGACGTTGTATTTATGCTTGACCTCAAGGATGCCAACAGCGCAACTGTCGTTGTTCCTGTCGCACTGAATTCGGCGCAACGCGACAACATTTCTGTCAACATCGTAACAACCGCATACGCGAAGGAAACAAACGGGAAACCAACAGACACATGGTTCGCAAACCAACTTGGGAATAACGTGCGCTACGTTAATGTGAAGAAGGTCGGGAGTTGGCAATCGCGTAGCCTAGGGCCCTTGTTACCGCCTTCGGGGGGATTCGCCAACTCCCATGGCGACACTGTATATAACGAGAGCGACCTTGTCAACCTACGTGTGCAGAACCACGGCATGTACCAGCGAGGGGAAAGTACCCCACCCCTCTCTTTGCGGGATGGGACGGACGTCGCACCCACTAATGCAGCGGGAACTCCAGAGAAGGGCGGAAAGAAAACGGGCGGCATCGCGGGCAAAACAACCCCGTTGGAGGAAAAACAACGAAAGATTGGCAGCGTCAGGATTGACTTTAACGGAGACAACATCTTGCCGGGGTTGAATGCTGAGGATTTAGAAGCGCTTGGTAAATCAGATAAGCCAGTACAGTTAAAGAAGTTTGTCATCGACAAGAACGAGGTGGCGCACCCGGATGTACGCAGAGAGGATTACGCCCAAATCATAGGGCAAGCGCTGTACAATCCGGACGCTATTGTCCCTGCACATGACCAATTCCCATATTTCAACTTCATGTCCCGCGTGCGCGATGACAAGAGCAACATCGTCCTGCTCGATTTAACCGAAACGGAAGACTTCTACGAAATCGTGAACATCCACTGGATAGGAGAAAGGCAGAGAATTCAGAAAACGGCGCGCGTATCAAGGAAGGGCTAGAGCGGGAGGCCTGCCACCCCTCCATCGCATTCGGCATGACACCAAACCAGCAGGAGGCAAATTTCTGCGTTTCACTCCAACCCTTGAGGCTCATTGTACAAGGGATGACGAGAAAGTCAACAAAGTGTCTTCTGCCAATACATATTGCACTGATGATGTTTTTTCAGGAACTCATAAGGTGATTGTAACCCGAGGGCGTAATGAGGGCGTTCGGTATTGAACCAAACGAGGTAATCCAGCAGAGGCGTTTATATCCGTAAAGAGGAGGTCTTCATGGTATGCCACAGACTCTTGCTGGATGGTTCCGTTGAAGCGTTCTGCATGAGCTTTTATTTATTGGGTAACGAGCGGGCTTCTGCTCCCGTTGATATGAACGCTGCGCAAATCATCAAAAATCGTTTCATGGGGGGAGAGTTGACGCAAGACGAGGCGGTCAAGCAGTTGCAGGCACTGGGGATGAAGTAATGAGTGCGCTGGATTTTCTGATGGGCAGAGAATTAGATTGGCCCGGCACGATTCGTGCACACGACTTTTTGAGCACGGTTAAGCCGGGCATCGGTTCGTCGCGCCCACCCCATGCAGTCAGTGCAGCAGAGATAGTGGATATATCCGAGAATCCCACTCCCGACCTGTACGAACCCCGTGTGAATGGAGAACCTTTGGGCGCAGGGCAAACTGTCCGCACGCTGGGCAATGCGCTGATATCTTCGGTAACGCATGGTTTGCCCCGCGCGTGGGCGGGCATGGTAGAAGGGCAAGACTATGGCAAGACAACAGACTGGACAAACAATGCCAGCTTTGCCACAGACTTTCAGCAACCGGGCATGGACATATCCGGCGAGAAGTGGACGCCCAATCCGGTGATAGACGCACTGGTTAATCGCGCAACCGCGCATGTCAAGGCAAATCAATCGCCGGACGATGCGAAGACGGGTACCGCGATACCCGGAATAACCGTCCAGAACTTAAAGAACCTGGAGAGCAATGCAGCGTTTTCGCTTGCCAATACGCTCGGCACAATCGTCAACCCTTTCATGGGTGTTCCTGCCACATTCTTTGGCAGCCAACGCATGTCCAGCAATCAGTTTTTGCGCGATGCAGAGGAAAAACTGAGCGATGTCGCCCAAAAGTCAGGAAGCGTTTTGTCCGATGAGGCTCTTTTGGAAAAGCTGGATCAGGTGCGCGACTTATCCATCAAGAACGGGCTGTGGGAAGCGGTACCGGAGACAGCAAGTAATCTGCTCTTCGGGGGGATACTGAAAGCCAATGCAGTTGGGCCACTCAAGCAAGTTTTCAGGAAAGTGTTTGGAGAGAGCGGGGAGCAGGCATTTTCCAAGTGGGCACAACACACGGGCGCGAAGATAGCATCTGGTGCAGGCAAACTGGGAGCGAGCATTGGAGAAGAACTGGCGACAGAGACAATGACACAAATGGGTCAGAGCCAGACGGAATACGATGCGAACGCCCGTTTAGGTTTTCCCAACAAAGAGAAGCGCAGGGAGTGGACGAACCCGAAAGACTGGGGTAAGTCGTTCGATGAAGTGGCGCCAGATACGATATTGCAGTCGTTGCTGACATTTGGTTCTGGCAGCGCGGTAAACAGAGGCACACGTCTTGCCAGTGAAGCCGCATACGATGCAGCACAAGCGGCAGCAAAGGAGCAGGCGATAGAACAATTCCTTGAGATTGCCAGCGGGCGGGGCGACAAAAACACACAGCAAGCGGAGGTCCCCCGTGCAGAGGATTTTTTGCGGGAGGGGCGAACGCAAAGCGCCGTACCCGCAGAGCCAGCCTCACAGGTAGCGCCCAACATCGAATCGGCAGCGCAGAATCAGACGGTACCCACCGTCTTTGACAACCCGACAGACGCACTCATTGCCCAGGTAGATGCCAATGAAGCGACAGGCGTTGACCATCGGATTGTAGAGAACGAGGACGGGACTTACACGATTGCGCCTGTTGAGATGGCGGCGCAGGAAACAGCGCCACAAGCAGCACCAATACCCAACGAAGCGCACCCTGTTGACCCCGAAACGGGGGAGATTGTCAGTCAGGAAAGGGCGAACCTTCGCCATCAGGCGGAGC
>JAISAG010000032.1 GCA_031266815.1 Burkholderiaceae bacterium | reverse complement strand
AGCCGTTCCAGTTTGTAATGCGGCGTCTCCATGTGTTTGTTGGGAATCAGTATCACCATCACTTTGTGACGCGCCTCTATTCTGAGAATTTCTCCGCGTTTTTCGTTCAGCAGGAAGGTGGCGACATCCACAGGTGACTGAATATGGATGGCGGCGGAACTTTCCTTCATGGATTCTTCCTCGACAATACGCAGCATCTGCAACGCAAGCGACTCTACGTCGCGGATATGTCCTGTACCGTTGCATCGCGGGCAGGTGATATTGCTCTCTTCGGAAAGAGAGGGACGCAAACGCTGGCGCGACAACTCAACCAGCCCGAAACGCGAAATCTTGTCCATCTGGACCCGTGCGCGGTCATAACGCAGCGCATCTTTCAGGCGATTTTCTACTTCACGCTTGTTTTTTGGAACTTCCATGTCAATGAAGTCAATGACAATCAGTCCCCCAAGGTCGCGCAGACGAAGCTGGCGGGCAACCTCTTCTGCGGCTTCGCAGTTGGTATTGAAAGCGGTCGTTTCAATATCTCCGCCGCGCGTGGAGCGTGCGGAGTTGACATCAATTGAGACCAGCGCCTCGGTATGGTCAATAATGATTGAACCGCCGGATGGGAGGGGAACCGCGCGGGAATAGGCCGTTTCAATCTGGTGTTCGATCTGGAAGCGGGAGAACAGCGGGGTATCGTCACGATACCGTTTGACACGGTGAACCATGTCCGGCATGACATGGCTCATGAACTGCCGGGCTTGCTCATAGATTTCATCGGTATCCACCAGAATTTCGCCAATATCCGGCTGAAAGTAGTCGCGGATAGCGCGGATGACAAGAGAGGATTCGTGATAGATCAGAAAAGAGCCCTGGGCCGATTGACTTGCGCCATCAATCGCGCGCCACAATTGCAGCAGATAATTCAAATCCCACTGCAATTCTTCAACACCGCGCCCAATGCCTGCAGTGCGCGCGATGACGGACATGCCCGGAGGGATATCCAGTTTGTCTATGTTCTCCCTTAATTCCTGGCGTTCCTCTCCCTCAACACGTCGGGAAACCCCGCCGCCCCGTGGGTTGTTCGGCATCAATACCAGGTAGCGTCCGGCAAGGGAAACAAATGTTGTGAGCGCGGCGCCCTTGTTCCCGCGTTCTTCTTTCTCGACCTGGACGATGATTTCCTGACCCTCGCCCAGCGCGTCCTTGATGGAAGCATGCCGCACGTCCACGTTTTCGCGAAAGAGCCCCTTGCTGACTTCCTTGAAAGGCAGAAAACCGTGCCGTTCCTCCCCATAATCCACGAAGCAGGCTTCGAGAGAAGGCTCAATCCGCGTGATAACGGCTTTGTAGATATTCGATTTGTGCTGTTCCTTTCCTGCGGTTTCAATGTCAATATCCAGTAATTTTTGCCCATCCACAATCGCAACCCGTAGTTCTTCCTGTTGCGTTGCGTTAAACAACATACGTTTCATAGTTAGTACACTCCGTGGTCGTTACAGACCGTTTTTGCGCGGCAACGCCGCACAATTCAATTTACCCGGGTGTACGCGCGGGATACGGGACAGGAAGGGGATATACAGGAAACGGACGAGGCATGCCGACCCAAAACGCGAACGGCACACCCCTTGCGGACATGTGATCCGTGGTGACGATGAAAACACCCATCCCCGGCTTCTCCCGATAGGGAAGCAACTGCTCTGCTATTTCCCGTCTGCTTTTACACAACGCAGAGGCAGGAGAGTTGAACACCACAACCGCACGACACAAGCAACATCTGTTGCTTGCTGCCTTAATCTTTTCCTGTGTACTCCCGACGCCTTCCCGGACACTGCTGCCGCTCTGTTTACGCAGGCATGGTCCACCGACGCGCACACATCTTTCCTGTTAAATTCGCCGATCAGCGGGGCAAACAGGAACGCCCCCGTGTAGAATGCTGGAATTCACAGCACACACCCAAAACACTGCGTAAGCACCGCAATTGTTTCGCGGATTATATATTAAATGATGCAGTCGAACAGAGAAAAAAGTACCAAAAACCGCAAAAAAGGACAAATGGCGGCAGAAAGGGCTGATTTGCCGAAGGTGCAGTCCGTTCAAATCACGGAAGAAGAGTCCGGGCAGCGCATAGACAACTATTTGTTCAGGCACTGCAAAGGCGTGCCCAGAAGTCACATTTACCGCATGCTCCGTTCCGGCGCAGTGCGTGTGAACAAGAGGCGGACGGATCAGACCTATCGCCTGGTCGCGGGAGATGTCATTCGTATCCCTCCCGTGCGTATCGCGGTGAGAGAAGAAAAGCGGGTTCCGCCCGCGCGCTTCCCCGTCCTTTTCGAGGATGACAGTTTGCTGGTTATCGACAAACCGGCTGGTGTTGCCGTACATGGGGGATCCGGCATCGCGTTCGGCGCGATTGAGCAGTTGCGGGCAAGCCGCCCGGACTTGCGGTTTCTCGAACTGGTTCACCGTTTGGACAAAGAGACTTCCGGTGTCCTGATTCTTGCCAAAAACCGCAAATCACTGCTCGGTCTGCATGAGCAAATACGAGGCGGCACGATGGACAAACGGTACCAGACACTGGTACATGGCAGATGGGCAAATTCGCGGCAGCACGTCAAATTGCCTTTGCACAAGTACGTGACCGTGGAAGGAGAGCGGCGGGTTCGCGTGCAGGAAGGGGGGATGCAGTCCCACACCGTGTTCAATGTTGTTCGACGGTACGCCGAATTTACCTTGCTGGAAGCCGAGTTAAAGACAGGGCGGACGCATCAGATACGCGTTCATCTTGCCGCGAACGGGCATGTCATTGCGGGGGATGACAAGTACGGCGATTTCGCACTGAATCGTCAGTTACAAAAGAAAGCACACGGAAAGCTGGACAGGATGTTTTTACATGCGTACCAGGTGCAGTTTATCCATCCGCAGACCCATGAGCGCATCACCGTTACGGCACCCTTGCCAGAAGTGTGCAATGCCTGCCTGGATGCGCTGCCCGCGGATGCGCCGCATGACGCCGTCATCCGGAAAATGAATTAGCGGTACAATGGACACCTTGACTGGTGTGATAAATGGCGGAATCTGGCATTTCGCGGAAAAATGGCTCGAAAAAAATTCAATCTGATTGTGTTTGACTGGGATGGCACGCTGATGGACAGTACGGCTGCTATTGTCAAAAGCATACAATTCGCCGCGGATTCCCTGGGTTTGCCTGTCCCGAGCAGAGAGTCTGCCGCATATGTTATTGGACTGGGTTTGCACGAAGCCATGACGATGCTCTTTCCCGATGCGGACCCTGCGCTTGTTGCCGGAATGGTTGAGGCGTACCGTCGCTATTATGGTCGTTTTTCGGAAGAACTGGCGCTGTTTGACGGTGTCCGCGATATGCTGGACGACCTGGAGGCAAGGCAATGCATCCTCGCGGTGGCAACAGGAAAGAGCCGCCAGGGGTTGAGTGATGCGATGCGGCAAACGGACACTGCCAGATACTTTCAAGTTTCCCGCTGCGCCGATGAAACGCATTCCAAGCCGCATCCCGCCATGCTTCTGGAGATTATGCGGGAAGTTGGTAAAAGTGCGGATCACACGATTATGATAGGTGACACAACGCACGACCTGCTGATGGCATCCAATGCCGGCACCGCCAGCGCGGCTGTCCGGTACGGCGCGCACACAGGCGAGGATTTCAGGCGATTCGGTTCTCTGTACGAGGCAGGGACGGTTTCCCAACTGCACCACTGGCTGATTGACCACGCGTAACAGGTCTTGCGCACGGTATAATTGAACATTCGTTAATCTGTTTTTATCAATTATTGTATGGAACCTATAAACAGCGATACACCCGGGCAGCCCGTCAAGGCGCCGGAAGGGGGCAGTACGTGGGAGCGGGATGCACTCACCCGGATACTGGATTCCTCGGTTAAAGAGCAAAAAGCAAAGCGCCGGTGGGGAATTTTTTTCAGGTTGACGTGGCTGCTCGTCTTTGTTCTTGCCTTTGTGTCATTTCGCTTTTCCAGCTTTCCGGGAACAGGCAGCACGGGTACGGAGGGCAGCGCGCCTGCGCGTCCTCATGTCGCCATCATCAAGATAAACGGGGTAATCCAGTCGGATGGCAGGGTATCCGCTGACTCCGTCGTCAAGGCGCTTCGGCGTGCATTTTCTGAAAAGATGGTGACAGGCGTCATTCTGCGGATTAACAGCCCAGGCGGCAGTCCCGTTCAGGCTGGCAGGATTTATGATGAAGTCATGCGTCTGAAACAGAAGCACCCTGACAAGCCCGTGCATGTGGTTGTTGACGAAGTTTGCGCATCGGGGGGGTACTACATTGCCGCCGCCGCGCAGAATATTTACGTGGACAAAGCCAGCGTTGTGGGTTCTATCGGTGTCATGATCAGCGGGTTTGGTTTCACCGGACTGATGGACAAGGTCGGCGTGGAAAGGCGTTTGCTGACATCGGGAAAAAACAAGGGATTTCTGGACGCGTTCAGTGTGCAGACGCCGGAGCAAAAGCGTCACGCTCAAAATTTGATTGACGAGGTGCACCAGCAGTTCATCTCTGTTGTCAAGATGGGGCGCGGCGACCGTCTGAAAGAAAGTGACGAGTTGTTCAGCGGGCTTGTCTGGACGGGCGAAAAGGCAATTGAACTGGGATTGGCCGATGGTACAGGAACAGTGGACAGCGTGGCGAAAACTGTCTTGAAGACAGACTATGCGGTCGATTATACGGAAGAAGAAAGGCTGGCAGACCGTGTATTGCGAAAACTGGGAGCTTCGGCAGGAGAAGCCGCAATCCGGTATGGCACACACGCGCTTGTCCCGACATGGGATTAACTTGATACATTGCTTTAACAAAATGGCGCAGCATTATGGGTAAAAAGGCAAGAGCGAAGCGCGAAAGGCAGGGCGGGGCGGAAGATGGCATACCCGGGTCGCAGCAAGAGGAAACCTGCGATTTGGGTGATCTGGCGCGGTCCGCTTTTCTGACGCGATTGGCAAACAGCCTGTTTCCCTATCGCTCTTACCTGAGTTATCGCGTCCTGTTCCTTGTCAACGCGGTTCTTGTCGCCGCAGGGTATGCGATAATCGGGTACATGCGCGGACAGCCGGTGAGTGTTCAGAAGAACAATTTGCTTGCCATCATCGAGATGGGGAACATGGTATTGATTCTCCTTCTGCTGTATTTTTCCGCAACGGAACTGCTGCTCAGGAAGCGCCCCGATGGCGCCCGCATGTTGCAGCGGTTTGTCTGGTATTGCACCATGATTTTGGTGATTCTGTTTGTTGGTGTTTTGAATGCGTCGTATGTGTGAGAGGGTGAATACGGGCGAATCACTGTGTTGCGTCTTGCTCACTTCCTCGCCTACCAAGGAGGGTTGTCTCGGTCACTGCGCGCCACGCGCCTTGTGCTACATCCTGCCCCGCCGTTTCTCACACAAATAGTTTCCAGCGTTATCATTTTTCGCGCGATATCCCACGTTCGCCATCTCACCCGGGTAGCTTCTGATGTTTCCACCCGCTTTTTCGGTAAAATAATGTTGCGTCAAAGCAACACTTATGTGCTTATTTACTGCAAAAGTGTTACTTGTGGGCAACATTTAACGTTTTCGTGCCGGTTAAAGCCAACACCTCGTGTTAGGGTCAATCCTGTGGGTTGAGAATGTTCCGACATGCCAGCCCCCTTGGGTCTCTTTCGAA
>JAISAG010000008.1 GCA_031266815.1 Burkholderiaceae bacterium | reverse complement strand
ATGTGCTGTACCATGCTTCCAACGCTCTGTGAGGGGGTGCGCGAGTTGTCTTGCAACGGGAACGTACCTAACATACCACGGAGCGTTTCTATTTCCTGCAGTTCCAGCGTGTAAGCCCGGTGTCCGTGTTCTTCCGTCTCTTTGGCAAGGATGATGGCAAAAGCAGGCTCGCCGCGTCCAGTGTCAAATGTGAGTGACACGGCGAATTGTTTTATTGAGAGCACATTCTGAGCATTGTTTCTGTCAGTGCGCTCGTTGATCTGCGTGGCGTGTTTCCACAGATTTTCTATATTGGATACAGCCGAGTAGTGCTGTTCACGGGAAAATCCGTTGTCAACGCTCTTTTTCGCGGCAACATTGCTCACCAGCTTGGTCGCCTGGTTGTTATTGATTTGCACGACAATACCTGTTTCCAGATTCTTCAGGTTTTTGCCGCGAATCTTTAACAACGCTGATTCCGCATCCTGCCTTGTGGCAGATGAACTATTAATGCGAAGTTCACGGGCGGTATTATCTCGTGAATACATCGGCGCCGCATCCGTTTCCCGAGTAGGCTGCTTCGTCTCACCCGTTTGCAGGAACAGATCCGCTTGCGCCAGCATATGCATGGCTTCAGCATCTGTTCTGGCTTCCAACATGTTCGCCAGACGGCTCATTCCTATCTTGCGCAAGAGGCTTTGCACTGCCGCCGCAAACCGCTGGATGCCGGTGATGGTTTGACCGCTTTCTGCCATCTGCGCCATCGCTTCTTCAATTGCCAGTGCGCGCACATCCCTGTCCGTCCAGCCGTAACGGCTCTTGAGGTCACCGACAACATTCTGATTGTTCGCTATCCACGTGTCCGCCAGCCCACGAATGCGCGGGTTGGCGTTGTTGATGCCAATAAGCGCATTGTCCAGTTCTTTTCCGAAGAAGCCGCGCAGCCCAAAATGCCCCCGCACTTCATGAAACACTGTCTCCTTCACCCCTTCAATGCTGGCGGCATTCTCCGCCAGCACGTATACGGTGCCATCCCGGTACGCTCCGCGCGCGTCTGCGGGTGTGTCAAAGGGCAAGTCGGCAACACGGTCCACCACCACAACGGAAGGCGCACGCTTCATTCCTTTCAGTGTGGAGAGGGCTGTGTTGACAACTTGCCCGCGGGTGAGAGGGGAAGCAACTTTTGATTGACGCGTTCGTGAGTTTTGCGGTACGCTTCCGTCCGAAGCGGTGTTTGCCGCAGTAGCATCTTCGGGTGTCAAGGCGCTTCGTACGTCACCTGTTGGGACATCGCTTCCCCTTTCCTTATTCTCCACCCTCAACAATTCCTGGTTCTTCCAGTTTGCGACATTCTCTGCGCTGTCCTTGAAGAAGGTGACCGTGTTTAGTCTGTTGCCATAGTTCCTGCCCACGCTCACATCGGCAACATACCCGTATCCCGTTCCTCTATCGTATGCGCTGAACAAAAGTCTTGGTGCCCGGTTTAGTCCCGTGTCCGCAGTCAACACTACATCGTCAAAGTTCTCTATTGTCCACATCAGCTTGTTGTAGCCGTCAGGAGTCATCCCGGAATGTTCTTTCTGACTGTGCCAGATAGAATCCGCCGTAGCCAGAATACGGGCATCTCCCACGTCTATGCCGGTGGAGTCAAGTATCCTCCGCCGAGTACGCTCACTTACCCGTCCGGCGACAAATACTTCTTTCGGGTGCTTGCCTTTTTCGGGGGCGATCTTTTTCACAAAGTCGCTGATTGTTTTGGCAGTACTCAAGCGCCATCCACGCGAAAACAGCGGTACGCCATCATCCGTTTCCGCGGGTGTTTGTGTCACTTCCGTTTCGGTCCGCGCTTTCTCCTCTATTGTCTGCACCTCTCCCCGTCCGGCGGGGATTTCCCCAATCTTTTTGCGGAAGCGTGACGAATGCTCGTCCAGACCATATGTACGTTCGTACTGCTCAACATTCTTCAATTGCCCAAGCAATTCTTTTGTGGAAAGTGCTTTTAACCTCTCAATCGTCTTTATGTTGGCGTCCCTGCGTTCCGCTTGATAGCGAAGGTTCGCCTCTTCCCGACTGATAATCTCCCCCGTTTCAGAGTCAACGGGGTGCGTTGCGTTGGATGTCGAAGTTGCCTGTGGCGTGGATTCTTGCGGTACCACATCGTCCCCCATGTGGGAGAAGAGGGGTGGTGTATTTTTTTCTTGACTGTCAGTATCAGGTTCTGATAGATTGATAACCGAATCGCTGTTGATGGCTTGAACCACGTTGGGCAATTGGAGTCCTCTCGTCGTAAGCCATTTTTCAGTGATTTTCTTTTGCGCAGATACAAGCAGTCCTTCCCTTGTCCAATTTGTAAGCGCCGTTCCAATGTTTTCTTTCCCGTACGCGGATTTGATTTCATTGACCCTAATGCGCTCAACACGTCCATTCGGTTCAATCGCAACGACAATAGGCTCTTCTCTACCGTCAGGATATTTTTCCGCATCGTTTATCAGCGCGACGCTCCGATCCGGGTTATTCACATCCGAGGATTTGAATACCATCAAGGGGTATCCGAGCCTGTAAGGAAGCCACTTAATCTGTTCGAGCGTCAGATTATGCCTTCCAACCATATCCTTTTCTATCGTCCCCTTCGTGATGATGAGTGGACGGTTGGGAATGCCGGAACGTAATAGCATATTCGAGGGCATACCAAGTACAGCAGGGCGAATGCGCCGTCCACTTTTTATATCATCTACTTCCTTACCATAATCTGGATTGATGTGTCCCGCATCCCGCGAATACGCTTGTGCCGCTTCTGTCACACGGCTGGAACGCGATTCTACCGTCTCACCCGTTTGCAGGAACAAGTCTGCTTGCGCCAGCATGCGCATGGCTTCAGCATCTGTTCTCGCTTCCAGCATATTCGCCAGACGGCCCATTCCCATCTTGCGCAAGAGGCTTTGCACTGCTGCGGCAAAACGCTGGATGCCGGTGATGGCCTGACCGCTCTCTGCCATCTGCGCCATCGCTTCTTCAATCGCCAGCGCGCGCACATCTCTGTCCGTCCAGCCGTAACGGCTTTTGAGGTTGCTGACAACATCCTGATTCGCCGCTATCCACGTGTCCGCCAGCCCCCGAATGCGCGGGTTGGCGTTGTTGATGCTAACGAGCGCATTGTCCAGCGCGTTGCCGAAGAAGTCGCGCAGCCCAAAATGCTCCCGCACTTCGTGAAACACCGTCTCCTTCACTCCTTCAATGCTGGCGGCATTTTGCGCCACCACGTACACGGTGCCGTCCCGGTACGCCCCGCGCGCGTCTGCGGGTGCGCCAAAGGGCAAGTCAGCAACACGGTCTACCACCATAACGGAGGGCGCGCGCTTCATACCGGACAGGATGGAATCGGCAATATTTTTTACCTGACCACGAGGGAGGGGAGAAGCAACTTTTGATTGACGCGCTCGCGAGTTTTGCGGTACGCTTTCGTCCGAAGCGGTGTTTGCCGCAGACGCGCCTTCGGGTCCTGTGGTGCCTTGAGCATCATCTGTTGGGACACCGCTTCTCCTTTTCTTGTTCTCTATTCTCAACCGTTCCTGATTTTTCCAGTTTGCGATATTTTCTGCGCTGTCCTTGAAGAAGGTAATCGTGTTCAGCCTGTTGCCATAGTTTCTACCCAGATTTACATCGGCAACATATCCGTATCCCGTTTCTTTATCGTACGCGCTGAACAAAAGTCTCTGTGATTTGCTGCTTCCCGGTTCAGCGGTCAACATCACTTCATCAAAGTTCTCTATTGCCCACATCAGCCTGTTGTAGTCGGCAGGGGTCATCCCGGGATGTTCCTTCTGACTGTGCCAGATAGAATCCGCCGTAGCCAGAATGCGGGCATCTCCCACGTCTGTGCCAGTAGCGTCAAATATTCTCTTTCGAGTACGCTCACCTACCCGTCCAGCGACAAACACTTCTTTCGGGTGCTTGCCTTTTTCGGGGACTATCTTTTTCACAAAGTCGCTGATTGTTTTGGCACTGCTCAAGCGCCATCCACGAGAAAACAGCGGTACGCTGCTATCTGCTTCCGTCTGTACTTCTCCCCGCCCGGCAAGGATTCCATCAATCCATCTGCGAAAGCGTGACGAACGCTCGTCCAGACCATATACACGTTCGTACTGCTCAACGTTCTTCAATCGCCCGAGCAGTTCCTTCGTGGAAAGCGCCTTTAACCCCTCAAGTGTCTTTGTGTCAGCATCCTGACGCCTTGCCTGATGGCGAAGGTTCACCCTTTCCTGACTGACAATCTCCCCCGTCTCGGAGGTAGCAGGGTGCGCTTCGTTGGATGTTGGCGCAGCTTGTGTCACCGGTTCCTGCGGAATCCCCTCCGTTGCCACGGAATCGCTTAATTCCGCCCCTGTGGGCGTTTGTTTGGTTTGGGGTATATCTACCCCTTCCGCACCCATTTCTGTCGCCTCTAACGGTGTTTCCTGTGGCGCCATCTCAACAGGTGCAATCGTGTAGGTTCCGTCCTCGTTCGCCACAATCCGGTGGTCAACACCTGTCGCTTCGGTAGCATCCACCTGGGCAAGAATCGCATCTGTCGGATTGTCAAAGACGGTAGGTGCTGTCTGGTTCTGCTGTACCGATTCGATGTTGGGTTCTGCGGGTTCAGCTTCGGGTGCTACCTGATTTTCCGGTATCAGGTCGGCATTCTGCTGTTCAGGTGTGGGTAGGGCGGCTTCAACCTGTGTCGCTGGCTCTACGGGTACGGCGCTCTGCGTTTCCCTCTCCCGCAAGAAATCCTCCGCGCGGGGAACCTCTGCTTGCTGTGCGTTTTCGTCACCCCGCCCACTGGCAATCTCAAGGAATTGCTCTATCGCCTGCTCTCTTGATGTGGCTTCCGCTGCTTCTTCCGCCTCCCGCACTTTTGCCTGTTGATTCTCCGCAATCGTGCGTAAGGTACTGTGTCCCGTGCCGGTAACCCCTCCGAATAAACCACCTGCCACCCCTTCTGGAATGGATTCTTTAAGCCATCGGGACGCATTGGGCAAATCTAATGCCTCACCCCTGGCAATGCCTTGACCCGCTTTTTCAGAAAAACCCTCTCCCGTCTCCTGGAAAAACTCGGTACCCGCCGCCTTGCCAATCCCTTTGCCGATATTTAGAGGCGCCTGCAACGCGTTTCTGTTGACAGGCGCAGCTGCCTCACCAGCCGCTTGCCTGATGCCGCTTCTTGCCAGCATCCCTTCCATACTGCCGCGCAAGGGCACATTAACAAGCGTCGTGCCCAGACCGGAAATGATGCCCGCCAGCATTCTCTGCGATTGCGACCCTTCCATGTCTGATGCGGTTGATCCTGCGTTGAGCAAGGCGTTCCCGACAATCGAACCGACAGTTGCCGCTCTCTGTGCTTCAGAGAGGGTTGCGCCGCCCCATTGTGCAAGGCGCCCTGCACCCGTGCCTGCTCCCATAGCAGGCAAAAACGAACCGGCAGATTGCAATCCTTCCTGTAACGCCAGATACGGATTTTGCAGTGACCAGCCCAGCGCGCCCAATGCACCTGTATCGGTACGCTTGATGAACGATTCACGCTCTGCGCGCAAGCGTTTGGCTTCCGGTGATTGCGTTGCCTCTGTCACCTTCCCCCGCATGTTGTCAAACGCTTTATTCATGCCCAAATCAACAAAGTCTCCCGTCAGAAAGTTGGCTATTTGGGGAATACTCTGCGCCATGCCAAGCCCCGCGTTGGCGACACTGCCTGCTGTGTCCCACGCCACGTCACTGGCTGAAAGAGGCAGCGCCTGTGAGGTTTGAGGAACACGGGCGACGACATCGTACAACTCCGGCATATCCGTCAAATCAATGGGGGGTGTAACGTAAGGTTTCGGTGCAGGTGCGACAGGCGCGGGCTGTGCGGAGCCATCGTCCCCACCCAAAAAACGGTTGAACGTGGAGAGTCCGGGTACGCCGCTCATGTCCGGCTGTGCAGGAGGCGACAGTACCACAGCGAGCGGCACGGATGGAGTCGGCGAAACGGCAGGGAAGATACCCAAGAAATCTTCCGCGCGGATTTTCCCCGCTGCACTTTGAACTTCCGGCCTTTCCTGAAGCCCCAAAAACTCCTGCGCTTTTCTCGCTCCCATTACTTCCTCTCCAATGCTTTCCGTTGCTTGATGGCCTCTTCCTGCACGATTTCTCCTCCCATAAGCTGATTTTTGATGATTTGCGCGGCATTCATACCAACCGATGACTTGGCGGGCGATGCAGGCGGCACGCCGCCATCACCACCGGGAGTCATTGTCTCTGCGGGGGCGCAAGAGTTGCCGGGGAGTGTGATGCGATAGCGCGTACTTCTTCTGCAACGCGTTCCTTGCAGGAGGTATCTGCCTGTTTCCAGTCTGACAAGGGCGATCTGCACGGTTTTTTCGGTGTACCCGGTCTTCTTGCGGAGAGTCGTAAGAAAGCAATGCCCTGACTCGCCAGTGTCATTGCACAAGGCGAGTAAGACAAATCGCGGGCAGGGTTGCAGATTGGACTGAAAAGCCTGTGTCATGAGCGGGAGAGACAGCTTCCGGATGAATGGTTGAAGGGGGGGTGCCAGCAAACATTAAACACTAAGTTTATGAAAAAGTCAATCATTATGTTTAATATTCGTTTAAAAATTGGCGGTGCATTACCTGTCAGCGCGGGAGGAGTATGCGATTGTGTTATCCAGGTGGAGGGAAACGGTGTCATTTTTTCGTGCGAATTGTTTCTGATTCCAAGGATGGTGCCTTATACTGACGGGTGACGTGTCTTTTCCCGTCCCGCGAGTAGTCCGTTCGGAGAGGTTTGTCCCGTAACAGTGCGGCAAGGCACGGCACAGGACGCATGGCGGCGCGCGGACGGACGCGCTTCTGGCGGGCGGGGCGCGGGGTGTCCCGCTATCTTTGTCTATCTGCACACGAGGAGTCTGCCATGTTTCAACAATTACGGTTACGTTGGATATCGCCAGTGTTTTTTTTGCTGGCGCTGATGCTGTCTGCCTGTCAAAGCACTACTTCCGGGGGGGCGACGGGTTCTGACCGGAGTCAGCTTTTACTGATCTCATCCGCGGAGGTGAACGCTGGCGCGGAAAAGGCCTACAAGGGCGAAGTGGCAAAGGCGCGTGCCGCCAATGCGTTAAATACACCCACCAATTACACCAGGCGGGTCAACGCGATTTCAAAGCGCCTGATCGCTCATGTCAAGACATTCCGCGCTGATGCGGTCAACTGGAAGTGGGAGGTGAATGTTTTTAACAGCAAAACAGTTAATGCCTATTGCATGCCCGGCGGCAAAATCGTGGTTTACACTGGCATTATCAGTGAACTGAACCTGACAGACGATGAACTCGCCGCCGTAATCGGTCATGAGATGGCGCACGCGCTGCGCGAACACAGCAGGGAGCAGATTTCGCAGGAAATTGCAAAGCAACAGACGCTCAAGGCTGGTTCACAACTGCTCGGACTCGGTTCGGGCACGACCGATATGGTGCAACTCGCCAGCAAGTATGTGATGACCCTGCCTTTCTCGCGCACAATGGAGCATGAAGCGGACGTGATGGGCATGGAGTTGATGGCGCGGGCAGGGTATGACCCGCAAGGGGCGGTAAACATCTGGAAAAAGATGAGCGCGCTGGGCGGGGAAAAACCGGCGGAACTGCTGTCAACACACCCTTCCGACAGCAACCGCATTGACCGTTTGCAGGCAGAATTGCCCAAGGTAATGCCTTTGTATGAGGCCGCACAGTCCGGCAAGGGCAAGAGCAAGGGCGGCGCAAAGAAAAAGAAGAAATCAAAAGCCTGATGCCGCGTTTCCGTCCGAGGTGCCCGAATGGGCGCAGCGGGCGGAGTGACCGGTGTATCTGCCGGGTGGTAGAATCGGAAACGCTCCCGCCCGGCAGTGCCCGCACGATGCCGTAACCCAACCGGAACGCAAGAATGAACGTCAACCCGCTACCCAGTGTCTCGTATTCCACTGCTGACGCGCCTGAGGCGGCAGAAAAAAAGCGCATACACCCGCAGATGACGCGCCTGTACCACGCGGCGCAGACGCTGAAAGGGATTGCAACCCCTTCCCGTCTGGCGCGCGCCTTGCAGCAGTCTCCGCAAACACTCAAGAACTGGGAATCGCGCGGGATTTCAAAAAGCGGATTGCTTCTGGCTCCCAAAGTCGTTGGCTGTCGCTACGAATGGCTGGCAGAGGGGGTTGGCTACATGCGCGATTCTTTCTCGCTGGCAGAGACGGCTCCCGGCGCTATGCGCATTGCGGCGGTTACCGACGAGGATGAGCGCGCGGAACTGGTGCGCATCCGCAAAGTAAGAATCCACCTGTCTGCGGGGATATCCGGTTTTGATGTATCGCAGGAAGAGGATGCCGAGCACTCGTACATTTTCTTTCGGGAAGACTGGATGCGAAAGCACGGTTATCGCCATGACAGGCTGATTGCTATCGGTGTATACGGCGACAGCATGGAAACGGGTTTGTACGATGGCGATACGGTAATTGTCAATACTGCGGATGCTGAACCAAAGGATGGGGAGGTGTTTGCCATCAACTACGAGGGCGAGGCGGTCGTCAAGCGACTGGTGCGCGACGAAGGCGCCTGGTGGCTCTCTTCGGATAATCCCGACAAGCGCAAATACCCGCGCAAAAAGTGTACCGATGAGGTGTTTATGATCGGGCGGGTGATACACAAAATGAGTGACCGCATATAGGAAACAGTGGGGTGGGCGAATAACGGTGTTGCGCAATGCTCGCTCCCGCGCCTACCCGTGAGGTATGTCTTGGTCGCTGTGTGTTGCACGCCTTGTTCTTCATCCCACCGCACTGTTTCCCTGAGGGTGGGGTGGGCGAATAACGGTGTTGCGCAATGCTCGCTCCCGCGCCCACCAAGGAGGTATGTCTTGGTCGCGCATTTCCTTGCGCCTTGCGCTTCATCCCGTATTCACCATCTCACAAGGGTGGCTTCGAGCGTTTTAGGGGTACCGGGCGCGGGTGCATGGCGCCTCTTGCCGTATCATTTCCCGTGCATTGCGAGGCTGTTCTGGTGGGAGCGTTTGCCTTTTCGTACCGCTTGCGCCACACTTCACCGTATCGTTTATCGGGCAGTTCCCGTCCCCCTCTGAAGAGCCTTACACGGGAGCACACACGATGAACAGCACACTTTTTGCCACGCCATCCCCCTGTTCCTCACCCGCCCGTTTCATCAGCAACCTGTTTCGTGGGGTGCTGGTTGTCGGTCTGGTCTGCTTTTTCTGCGGAGTCATGTCCCCCGTGCTGGCGGAGAACATTACCTACAGGGGTTCCTCTGGCGACTTGCAGGATATGCCTGCGTACTTTAGCGGGGGCGGCAAGAACACCCTCGCACCTGCCGGTTACACCAGCATCATAAATAACACCATCATCATTGATTATTTGAGCGGCACCGACCCCGAAAATGTTTGGGGTGGGTACAGCTCGCGCGGCAACGTCATGAACAATCGTGTGATCCTGCAAAACGGCAAGGTGAAAGAATTGCGCGGCGGGTACAGTGACAATGGCAGCGTCACGAATAACATGGTAAGCGTTAGCGGTGGAAGCGTGCGCGCTTGGGTTTATGGCGGGGATAGCGTCAGTGGCAATGTCACGGGTAATGCCGTGACTATCAGCCGTGGTACTGTGCATTATGTTCGTGGCGGGCACAGCGTCAGCGGCGCTGCCACAAACAACACGGTTACCATCAGCGGTGGAACCATGAATGGCGTGGTTTATGGCGGGCTCAGCTACGAGAGCAATGCCACGGGCAATACCGTGACCATCAGCGGCGGAATCGCGAATGATACGGTTTATGGCGGGCGCGGCAACCGTGGCCGCGTTACGAACAACACAGTGAGCATTAGCGGTGGAATCGTGCGCGGTGGTGTTTCTGGTGGGGATAGCCGCGGCAGCGTTACGAACAACACAGTCAGCGTTTCCGGTGGAATCGTGAACGGCACGGTTTCTGGCGGAAACAGCATTAGCGGCACTGCCACAGGCAATACCGTGACCATCAGTGGTGGGACCGTGTACGGCGGTGTTGATGGCGGGTTCAGTATGCATAATAGCGCTACAGCTAATACCGTTACACTCAAAAACGCTTCCGTCGGTAGAAAGATTGTCGGCGGGGTCGGCGCCCGCAAGGCTGGTGCTGCAACAGGCAATACGGTCACCCTTGCCGGGGAAATTACTTTTATCCTTTCCACAGACATACTGGGCGGGCGGGATGCAAGCGTTTCCAACAATACCTTAAATCTCATCGACTTCAGGCAGATGGGGGCAGGAAGAGTCGGTCGCGTCAGTAATTTTGACAGACTCCACTTCAGCGGACTCAAGGCCGATCAGGCACGCGCGATACTGACTGCCGCCAATGTGAATCTGGACAACAGCCGTACCACACTCCTGTTTGATGGCAAACCGGGTACAGTCAGGCTGATTGAGGCAGCAAGCTTGCATATGGTCAATGCAAGGATTGACCCTGTCGAGTATGGTGGGGTGAGGTATGGGTTCCATTGGGACAGTGAAGGGAATGCCGTAGTAGGAAACAGTGGGGTGGGCGAATAACAGCGTTGCGCAATGCTCGCTCCCGCGCCTACCAAGGAGGTATGTCTTGGTCGCTGTGCGTTGCACGCCTTGTTCTTCATCCCACCGCACCGTTTCCTTGAGGGCGGGGTGGGCGAATAACGGCGTTGTGCAATGCTCGCTCCCGCGCCTACCCATTAAGGGGTTGTCTTGGTGGGAAACGGCGAAGACGAGCGCATTACGGCGTTGCTACGGTGCTCACTCCCGCGTCTACCCATCGAGGTATGCCTTGGTCGTTGCGCGCCGCGCGCCTTGTCCTGCCTCTCGCCTCGCCATTTCCCGTGTGCGCCGTGCGCATTGCGAGGCTGTTCTGGTGGGAGCGCTTGCCTTTTCGTACTGCTTGCACCACACTTCAGCGTATCGTTTATCAGGCAGTTGCCTGTCCCCTCAGAAGAAAGCTATACGGGAGTACACACGATGAATAGTATGTTTTTTGCCGCGCTATCCTTCTGTTTTTCACCCGCCCGTTTTACCCGTAGCCTGTTTCGCGAGGTGCTGGTTGCCTGTTTTGTCAGCTTTTCCTGCGGGGTCGTGCCCCCCGTGCTGGCGGAGAGCATGACTTACAGGGGTTCCTCTGGCGACTTGCAGGATGCACCCGCATACCTTGGCGGGGGCAGCAAGAACACCCTCGCGCCCGCCGGTTACGCCCGCATTACAGATAACACTATCACCATTGACTATACGGTCGGGAATGGTAACGCCAATCCCACACATGTCCTGGGCGGGTATAGCAATTCTGTGGGGGCAGTGGCCGAAAACAACAGCATAATCCTGAAAAACGGTTTGGTGACGGGTGGGCTGTTCGGTGGACGCAGCGTCAGCGGCAATGCCACGAACAACACGGTGAGCGTTAGCGGCGGAATCGTGAACGGTTGGATCTATGGCGGGAACAGCGTCAGCGGCAATGCCACGGGTAATGCCGTGACTATCAGCTATGGTACTGTGCATCATGTCCGCGGTGGGCGCAGTGTCAGCGGCACCGCCACAAACAACACGGTGACTGTCAGCGATGGAACCGTGGACATGGTCATCGGCGGGTTCAGCGACCATGACGTCACGGAAAACAAAGTTGGCGTTTCCGGCGGAACCATGAATGGCACCGTTTCCGGCGGACTCAGCGAGCGTGGTCGCGCCACGGGCAACACAGTGATCGTCAGCGGCGGAACCGTGGATGGCAGTGTTTATGGCGGACTCAGCTACGAAAGCACTGCCACGGGCAATACCGCGACCATTAGCGGCGGAACAGTGAACAGCTATGTCTATGGCGGATTCAGCAAGCATGACGTCACGAAAAACGCCGTTAACGTTTCTGGTGGAAGCGTGAACGGCACCGTTTCTGGTGGAGACAGCAGCGACGACGGCACTGCCACGGGCAATACCGTGACTATCAACGGCGGAACCTTGCGTGACCCTGTTTCTGGCGGGCGCAGTAATCGTGGCAGCGCCACGAACAACACGGTGACTATCAGCGGCGGAACCATGAATGGCATGGTTTATGGTGGGCTTAGCTACGAAGGAACTGCCACGGGCAATATCGTGACTATTAGCGGCGGAACTTTGCGTGACCTTGTTTCTGGCGGGAGCAGTAACCGTGGCAGCGCCACGAATAACACGGTTACTATCAGTGGCGGAACTGTGCGCGGCGGTGTTTCTGGCGGGGACAGTCTCGGCAGCGGCAATGCTACGGGTAACACCGTAACGCTCGAAAACACCGCCATCGGCAAAGAGATTGTCGGCGGGGCAGGTGTCCACTATGGCGGTACCGCAACGGGCAACACGGTCACCCTTGCCGGGGAAATTACTTTTATCTCTTTCGTTGATATACTGGGCGGGCGAAGCGTGATCGTCTCCGGCAATACCTTGAATCTCGTTCACTTCAGACAGGCAGGCAACAGCATCAATGATCTCCTCGGCTTTGACAATGTCCATTTCAGCGGACTTGAGGCAGGACAAACGAGCGCGATACTGACCGCCGCCAATGTGAATCTGGACAACAGCCGTACCACGCTCCAGTTTGACGGCAAACCGGGTACAGTCAAGCTGATTGAGGCAACGAATTTGCGTACGGTCAATGCAAGGATTGACCCTGTCGAGTATGGCGGGGTGAGGTATGGGTTCTACTGGGACAGTGACGGGAATGCGGTGGCGGGAAACAGTGGGGTGGGCGAATAACGGCGTTGCGCAATGCTCGCTCCCGCGCCTACCAAGGAGGTATGTCTTGGCGGGAAACGGCGAAGGCGAGCGCATTACGGCGTTGCTACGGTGCTCACTCCCGCGTCTACCCATTAGGGTATGCCTTGGTCGTTGCGCGCCGTGCGCCTTGTCCTGCCTCTCGCCTCGCCATTTCCCGTGCGCGCCGTGCGTGTTGCATTCCTCCGCATCATTTCTTGGGGTGGCGAATAGCGGATGACCGATTTTCGCAGGGGCGGCAGGTTGCCAGTCTGGCACAGTACCGTATCATTCGCGAGAATCAGGATGAATGAACGTGCCTCGACATAATCGTGTTTTTGTGATGCGAGGGATTTGTGGGAGCGCTTGCCTTTTTGTACTGCTTGCACCACACTTCGGCGTATCGTCTATCAGGCAGTTACCGGTCCCCCTCGAAAAACGTTATACGGGAGTACACACGATGAACAGCATGCTTTTGCCGCGCCGTCTCTTATTTTCCTCACACGCCCACTTCATCAGTAACCCGCTTCGTGGGATGCTGGTTGCCTGTTTTGTCAGCTTTGCCTGTGGAACTATATCTCCCGCGTTGGCGGAAGACATTACCTACAGGGGCTCTTCCGGTGATTTGCAGGACCCGCCTGCGTACCTTGGCGGGGGGAGCAAGAACACCCTCGCGCCCGCCGGTTACACCCGCATCACAAATAACACCATCACCATTGACTATTCGAGCGGCACCGACCCCGAAAATGTTTGGGGTGGGTACAGTGCGAACGGCAGCGTTACGAGCAACCGTGTGACGCTGCAAAACGGCAAGGTGAAGAATTTGCACGGCGGGTACAGCAACCGTGGCAACGTCACGAACAACACGGTTACCATCAACGGTGGAATCGTGGACATGGTCACCGGCGGGACCAGTGACCGTGGCAGCGCAGTTGGCGTTTCCGGTAAAAGCAGCAACCGCGGCAGCGCCACGAACAACACGGTTAGCATCAGCGATGGAATCGTAGACATGGTCACCGGCGGGTACAGTCGTGAAGGCACTGCCACGGGCAATACCGTGACTATCAGCGGCGGAACTGTGCACGGCGATGTTGATGGCGGATTCAGTATGCATGGCAACGCTACGGGCAATGCGGTGATCATCAGCGGCGGGGCCGTGCGCAGCGGTGTTGATGGTGGGTTCAGTATGCACAACAGCGCTACAGCTAACACCGTAACGCTCAAAAACGCTTCTGTCGGTAAAAAGATTGTTGGCGGGGCTGGCGCCCGCAAGGCTGGTGCCGCAACAGGCAACACGGTCACCCTTTCAGGGGAAATTACTTTTGTCCTTTCCACTGACATACTGGGCGGACGGGGTGCAACTGTCTCCGACAATACCTTGAATCTCGTTCGTTTCAAGCAGATGGGGGCGGGAAGAGTCGGTCGTGTCGGCAATTTTGACAGACTCCACTTCAGCGGACTCAAGGCAGGTCAAACGAACGCAGTACTGACCGCCGCCGATGTGAATCTGGACAACAGCCGTACCACGCTCCAGTTTGACGGCAAACCGGGTACGGTCAGGCTGATTGAGGCAAGAAATTTGCGTACGGTCAACGCAAGGATTGACCCTGTCGAGTATGGTGGGGTGAGGTATGGGTTCCACTGGGACAGTAACGGGAATGCCGTAGTAGGAAACAGTGGGGTGGGCGAATAACGGCGTTGTGCAATGCCCTCCCGCGCTTACCCATTAAGGGGTTGTCTTGGTGGGAAACGGCGAAGGCGAGCGCATTACGGTGTTGCTACGGTGCTCACTCCCGCGTCTACCCATCGAGGTATGCCTTGGTCGTTGCGCGCCGCGCGCCTTGTCCTGCCTCTCGCCTCGCCATTTCCCATATACGCCGTACGCGTTGCATCCCACCGCACCGTTTCCCTGAGGGTGGGGTGGGCGAATGTATGTCTTGGTCGCGCATTTCCTTGCGCCTTGCGCTTCATCCCGCATTCACCATCTCACAAGGGTAACTTCGAGCGTTTTAGAGGAACCGGGCGCGGGTGCATGGCGGTGTCGCTGTTCGCGCGTTCGTCTACCCATCGAGGTATGCCCTGGTCGTTGCGCGCCGCGCCTGCCTCTCGCCTCGCCATTTCCCGTGTGCACCGTGCGCGTTGTGTCCCACCGCACTGTTTCCCTGAGGGTGGGGTGGGTGAATAACGGTGTTGTGCCATGCCCTCTCGCGCCACTTCTACCTTTCCCTCATTTTCGCATGCGCCGTGCTGCGGGATGCCTTTTCCCTGTCGGGGTGCCGACGGCAGCCCGGGCCTTCTATTCGGCTTCGTCCCTCCGTTTGCGGGATGAGCTGAATTTGGGTACCGATGCGTTCCTTGAGAGCGGGCACATGCGAAATGATGCCGATCAGTTTGCCGTTTTGCCGAAGGCTTGCGAGGGTCTCCAACGCAATGTCCAGCGCCTCTTCGTCGAGGGTGCCGAACCCTTCATCCAGAAAGAGGGAATCCACGCGTACGTTTTTGCTTGCCATGTGGGATAACCCCAACGCCAATGACAAGCTGACGATAAAACTCTCGCCGCCGGAAAGGTTCTTTGTGGAGCGAATCTCGCCTGCCTGGTAGTGGTCAATGATGTTCAGTTCCAGCGGCTGGGTCGTATCTCGGGTCAGCAGGTAGCGGTCGGTCATTTTTTGCAGTTGGCGGTTGGCGTGACCAATCATAGTTTCAAATGTCAGTCCCTGTGCGAAGTTGCGGTATTTCTTGCCGTCTGCGGAACCAATCAGGTTGTGCAGGCGATCCCAGCGGGTGTATTCACGTTTTTGCGCGTCAATAGCTTGAATTTGCTGTTGCTGTTGCTGTTTCCGATACGCATTGTCCTCGCGTTTTTGGCGGTTCGCGCCGATTTCCTGCCGGAGTTTCCGTTGGTTTTCCTTCAGCACTGCCACGGCGTGCTGGAGTGTTGTTAATGGTTCCGTGGTAATGCCTTTTTCCCGCTCGGCTTCTAGCGTCCGTGTTTTGTCCCGTTCTGCTGCCGCGATTTCGTTTTTCTCGTCAGACAGCTTTTGCGCAGATTGCGCGAGCAGTTTGCGCGTGTCTTCCGGGAGACACGCGGCGATGTAGCTTTCTTCTCCTGGAAATCCGGCGGCTTTTAACCGCGCCTGAAAAGCGGTATCGGCCGATTGCAGTTGGGCTGCCCGGTTGTGTATCGCTGCCTCCAGGTCGAGGAGGGTGGTCTTTAGCTGGTCACGCGCCTGGGCGGCGAGGGATGATTTCTGGCGGGCGTCTTCCAGCACAGTGTGGGCAGATTCGATGGCATCGGCAAGGCGTTTTTCTTCGGCTCCCGTTTTCTTGTCGCCCAGGCATTCGCGCCGCCGGTCTCGCAGGAAACCTTGTTCGCGCAAGAGCGTATCCAGTACAGCCTGTTGCTTTTGAATATCGACCTTTGCTTCGCGAAGCTGTGCCGATTCCAGATTGGCGCGTGCCTCAAGCACGGCGATTTCCTTCTCCAGTTCTTCTTTTTTCCTTGTTCGGAAAACCCATTGGTCGCGGCGGGTACGCAGTTGTGCGTAAACTGTGTCGGCATTTTTTTCAGTGAACGCTCCTGTTCCGTAAGCTTTTACCTCGTTGTACAGGGCGTGGCGCGCTTCTTCCCCTTGTTTTTGGTGTGCCGCCGCTTCTTTTTCAAGCCGTTTTACTGTTTGTGCGGCGGATTCTTTGTTGTGCGCGCTGTTCTGTGTTGCGAGCGTTTGTTTTGCGTTGGCGTCATGGGCGTTTGCCTGTGCATGTCTGCGCGTGACCAGTTCCTTTTCGGTGGCATCCGCCGTATCCACAACACGAGCAGCGTGCGCCAGTTGGTTCTCGTTTGCGACCCGAAGCTGTTCCAACGCCTGAGCGAGCGCCGGGTCGGCGGCGGACAGCGAGGGAATGATACCCAGTGTTGCGCAGTGTCCGTGTATTGTCTGATGGATATCGTGTATGTTGTCGGCAAGTTCTTTCTGTGTGGCGATGACTTGCTCGCGGTCTTTTTGTGCGCTCGCCTGCCGGACGCGCAGGGCGGAGATATCTCCAGTGAGTGACTTGAGTTGCGTTCTTGCCGCAGCCAGTTGCTTTTGCGTTTCGTCCGGCACAGGGATGTTCCCTTCGGCAAAAGGATGCACGGTAGCACCGCACAGAGGGCACGGTTCGCCGTCTTGCAATTGGCTGCGGGATTTTTCAAGGGCTTCGATGCGCTTGAGCAGGGTCAACTGGATTTCCAGGGCGTTCACCTCCTTTTCAAGCTGCGCCTGCTTTTGTATTTCTGTTGTGAGCGTATGCTCCCGTTTCGATTCGTCTTGCCAGAGGGCTTCCTGCCGGTCTTTGTGCCGGACGAGGGATTCCTGCCACTTTGCCAGTGAACGGAGCGCTTCCTGTGCCTCGTCAATGCAGTTTTTTTGCGCGGTGAGTGCCGATTGCTGCTTGCGCCACAGGGCAATATCCCTTCCGTCCAGCGTTTTTGAAAGCAGGGTTTCTTTTTCAAGCAGGGCATCCCGGGCTTTTTGCAGGATGCGCTGTGCTTCCTCCTGAAGAGTTGCCTGTTTTTGCCAGTCGCGGTGCGCCTCTTCGTACTGGCGTTTTGCTTGCGCCATTTCTTCCTGCTTTTTTAGCAATTGCTTCGCGTGTGTCACCCAGGCTTCAAAGCGGTTTTGCAGTCCGGCGAGATGTTCGACGAGTTTGCCATCTGCCGGGTTTTCCGCCAGTTGTGTCTGTACCGCATCCCGCGCTTTGCGTTTTTCCGCCAGATCGGCAGCCGTTTGCTGGCGTGTCAGTGCGTCGTGTGCGGATACCTGTTTTGCGAGCATATCGTGCGCTGCTTTGATGGCGGCGTCTTTGCCCGCGATTTCTGTATCCAGCGCCTGTGCCTGCCGGATGTTCGGCAGCAGGGTGTTCTGTTCCGCTTTTTTTGCAGCAAGCTGCTCCGCGGCGACCCGAGTGGCGGATTCCGTCTTTTCAGTTGCAGCAATACTGTCTGGCAGGGCTTTTTGACAGATATCCCGTCTGCTTTCTTCCTTGAGGCGCTCCGCACGGAGAGTGGTCAGCGCGGCGTTGTCAGCAGACAATTCCAGCGCCCGGTTTGCCTGTTGCAGGCGTTCCTGTTCCGGGGCAAAGGCGTCAAAGCGTTCTTGCCAGACTTTCTTTTCCTGCCAGAGTTTTTTCAATTCATCTTCCAGGCGGGCGATGCCGGTCAGCCATGTTATCGCCTGCTCTTTTTGGGTCAGTTGCTGCACCAGTGCCGTTTCTTGTGCTTCCTGCCCGTTCAGGTCTCTTTCCAGTTGTTGTTCCGCTTCCGGGGTTAATGTTTGCAATCCACCCAGCGCGGTTTGCAGCGCTTCTTGCTTTTTCCGTTCCTGAAGAAGGCGTGCGTGGACGTGGCAGGAAATATGGCTGTAGATTGCTGTGCCGGTTATCTGTTCCAGAATCGGCGCGCGTTCGTCGGGAGATGCCTGAAGAAATGCGGCAAAGTCTCCCTGTGCCAGCAGCATGGATCGGGTGAAGCGCCCAAAGTCCATGCCTGTGGCGGCCTCAATTTGTTCGGCGACGCCTCTGATTTTGGTTTCAAAAATCCCGCCTGTTATCGCATTGGCTATTTCGTGCTGCGGGGGCTGAAATTCGCCGCCTGGCCTTTTGCGTGCGCGATGCTGGCTCCAGTGGCAGCGAAAGCGCCCCGCCTGGGTTTCAAATGTCACTTCGGCAAAGCACTCGCCACTCTGACGGGACATGATTTCATTCGTGTTTTTGCCAATCCGGTTCAGGCGCGGTGTACGACCATACAAGGCAAGACAGATGGCGTCCAGGATCGTCGTCTTCCCCGCGCCGGTGGGTCCCGTGATGGCGAAGATACCGTCGGCGGCAAAGGCGGGGTGCGCCAGATCAATCTCCCATTCGCCGACCAGCGAATTCAGATTCAGGAATCGTATTTGCAGTATCCGCATCGGCTGTTCGCCTATTCCGCCCGCGGGTCTTCTTCGTGGAGCGATACCACTATTTCCCGATAGGCGTGATACAGCTCTGTTCGCTGCTCTTCAGGGACATCGTGCGCGTTCAGGCAGCGCGTAAACACTTCGTTTAGATCCAGGTCGTCCAGCGTTTCCCTTTCGTCGAAAGCCTCCAGCGCGCGGTCACGTGTGCGGTTGTTTTTCACGCGCAGGACTTCCATTTGCGATTCGCCGATAGCAGCATTCACCTGTTCGCGCAAGTCGCCGATGATGGCATCGCCTTCGTAAACAATTTCGAGCCACGCCCGGGAGCCCGTTGCTGCAAGGGTGCGAATGCGCTGTGAAATACTTTTTTCGTCGCCTGTTACGCGCGCCAGTTCCTGAAATACGGGCACAGGCAGTTGCTGCACGGAGGCAACTGTGCCCTGGAAAGAGACCAGGCAGACACTCTTTTCCTGCGTTGCTTCCCCAAACCCCATGGGCAAGGGGGAGCCGCTGTAATACAGGGTTTCAGAACCGTTTACTTTCTGCGGCACATGGAGGTGTCCCAGGGCAACGTAATCAAAGCTTGCGGGAAAACTGCCCGCAGTCACATGGGGTAGCGTACCGACATAAAGTTCCCGCACGCCGTCGCCCTCAACCGTTTGACCACCAGCGGTAAACAAATGTCCCATGGCAACGACGGGAATATCCGCGCCCAATTCGGTGCGCTGTTGTGCAGCGAGGGCAGCCACAGCGGCATAATGACCGCGGATGCCATCGAGCTGCTTTTGTTCCTTGTCCTCGACGCTTTCCCCCGCTTCCGCCACACGGATATCCTTGTCCCGCAGATAGGGTACGGCGCAGACGATCAATTCCGGTGTACCCTGCGCATCGCGCAGTACCAGCACTTCGTTTGCTGCCGATTCGGAGGCTTCTGCCACGACATGAACATCCAGCGCCTTGAGTAATTCCCTGGGCGCGCCCAAAAATGAAGGCGAATCATGGTTGCCCGCAATGACCACAATGTGCCGGCACGGCGAGGTGGCGACCCGATGCAGGAAACGGTAGTAGAGTGCCTGGGCGCGGTTGCCCGGTGTGCTGGTATCAAAGATGTCGCCCGCTATCAGCAAAACAGGGATCTCCTGTTCGCAGAGGGTATTTGCCAGCCAGTTCAGAAATGCCTCGAACGCCGCGTAGCGCACTTTGCCGTACAGAGTCCGACCAAGGTGCCAGACGGAGGGGTGCAGTATTCGAAGTGGTTGCGTGTTTTCAGAGGGCGTTCGCGTTGCCGCTGTTTCGGATTGATCCCGTCTTTCGCCCTGGGCAACGACACGCGGTGCGGGCATGGCGTCAGATGAAATTACCACTCCTGCCCGGAGTTTTCGGCATGGCAGGGGGAGGGGGAACCGGTGCGCGCCGGGCACACAGCGACTTGTAGAGTACGTCACTGACGGAATCCGGCACGATGTCCCGATAGACGGGGCGCGCAATTTGCTGGCTTGTTACCGTGTTGCCCCGCTCGTCGTGCGTCACAATCGCCAGCATGGTTATTTTCCTGTCAGGGCAGCGGATGTTGTTGAGAAAATGAACGCTCTTGAAGGTTTTGCCAGAGAGCGGTGTGTTGGGTTCGGCCTGAACGGGGCGGGACCTGGCAAGGTCTGTTTTCGTCCAGACGGCCACGTCCGTGCCGTTCTTGCGCACGCTGGACATATCCATCATGACCGTTCTTTCCGCGTTTTGCGAAACTGTCTTCCAGTCCGCCGCCTGCACGCTGAACAGGAAGAGACTGCCTGCCAGCAGCAAAGCGATTTTTTTCATGTGCTGCCCTCCTCTGCCGCTTTGCGGTACCATGCAAGCGCCTGCTCAATATTTTTTTCCACACCCAATCCGTTTGCGTACATCCACCCCAGATTGAACTGCGCCTTTTTGTCGCCGAGCAATGCTGCCTTTTGGTACCAGAACGCGGCTTCCTTTTCGTTACGCACAGCCTCTGTGCCGTTGCAAAGCAGGTATCCCAGATTGAATTGGGCTTTTGCGTGTCCCTGTTCCGCTGCCCTGCGATACCACGTGACCGCTTCCTTTTCGTCCTTATTGGCGCCCGTGCCAGTAGCCAGCAGGTACCCCAGGTTGAACTGGGCCTTTATGTGCCCTTGCTCCGCCGCCTTGCGGTACCACATGGCCGCCTCCTTCTCATCCTTGTTTGTGCCCGTGCCGGTAGCCAGCAGATATCCCAGGTTGAACTGCGCCCTGGGATTGCCTTGTGCGGCTGATGCGGCGGGGGCGACGGCTTCCGGCTTTTCCTGCGTTGTTTTCATTTTTT
>JAISAG010000128.1 GCA_031266815.1 Burkholderiaceae bacterium | reverse complement strand
GAATTTTTTCCAGAACAGGTCATTGGTGTTGAATGAACGGTGGCTGTAATATTTTCCCCATCGGAGGAGGAGGAGGTCCACCTCATCGTCCTGCGCGGTCGACGCGGGTATGGGTGGTGTGTTGTATTTAACGATTTCGGAAAACGGGCGCTGTTTTTGGGTACACTTTTGCCAATAGTATTGGTGCCAAAGAGGATTGTTTTGAGGACCTTCGTAGCACCAACCCGCCTCGTTGAGTTGCTTGATGATTCTGTCCGTTTTAGAGAGACGTTCTTTGGCTTTTGCGGCGTATTGCGGCGGCACATCTTGCGAATAAAATGCTTCAATTTCCGTGGAATAGAAAGCGTTTATTAACTGATCAACCGCATCGGGAACACCTTCGCTTTTACAGATACGCCATCCGTACTGGTTACCGTGCGAACCGTACGATCCTTTGGTGTCTGCGTTCGGATTTGGCAGCGCAACCAGACACCAGCCTTTGCTGTTCAAGTCGACAGTGGGTTTTTTGAGTTTCGCGCAGAGAATGAGTACCTCTTCATTATCCAGTCGCCGGTTGTCATCCAGCGGACGATCAATCACTGTGTAACCCTTATCATCCGATTTGCCCGATTCTGAATCACATTCGATATACACCTCGTCCCACTTGTCCATAAGCGGCTGCACCTCTGCGACGGAGGCGGCGGAAAAGGTTTTGGCAGAGAGTAACGCGAGGATGCAGGCAAGCAGAACTTTTTTCATAATCGGCACCAGATGAACAGACAAAACACTACGAACACTGCACTGGCAGTATACCTTAGCAAGAGGAAAACCCCGTGAGCCTGATTAACTTTCCGAACATCCCGAATGTGCCCGGCGTACCGGAATTACCGCGCATCTATGGCGTGATTCCGACGGGCAGCGAAATATTCGTCATCGGCGTGTCTATCCTGTTTGAACTGGTATTTGGCTCTCCCAAGTGGGGGGTGTATAAAAAGGATGGGAAAGTCGCGCTGGCGGTCGATACGGTGCTTGAGATCGGGCTTGGCGGCGATAGCCGGATTTCCAACTACCCGGTAGAACGGGGCGGGTTTGCCTCGTACAACAAGGTCAATATGCCGGAGCAGTACACGATCCGGCTCGCAAAGAGCGGGGATACAAAGTCCCGCGCGACATTTCTGGAAACCCTGGGCGAGATGGTAGAGGGTATCGAGTTGTTCGACATCTACACCCCGGAGAAGAATTACATTGACTGCAACCTGACTGGCTACAGCCTGCGCCGAAGTGCGGCGAACGGGGTTTCCAACCTGGATGTGGAAGTCCGGTTCATGGAAGTGATGCAGGCACTCTCACTGGAATACAGCGAAGAGGCCTGCCGGGCAGAAGACGTGAAGGAACCCGCATCAGCGTCCCCCATTGAGTTGGGACAGGTGCAGCTAAAGAAGATGGCAGAGAACATCGCGCAGCGGGTCAATGAGGCTCTGGCGCGCGTATCAAACATTGTCGGCAATGTTTCGGCGAGCATACAAGGAGTGTTTCAGTAATGGATTATGTCCCCTTAAAGTCCGTACCGGCGCAGAAGCTGGGCATTTTGCTGGCGGAGCAGAACTGCCAGATAGGGCTATACCAGAAGTCAAACGGCATGTACCTCGACCTGTTCCTGGATAACAAGCCGATAGCAACGTCCGTCTTGTGTAGAGACAGGATACGCCTGATCAGACGTGAGTACAGCCGTTTTGAAGGGGATTTGATGTTCTTTGATACGCAAGGAAAGCACGACCCGGACTATACCGGACTGGGCGGACGGTTCCTGCTGGTGTATCTGCCTATTTCAGCGGTGTGAATTGGGGGGATTTCCAGCCATTCATGCATAGCTTGTATATCGCCGTATTCTCACTGCTGGAGTGTGTACCGCTTAACTCAATGCCGCTGAAATAGATCATGTTGATGATTTTTTTCACTTCTTTTTCAGAAAGATATTTTCTTTCCTCTTCTGAGCCTTTCAGAAACGGAAAGGCGTATTGCGGCGAATAACCTTGCAGTTTCATGCGGTATGCGGATTGCATCACCGTGGCGCTGAGATTGCATTTGAAATGCCTTGCCCAGAACTCTTCTGATTGGCGTGGGAGCGCTTCCTTGCGTCTCGTGACAACGGGCTTCTTCGCCTTCTTCGGTTGTGTTTCACCCTCCTGGCAGGGTGCCGGGCAGCTTGGGACCTGCCCGGCACCGGAGGGGTCAGATTGCGAAAGCGTGTGTGACGAAACGAACATCAACAAAGGCAGAACAAACCGTTTCAATACTCTCATATGGAAACATTCAAGCAAAGGTCCATTGAAGTCAGCATCAACATTGCCGAAGGGCAGGATGGTGCCGACGAAGGAACGACAATTACGCTGACCAACTTCCGCATTGTCGCACACATCCACTACTCCGGCGGGAGCATGCAGGGTAAAGCCCTTGTCCGTATATTCGGCTTGTCAGAAAGCGAATTGAACAGACTGACCGGAACTGCTCAGGCTGCAAACGAAGTCCGGCAAAACCGCATCACGATCAAGGCGGGGGACCACGGCGAGGTGCTGCCGCTGATTTACGATGGCACCATCAGAAACGGTTCTGTGAACTTTAACGAGATGCCGAATGCGCCCCTGGCACTGCAATGCCAAGGAAACCCGTGGGAGGCCGTAGCACCCTTTCCGCCGCATGACGGCAGAGGGGCGGAGAAGGCACAAGACATCATTGCGTATTTGGCAAAAGCGAACGGATACGGTTTTGAAAACCACGGCGTGGACGTGTCGCTGGACAACATGAACCTCAAAGGAACCTGGCTTGCGCAGTTGCAAGCCGTAGTTGAAGCCGCGCAGATTGACATTTCCATTGAGCGGGGGGTTATCGCGATATGGAACAGGGGTGGAGCAAGGGTGTATGCACCGGTTGAGGTATCGGTTGAAACAGGCATGGTCGGATATCCGGTGTTTGGGGCGCGCGGCATTATCGTCACTACTTTGTTAAACCCCGAGTTCATGCTGGGCAGGCTCGTTCACGTCAAGAGCGAGTACCAGCCTGCCTGCGGGTACTGGACTATTTTGAGTCATGAAATGTTCATTGCTGACGAAACACCGGACGGGCAATGGTTCAGTGTCATCGAATGCGGCAGGTTTGAAAAACGAAATGCAGGATCGGGGAAATGAAACATTACGGCATACCGGGCACACAACAGGCAAATGACAATGCCTCTGAAGAGGCTGCCATTTTTTACGTTATCAAGCAAAAGTTGAGCGAGATCGAAACCTCCACTCTGGTCAGGGTTATTTCAGTGACGAACGATGGCGGTGTTGCTCCGGTCGGCTTTGTGGACGTGCAGCCGCTGGTAAACCAAATTGACGGCAAGGGAAACGCCATGGCGCACGCACCATGCAGGAATATCCCGTATTTCAGGCTGCAGGGCGGAACCAACGCCATCATCCTGGACCCGCAGGTGGGTGACATCGGGATGTGCGTCTTTTGCTCGCGGGACATCTCCCGGGTGAAAGCGACAAAGGCGCAAGCACTGCCCGGCTCGTGGCGCAAGTTTCACATGTCGGACGGCATTTATTTCGGGGGTATTCTGAACGGTGTGCCGGTTCAGTATATCCAGTATAACGAGGGGGGTATCACTATTCATTCCCCCACAAAGATTACGATTTCTGCGCCGAACATCGAAATGAATGCATCGGTCGCGGTTGACATCAACACACCGCAAATCAACCTGAACGGCAACCTGTCACAAGGCAAGGGAAGCCATGGCGGAGACGCCGCTATCGGCGGCACACTGACAGCAGACGGGGATGTGGTCGCATCAGGCGTCAGCCTGGACAACCACGTCCATTCCGGCGTTCAGACCGGTGGCGGCAATACAGGGAAACCCGTTTCATGAAATCACTCGCATTGGATCGCAGCGCATGGGATTTGGTTCTGGATGCCAGCGGAAACATCGCTGTCGTCACAGAACCGTATGCGGTGGCGCAGGATGTGGCATGCGCGTGCCGTCTTTTTAATAACGAGCTCTGGTACGACAAAAACAAGGGCATTCCTTATGACAGTGAAATCGTGGGGCACCGCCCGCCGGTCAATTTGCTGATTCGGCACATGGAATCCGCTGCACGTGCTGTCCCGCTCGTTGCAGAAGCAAAGGTGGTTATCTCTGGTGATGCCTCCAGAAAGGTGGCAGGGAGCATTGAAATAACCGATGTGAACAACGTAAAAAGTAGGGTGACATTCTGATGACAATTCCCAAAATACAATGGACGCCGGAGGGTCTTGTTCTCCCGCAGACATCCGAAATCCTGCAAGGGGCAATGGACGATATGGATGCTGCTTTCGGCGGCGGAATCAACCGCGCACTGGAGACACCGCAAGGGCAACTGGCATCCTCCCTGTCTGCCATCGTCAGTGAAAAAAATGACGAGATAGCGTCTATCGTCAACCAGGTGGACCCGGACAAGGCAGACGGGTTCATGCAGGACGCCATTGCCCGGATATATTTCCTGACCCGAAAGCCTGCCGAATCCACTATCGTCATGTGCGAATGCACGGGTGCGGCGAGAGTTAGCATTGTGTCCGGTAGCCGAGCAAAAGACCTGGACGGGAACATCTACCGTGCAGTGGATGGAGGCACCATCCCCGAATCCGGCAGCGTGATGGTCAAGTTTGCGGCCGAAGTGCCCGGTCCTATCGCTTGTCCCGCCAACACGCTCGTGCAGATATACCAGGCGGTACCCGGGTGGGACATGATCAATAACCCCACCGGGGGTATTTTAGGGCGGTATGCGGAAACACGCAGCGAGTTTGAATACCGGCGCCGCAACTCCGTCGCCCTGCACGGGCGAAGTTCTCTGATCGCTGTTCGCGCCAACGTGTTCGCGCTTGACGGCGTGCTCGATGTTTATGCCTACGAAAATCCGGGCAACGACACTATCACCATCGGTGCGACAGACTATCCGCTGGCGCCACACTCGCTGCTGGTGTCCGTTGTAGGCGGCAAGCATGAGGAAATTATCAAGGCTATCTGGAACAAGAAGGATACAGGCTGCGATTACAACGGCAACAAGGTCGGCATCGTCTATGACGAAGAAGGTTACGCATACCCGCAGCCGAGTTACGAAGTGAGATATCTTGTGCCCGATTCGCTCAATATCTTTTTCAGGGTTCAGATTCGAGACAACGATGCGCTGCCCATCGACATCGAGGACAGAATCAAACGGGTTGTCGCTGATGCCTTTCTCGGACTGGACGGCGGCACGCGGGCGCGAATCGGGACGGAAGTCTACGCCAGCCGTTTCTACGGCGCTGTCTCGCAGATCAATTCCTACGTTTCGATTATCGAAATCAATGTCGGCACGACGAACCCGGCTGACCAGAATTCCGTAGCGGTCGGCGTTGATCAGTTCCCGACCACATCAACAGACAGTGTCACGGTGGTACGCGTATGAAGAACGTAGAACGCACCATCATCAGCCAGTACGCGAACAGCCCGACACTTGTCCAGCTTGTTCGTGACATGGACAGGTATATTGACCCCCAGGCAGATTTGAAGGATTTCTACGACTTCGTCTGGAATGTTATGACGGCGCGCAGTTACGGGTTGGACGTTTGGGGAAAGATTGTTGACATCCGCCGCGAGATTCATGTGGATGTCGAGGACTTTCATTTCGGTTACTCCACGGGTGAAGGTATCAAAGACTGGACACCGTTCAACGACAAGCCGTTCTGGACGCCCTCACTCGGAGAAACGTATTCTGTCACTCTCGAAGATGAACCCTATCGCCGCCTGATTCTCACCAAAGCGCTCGCCAATATCTCGGCAACAACCGCTCCGGCGATTAACCGGCTGATGACAAAGCTGTTTGAGGGCCGTGGCAAGTGCTATGTGCTTGACAATCACGACATGACGGTAACCTATGCGTTCGAGTTTTACCTCGAACCCTACGAGCGAGCGATCATCAGGCGCAGTGGCGTATTCATCCACAGCGCAGGTGTCGACTTCAATATTCTGGAAATTCCCGCAAACATCACGTTCGGATTCGATGAGGCGCATAACTACGCCACGTTCGATGACGGCACTTTTTACTTTGGAGCATAGGCCATGACAATTGAGCGCCCAGACAATATGACCGTCCCTTTTGCACAGGATGGCATCAAAGAGACTATTCCCATTGACCCCATCACGGGCGATTACGATAACAGGGCCAGCTACACGCACGGTTTCCCGGAAATCACCATGACCCCTTACGCGGCTGGAGGCAAGCCGCCGCGCGGTCAATCCATGAACGGCGTGCTCTACGACGTCACGCGCCATACCGTGTTTCAGAACGGAGGGGGGCGCTACCGTTTTGACGCAATGTTTGCAGCTAGCGTGGGTGGCTATCCGAAGGGGGCTGTACTCCAGAATAACGAAGGTACAGCGGACTATGTCAGCCTTGTCGACAACAATCAGGATAACTTCAACGCTAATCCTTCCGTGATAGGCGTTACCTGGGCGCAATACGTGCTGGCGATGGCACCTTCCGCGTTGCTCTCCAAAGACTCGGGCAACATGGCTGTGCTCGGAAGCGATGGCGGAATATACGTTGCTATCGTGCAGCAGCGAATGCCAGGCGAGATGATGTGGTGGCCGGGACCCGTTGCGCCTTCCAGGTGGATGATTCGCGATGGGCGAGCCATCAGTCGTACCACCTATGCCGCGCTCTACGCCGTCATCGGCACACAGTATGGCAATGGTGATGGTTCAACGACATTCAACATTCCGGATGATCGCGGATTATTTATTCGAGGGTGGGATGGCGGGCGGCAATACGACCCGGGACGGGTGTTTGGAAGTCAGCAGGGAGATGCTATCAGGAACATCACAGGATGGTTCAATGGGGAACAATTGATAGACTACGGCAGTTATGCGCAAGTACCCGATCCGCGGACGGGCGGTGCATTTGACTATGGGCTACAGCATGGTGTACCGGGCATGCACACAACTCCGGGAGGTGCGGACTATTCGCAAAATGGTTTTTACTTCGATGCATCCCGCGTCGTTCCCACGGCACACGAAAATCGCCCCATCAACAGGGCGTACTTGCCGATCATCTACACAGGCGCGTAGCGCTCAAAGAACGAAGTACCAGATACGAGAGGACGCTTGGAGCGTCTTTTTTATTTTTCAGGGGTTAAAACATGGAATTCAATCAGCCAGAACTCATATCAGTACCATTCGCCAATGAAGGGTTTCGGAACCCAATCCCCGTTAATCAGCCGACTGGTGACACAGCGAATCAGGCATCCTACAAACAAGGTTTTCCGTCAATCACAATGATTCCTGTCGTCCAAGGCGGACGACCACCGCAAGGCAGAGACTTTAACGGTATCTTCTACAATATTACTGCACACCTGCTCTTTCAAAATGTTGGTGGACGATACCTGTGGAACGCAGATCTGTCGGAATCCGTTGGCGGCTATCCTCAAAACGCGCTGGTCGTTGGCGATGATGGCAATGTGGTTTACATCAGCAAAACCGACAACAACACCGACAATCCGAACGACAGTAGCTCGAATTGGGATATCTACTACAACCACAGTGCACTTGGTTCGTCGGTGGTTGACGTGTCCATGTCGTCAGATGCGACATCAGGCACGATGAGCCTAACGATAAAAGACCAGAAAACAGGGGATGTCACGACCGAAAATCAAGCCTTGGCGATTGCAGGAAACGAGACCGCTGGTCTGATGAACGCCGAAACCTATCAAAACCTGCAAACAGCCGTTTCGGACATCACAGACCTTAAAGTGACAGCAAAACAGTATCAGGAAAACGGCGCGCCAGAGTACATTACACTGGTTGACAACGGCGGAGTGCCTTTTGCGTATGACAAAGGCGCGATGGTCAAGTGGCGCATGGACGAATCAGCCCAATTTGACACTTACCTCTCTCTCATGGAGAACAATACGTCTGACCCCTCTGTTTCCACGGCATGGACGCAACTTGTATCGGGTGTTGCAGTGCATCGTGGCGTGTACTACAATGCCTTTGATGGCTCCGGCAGCACAATCTATGAGTCCGCAACGGCAGAGGTTGTTGACGGAGGAACGGGATACACCGTCGGCGATGTAGCTGTTGCTATGACGCCATCATCAGCAACGGAATACCCCGCATGGGTGATTGTTGACGCTGTGGAC
>JAISAG010000125.1 GCA_031266815.1 Burkholderiaceae bacterium | reverse complement strand
AAAACAGCACCTTTGCACGGCGCACGGTCAGTGACATTTACTTTTATTCCATTAACCTATGCGGGCTACACGGTCTTCTTTATTCATTTGCGCTCCAGATGCAACATCAGCATCCTCATCATTACACAATACATCTAGAATTGATAATGGTGTTTTCCGGTTAACGGCTATTCGTACCCGAACAGTTGTTTCCCTATCCTTTGAAAGACGCTCAAATAATTCAGGGGACAACTTTCTCTTTGTTGCCACTTCCCATCTAATATCCACATCTTCTGAAAAGCTCAATATTTCCAGAATCTCTAAAGGTACTGTTTTATTGTGGACTACCCATCGTGCATAATCAGAATATTTCTCCAATACCTCCTTCCAAACCTTTAAAGGAGCCTCTTCGTAAGCAGAACGGTCATATTCTTCCTTGACCGTACTGTCACGTAAATGGATAAACTCTTTCGCGGATGAAATCATCATGCATCCTTGCATCTCAAGGAGTCGAAATCAATGTTTCTGCCTGTTGCACCTTTGTGTTTATTCTCCAAATAATCTCCGTAAACGTCCGCATCATGTTTCCATGTGCCATTTTCTGAATGTACTTTCCATGCGCTGTCGCCATGAGCTGTTTTGTCTTGTGACCACCACTGCTTTGTTTTTGGATCAAAAAGGTATTTCACATAGCCAACACCAGGCACAGTGCCCTCACAAGTTCTGGAATAACGTTCGATTTTCCAGCACCTCCGTTTACCTGGATCTGTTGAAATCTGATTTGGCTTTTTTCGATCAACACCACGGGGAGCTAATCCAAAAACATCCACCCATCCTACTGGATTGGGCGCGTAAACATGCTGATTAAATCCACCCGCATATTTGATCGGGTCTTTTGAAATGAACCGTCCGATTTCCGGGTCATAGTAGCGGTGTCGGTTATAGTGCAGCCCGGTCTCATGATCGAAATACTGTCCCTGGAATCTGAGCGGATTCTTGAACCCGACTTGATTCGCCGCCCTGCCGATGACCTCCTTCGCCTCGCCCCACGCCTTGTACTGGGCGCTCCAGGCGATGTTGCCCGCTTCGTCGGTGATTTCTTGCGGCGTTCCCAGGTGGTCGCAGTGATAGAAGCCGAGCCGGTCGAACGGGGCGGGTTCGAGCGCGTATAGGTTGGGGTGAGCGTAGCGAACCCCAACGCCATCAGTCAGATGTCATGTCGGAATGTTGGGGTTCGCTGCGCGGAATCCCATCCAGACTGTAACTCTTTGAGTTAACAAAGGGTCACTACATTCCCACCAATGGGAATGGCCTTGATATAGACTCAATCCGGCCCATTGGAAATGGAAGTCCATAGAAGGCCGCCAACGTCCATTATCGTTACCCGCGATTGCCGAAGGTGGCGTGTGTCGGCCGAGTGCCTGGAAAAACGACCTCCCTGCGGCTTATCCGCTGCTCGGTAATTTGCGCGCTGGCCTTGTCGGGGAGAGGCTTCCAGCAGCATTCTTTATCGCTTCTTTCCCGATTCGGATTGAAATCCCCTTCAGTCATGATGAACTTGTCGAGAGAAGCCTGCCCATGCTGCCGTCTTCCATGAAGCGCCAGTCTCTTTCATGGAGTATCAATCCATCTCGAATGCTATATGCCTATTCGGAAGGCGTCCGGGCGTTTCCGCCTGGTTCGTTCCATCGTCCCACCATCGGCGATCGACAGGCTGCGCACTCTTGGACAGTCTCCCACAGGGAGTCATGAAATGATACCGCACCCTTCCCCGTGGTTCTGGATCGTCAGGACTGCGGCAAGCCAAAGGACAAAAGGAAAAAGACAAGGGAATGGACTCAAGAGGAAGGGTGCTATCTCCATCGGTTCAACCCCAAAAGGCAAAAGGCCCTCCCGTTGATCCAGCATTCGGCGTTGGCCTGTTCCCGCTGTTCCAGCGCAAAAGGAAGGCACCTTTTGTCTTGTTCTTTCCTGGAGTAAATAAAACGGGTAAGGCGAAGTGCGCATTGTTTGCTGCAATCGCGGCGACATTGAGGTGACATGCCGGCTCCTTCGGTCCTGGTACCGATTTATCCTAAATTCCTCTGTTCAAGCTACGAAACCCCAAAAAAACCATTAACCACAGAGACACAGAGGCACAGAGGCACAGAGAAAAACATGAGAACCAATTGTTTTAAAAAGGTTTTCTCTGTGTCTCTGTGTCTCCGTGTCTCTGTGGTTAATGGTTTTTTGTGATTCTTGATAGTTGCACCCCATTCACCCATTGGGTGAGATGTTGATGTTCGTTAGCTTATTGTTTTTTCTCTGTATTCTCTGTTTTCGTCATGGTCAACTGAGGAATTAGGGCTTCTGTCATCGGCCGGCCTGGCCAGAATGTCCGGCGGCGTCCCCGGGTTTGCCGCAACCGCGATGGGCGGCCACAAGCTTTTGTCACCGGCCAGCTTGGCCAGAATGTCTGGCGATGTTCCGGGGTTTGCCGCAACCGCACTCCGTACCCCGCCGCTTTCGTCATCGACCAGCTTGGCCAAGATGCCCGACGGGACCCCAGTGTTTCCCGCAACCACCTTTCGCACAAACTCGCTTTCGTCCGCGGCCAGCCTGTCCAATATGTCCGGCGGCATCTTCAGCGTTTGCGCAAGCGCTTCGCGCGGCCACCTGTCTTCATCCTCGGTCAGCCTGGACAGGATGTCCGGCGGCGTCCCCGGGTTTGCCGCAACGGCCGTGAGCACTCCGATGCCGGTCGAGATTGTGTATGAGATCAATTCCTTTGCGGACGAAAAAGGCGGCCATTGGTTTCTTTTATTTATTTTCGCAATCACCCGGCGCACCCGCCGCTTTTCGTTGTCGACCAGCTTTCGCAGGATGTGCGGCGGAGTGCGCGGGTCTTCCGCAATCGCCCTATGCACTGCCGCATGCTGCATCACCAGCTTCTCTGGAGGCCTATGTATCATAGACGTGATTTTTCCGTCGGAGAATTCGTTGCCGGAGCGACTGTTCCCGGCAATATCAAAAACCACGCAGGCCATAGAATAAGAAACCAGAGTCCCCGCCCTCGTGATGTACTCTCCAGAACGCGATTGACAAGTTCCTCTCCTTTCCGCTGGGAATGAGCCTCAAGCCGTTCCAAATTTCCCTCGCCGCATTTTCCATGTCTTTCATGCTGTAGCCCATCTGACCCTCCCTTGGGTAATGGATGAAGCGAAAAAAAACGCAAAACGGCCTTGCCCTGTAAAAGAACAAGGTCGGCGCGCCTCGCTGTCTTCGCTCTGCGCCATTCCATCTGGCTGCTCCACCGGAAAAACGCGCTTTTTCACGGGACTTCCTTTCGCTTCCTGCTTTCAGCGCGAAAACGCCGCAAGGCCGCTTTCGCCACATCGGGATTCAGGTCCTCGACCAGTACGGCCAAGGTGTCGAGAGGCGTGTTGGGGTTGTCCGCCACGGCGCGGCGAATGTCGGGATCGTCATTTTCGACAAGCAGGGTCAGAGCATCGCATGGGACAGCGGGATTTTTCACAGCCGCGTAGCGCACATCCCAATCTTTATCTCCCGCCAGAATGCGCAGTATTTCCAACGGAGTGGCGGGATTTCTCGCAACCCAGCAACGCATAGCACTTTCTTCGTCCTCCGCCAGCATGCACAGTATTTCCAACGGAGTGGCGGGATTTCTTGCTACCCCGCAACGCACAAGCATATCTTTGTCCTCCGCCAGAATGCGCAGGCTTTCCGCCGGAGCAGCAGGGTTTTCCGCAACCGCGCAACGCACAAACCTATCTTCATCCTCCGCCAGAATACGCAGGGGTTCCACCGGCGCGGCAAGATTTCTCGCAACCCCGTAACGCACATACCTGTCTTTATCCTTTGCCAGAATACGCAGGGTTTCCACCGGCGTGGCAGGATTTTTCGCAACCGCCCGACGCGCTTCATTCTGCCCAAGAATGCGCAGTATTTCCGCCGGTACGGCTGGATTTTGCTCAACCACCCAACGCACATGCATATCTTCATCCTCCGCCAGCATGCGCAGCGTTTCTACCGGCGTAACGGAATTTCCCGCAACTGCGTGACGCATCTGCCAATCTTCATGCTGCGCCAGAATACGCAGGGTTTCCGTCGGCGTAGCAGGGTTTTCCGCAACCGCGCAACGCACCTCCCTTTCTTCATCCCTCACCAGAACGCACAGGACATCCGCTGGCGTGGCAGGATTTCCCGCAACCGCGCAACGTACATGCCAACTTTTATTCTTTGCCAGAATGCGCAGATTTTCCACCGGCATGGCGGAATTTGCCGCAACTGCGCAACGCTCACGCCAATTTTTATGCTTTGCCAGAATACATAGCGTTTCCACCGGCGTTACGGGATTTTTCGCAACCGCGCAACACACCCGCCAATCTTCATCCTCTGCCAGAATGCGCAGGTTTGCCGCTGGCGTGGCGGGATTTTTCGCAAGCGCTAATAAACGCGCCTTCCTGTCTTTATCCTCCGCCAAAAACCGCAATACTTCCACCGGAGCAGCGGGATTGCCCGCACCCTGGGCGCGTTCTTGGGCATCTTCGTTTTGCACCCTGCGGCATAGCTGTTCCACCGGAATATTGCTTTCGTTCATGGGGCTTCCTTTCGTTCCTCATTTTCAGCGAAAAGCCGTTGCAAGCCCGCAAACAGGACAGGTTCCCCCCGTTCATCACCGGCGGATTTACATACCGGACATTTTTGTTCACACATGGTTGAAATTCCCTTTCCTGTGTTTCATCTGCTCAAAGATGATCTGGGGAGAAGGCAAGACGGAATCCGTAGCACTCGTTGCGGTCCTCCGGCGAGTAGTAGCTCCGAAAGGCCGACCGCAGGGATCTGGCATCGTAGTCCCAGCTGCTGCCCCGCAGCACACGGTTCGAGCCTTCAGAGGGGCCGCGCGGGTCGCTGGCCGAGCTTTTCGCATAATAGATTTCGTCATACCAGTCCTGCACCCATTCCCAGACATTGCCGTGCATGTCATACAGGCCCCAGGGATTCGGCTGCTTTTGCCCGACCGGATGCGTTTTATGTCCGGAATTGTCCTTGTACCACGCATGCTGTCCAAGATTGCCCTTGTCATTCCCGAAGGAATATTGGGTCGTCGTCCCGGCGCGTGCCGCGTATTCCCATTCAGCTTCCGTCGGCAGGCAGTACTTCTTTGTCCCTTCTTTTCGATTCAAGCGCTCGATGAACTCCTGAACGTCATTCCAGGAAACATTTCCGACCGGGTTGCTCCGGCCCTTGAACTTGCTCGGGTTTTTACCCGTCACCGCTTCCCACTGCGCCTGCGTCACTTCATACCTGCCAAGATAGAACGGTTGGCTGATCGTCACCCGGTGAGCGGGCTTTTCGTCCTTATCGGCGTCCGGATCGTCATCTGCCGAACCCATCATGAACTCGCCCGCCGGGATCAGCACGAACTCCATGTCGAGGCTGTTGGTGACGGTCTTGTCGAAATGGCTTTTCATTGCCGCCGTATCTCCGTGGTCGTTCCCATCGTTTCCAACCCCCGTTCGGCGCCCGGATCGTTTTGCCCTCGGCTCCGCTGGGCGGCAAACCGCCAGGCATCGGCGAGCAGGCGCGTATCCACGCCGGGCTGTGTTTCTTTCCGCCAGAGGAAGCCTCGGCGCAGGAAGGCCCCGATGCCGCCACTTCCGGTCGCCGGAGCAGCCCAACAGACCATGGCCAGCAAGAGCAGCAGACCCCCCAGACTCTGGCTGCCGACGAAAGCCAGGCCCCAATTGAGGGGCAACGGCGCCAGACACAACGGAGCGCCGACACCCCCCAACTGAGTGAAGGCGAGAAAAACCCAGACACCGAACGTGCCGTTCCGCACGACCGGGTTTTCGAGACGCGCGATGCGCAGCAGCAGGATCCACATCAGCGCGAGGAGCAGCGCGACGCAGACGGCGGTGGCGACGTTGCCCCACAGCAGTGAAAGGTGCGGCAGCGCGTTCACGGTGGGTTCTTCCGGGAGGGTGAGCCGGTTCTGGAGGGCGGCGGCGTTTTCGGCGCCCCACAGCCCGGAGGCCTGGAAGGCCCTCAGCATCTTGCCCAGTTGATAAGACGCTTTATAAGGATCGCTGGCCGGGTCAAAGAGCCAGACGGACGTGCGTTCCAGGGTGCCCAAACCCATCAGCACGAAAGGCAGGCCAAAAACCACCTGCGTGGCCGTGAGCAGCACTATCAAATCCTTTTTGCTCTCGCCCAGGAGACCGACGATGAGCAGGCACGCCAGTTGGATGAAGAACATCACCAAGTCCGGCTGGAAGGACAAAAAGAGAAAATGCGCGGCCAGAGCAGCCAAGATCGCCAGAAATTCACAGCGGCCGGCGGGTCTTTGCCCCAGCCGCAGACTCACGAAGGCCATGACCAGCAAGAAACTCACCGGACTGACGCGCAGTCCGAAACCGCCCAGGAACAGGTAATGCCGGGCGCCCAGGTGAGATTCGCCGTAAACCAGCACCGCGAAGTCCAGGGCCAGCGCCGCGAGCATGAAGGCCCAGGCCGTCCCGCGCGAAGCCGCCAGAGCGCGCAGCGCCGGTGTGTCGGAACGGTATTCCTTCAGGAAAAAGAGCAGCAGTATGGCCAAGCATTCCAGCGCGAGCCAGACGCCTTGGCGCGGCTTCATCACCATGGGGGTGAAGCGAACGAGCATCAGGCCAACGCCGAGAAGCGCGGCGGCCAGCAGGGCGAAAATCGTTTTGTCGCGGAGCATGGAGAGATTCTTTCGGGGTTCGTTGCGTCAATCGGCATCGCGGGCCAGACGGAAACCCAGGTAGCCGCCACGGAGGTCCGGCGAGGAGTTGTATCGGATGGCGGCGCGGCTGTACTTCGCGGAGAAGAACCAACTGCCGCCGCGAACCACGCGGCGCGAGCCGAAGAACGGCCCCCTGGGATCGGTCACGGATGCGGAGGAATAGTCTCCGTACCTGTCCTGTACCCACTCTCCGACATTCCCGTACATATCGTATAAACCCCAGGGATTGGGAGCCTTCTCCTCCTCAACGGGATGCGTCTTGTCCCCGGAATTGTCCTCATACCACGCATAACGGCCCAGACTGTCCGCGTCGTCCCCGAACCAGGGCTATTGCATACATAGGTGTCATATAAGCGATAAAGAAATCATCATGTAATCATATAGTTAAGGCGATGCATTGTAAGTCAATAAACGAATCGAACCTACTCGATCTTGTGTAAGTCCACCTTGGTGTTTTTGCGTAACGATGCCGTCCACCTCAAGCACAGC
>JAISAG010000071.1 GCA_031266815.1 Burkholderiaceae bacterium | reverse complement strand
GTAAGTTTTGGATTTTTCAAAAACATGCTCTTAACTCTCTTGATCATTCCCCATCACTTATATTTATTTACCTTAATATGTTAACGCTTTTCGTCAACAAACACAACCACAAAATTACTTTTTTGGCGTCGAAATATTAGCCTCGCCGCCATACTCTGGCATCACTAACTTTTCGTCCGTACCGCCAGCCAGTTTCTCCACACCCTCCTTCAGCCAATCTGTCCCCGTCACGCCCACAATCGGAATCCCCAGTTTCTGCGCCTCGGTCACCGCCCCCTTGTGGTAGCCAACATCTATCACGAACAAGGCGTCCGGCAATCCGCTCATCTCCTTGATACCGCCGATTGATCTGCGCAGCTTGTCCACTTCGCGGGTGTATAAAAGCGCCTCCTTCTTGCTCATCTTGTCGACCGAGCCGTCCTCAATGGCCGATTCCATGTCAATCAGCCGCTTGACCGCCGTCCTGATAGTTTTGTAATTGGTCAGCATCCCGCCAAGCCAGCGTTGCTCCACATAAGGCACTCCGGCGCGGGCGGCTTCAGTGGCAATAATCTCACGCGCCTGACGTTTGGTACCCACCATTAACACCTTTCCCCGATTGGCGGAAAGCCGGCGAATATAATTCATGGCATCCCGGTACATGGCAATGGTTTTTTCCAGGTTGATGATGTGGATTTTGTTGCGGTGCCCGAAAATGTACGGTGCCATTTTGGGACTCCAGAATCGGGTCTGGTGGCCGAAATGAACTCCTGCCTCCAGCATTTCACGCATAGTCACAGACATAATTTTCTCCAGGGTTAAGTCTTGAGCACAGACGGAAACCTCATGGAGGCACCCTTTTCGACCGTGCTCGTGAATAGGCCCGGACAATTCCGGGCAACTTGTCATTCTATCCTCAAAAACTGCTCACGGCAATACCACTGGGTAGTATCGGTCACCGGCATCGAACACCGTTATTCGCCTGTCCCACCGTTTCCTGCCTCTCTTCACCGCTCCTCCGGCGCTACTGCCGTTCCTTCATGAGCGGCCACGCGCGCCGCAAATAATACAGCATGGACCACACCGTCAGGACGGCGGCAAGCACTAAAAGCCAGCTACCTATCATGCCGATGGGCAAGCCGATAAAATTGTCGTAATACAAAAGCATGGGGATTGCCAGCATCTGCGAGATGGTTTTGACCTTGCCAGCAGAACTGACTGCCACCGAACGTGATTTTCCGATGCCGGCCATCCACTCGCGCAAGGCAGAAATGGCAATTTCCCGTCCGATAATGACAAAGCCCAGCACGGCATATATCCGGTCCAACTGTATTAACACCACCAAAGCGCCTGCCACCATCAGCTTGTCGGCAACAGGGTCCAGAAAGGCGCCAAAAGCGGAAGTCTGCTTCCATCGGCGGGCAAGGTATCCATCAAACCAGTCCGTAATGGCGGCAACCACAAAGAAGGTCGTTGCCCATATATTTTGCGTGTGCAATGACAACCAGCTTGTCGGCAAGTAAAACACCCCGACAACCAGCGGAATCAGTGCCACCCGCATCCACGTCAGGAGGATGGGGATGTTAAACGGGATGGCACGGCCTTTTCTGCGGGTACCTTGCATGGGAATAGCGGTTTCCATATACGTCGGTTATTTCACCATTTTAGTGTAATTGTCTGTAAATCTGCTCAGCCAAACGCCGCGAGATACCTTCCACCGAAGCCAGGTCATCGACAGACGCACCAGCAACCCCGCTTGCGCTGCCAAAACGCGCCAACAGCTTCTGCCTCCTTTTTGCGCCAATCCCTTCCACTTCTTCCAAACGCGACGCCTGCCGTTTTTTATCACGGCGAATACGCATACCGGTGATGGCAAAGCGATGCGCTTCATCCCGAATCCGGGCAACCAGCAAGAGCGCAGGAGATGCCTTGCCCGGCGCAATAGAATCCCTGCCGTCGGCAAAAACCAGCGTTTCCAATCCGACCTGTCGCCCCTCTCCCTTGGCGACCCCCACCAGCAAAGGGGTGTGCACGCCCAACTCCGCCAACGCCGCTTTTGCGGCAGAAACCTGTCCTTTCCCTCCATCTATCAGGATCAGATCCGGCAAACTGCCCCCATCGGAAAGCCGCTTCCGGTAATGCCGTTCCAGCGCCTGCGTCATCGCGGCATAATCGTCGCCCGGCGTGACGTGTGCGATATTGTAACGCCGATATTCGCCCGTTTGCATACTGCCGTGCTGGAATACCACGCATCCCGCCTGGGTCGCTTCCCCCCGGGTATGACTGATGTCAAAGGCTTCCACACGAAAGGCTTCTGTACTGATTCCGTCCAGCGCCAAACAGGACAGCAATGCCGCAACCCACTGCCTTTGCGTATCCTGTCTGGCGGAAAAACGCGCCAATGCCATGCTGGCACCTTCTTCCGCCATTTCCAGCCACCGACGCCGCACGCCTTGCGGATGACAGACGACCCGCACCGGATACCCTGCTCGCCCGGATAATGTCTGCACCAGTACCGGATCCCGTAATACCCGATTCAGTATCAAGATGGGCGGGGCGGGCTGGTCCAGGTAATGCTGCGCCAAAAAAGCACCCAAAACAGCGGTCGGTGCTTCCTCGCCGGAAAAAATGCCCTCCTGCGCCGCGGGGAAAAAAGCCCGGTCACCCAAATGCCGCCCACCCCGAACCATCGCCAGATTAACGCAAGCGTGCTCCCCCTGCATCACAACGGCGACAATGTCCGCACGGACATCTGCCCCGGCAGACATGCTCTGTTGCTGAAGTATGCGGGAAAGCGCGGTAATCTGGTCACGTACTGCGGCCGCTTTTTCAAATGCCAGTGCAAAAGCGTGCGCATTCATTTTCTGCTCCAGTTCTCGCAGGACATGGCTCTGCTCTCCCTGAAGAAAGCGGATGGCGTTGTCCACATCCTGACGATAATCCTGCGCACTGACACCTCGCGTACAGGGTGCGCTGCAACGGTCAATCTGGTGCAGCAGGCAGGGGCGTGCCCGGTTGGAAAAGACGCTGCTTTCACATGTTCGCAAGCGGAACACCTTTTGTAAAATTTCGATGGTATCACGCACTGCCCAGGCGTTGGGAAACGGGCCAAAGTACCGATCCTTTTTGTCTGTCGCCCCCCGGTAATACGCCATGCGTGGCCAGGCTTCTTCTGTCATCTTCAGATAGGGGTACGATTTGTCGTCACGAAACAGAATGTTGTAGCGCGGGCGCAGCGTTTTAATCAGGTTGTTTTCCAGAATCAGGGCTTCTGCCTCATTGCGCGTCACAGTCACTTCCAGATGCGCAATACGCTGCACCATAAGCTGGATGCGCGGTGATGTGGTCGTTTTCTGAAAGTAGGAACTCACCCTCTTTTTCAGGTTCTTCGCTTTACCCACATACAATAATTGTCCTTCAGCAGAGCGGTAGCGATAGACGCCGGGCAAACCGGGCAATGCCCTGACCTGCGACAGGAGCGCCTCGCGCGACACAATGGGGGCATCGGACATCGCACGCACATCGTCAGGACACGCTGTCCAGCACCGTCTGGCGGGCGCACTGATAGCGTGTATCCTGTTGCAGGGTATCCCAGTCCGGCGCGGGAAATGCTGGAAGCAGGCGGGCAATGCGTCCGGCAGATTGCCTGGTCGCGTTATCGTCTGTCACAGACAATTCGCCCAACAACTGGTCTGCCTTATCAGGCGCATTGCAAACCAGCACCATGTCACACCCCGCCGACAGGGCAGTTCTGGCGGCATGGGCCACCCCACCCGCCATACGGGCGCCTTCCATGCTGAGGTCATCGCTGAAAACAGCGCCACAAAAACCCAGTTCGTGGCGAAGCAGGTTCAACCAGCGAGCGGAAAACCCCGCAGGCAACGTGTCCACCGCGGGATAGATGACATGGGCGGGCATCACGGCGGCAAGCCCCACGCCCATCCAGAGATAGGGTCTGGCGTCCTCGGCAAGAATGGCGGACACACTCCGCTCATCAACCGGTATATCCGTGTGGGAATCCGCCCGGACAAAGCCATGCCCCGGGAAATGCTTGCCGCAATTTGCCATGCCTGCCAACGCCAAACCATAGCTGAGAGACTGAGCCAGCCAGGTCACCACTTGCGGATCACGATGAAAGGCCCGGTCACCAATCACGGCAGATTCGCCGTAATCCAGATCCAGTACAGGCGTGAATGAAAAATCCACTCCGCAGGCACGCAACTCGGCAGCCAGCACATAACCGACAGCGACCGACAGTTGCCCCGCACGGGCGGGGTCTTTCTCCCAAACCCGACCCAATTGCCGCATGGGCGGCAATTGGGTAAATCCGTCTTCACGAAAACGCTGCACCCGTCCGCCTTCGTGATCCACCGCAATCAATATATCGGCGCGCAATGCCTTGATGGCACGGGTGAGCGCCTGCAACCGGGCACGGCTTTCGTAATTGCGGGCGAACAGGATCACCCCGCCAGTCAGGGGGTGGCAAACGCGCCGCTGGTCGGCTTCGGTCAAAACGGTGCCGGATACGTCCAGCATGACAGGGGAATACGGTGTTTTCATGAATGGTTTGAATGAAGGAAAAATCCTATTATCGTACACGGATTGAAAGCAATCATCACCTTTACGTTCCCTCCTTCCGCTCACTGCTGCCTGTTTTCCAGCGGCAGTATGCCCCTGTCAGGCAGCGCTTTCTTTTCATCCCAATCCGTGCGCAAGCGATTCAAAAAATTCCGCAATCCCGACTCGTAAACTTCCCTGTCCTCAAGATAACCGCTGTTGTGCCGTCCACGAATTTCCAGAAACGCCTTGGGGCCTGTGTAACTTTGGAACAAGGATTCTCCCAGGCGAAAGGGTATCACTTCGTCCTTCCGGCTATGCACCACCAGAAGGGGCGAGCGCAGTTTTTCCAAACGCGCGAGTACATCGTAATCCTGCGGAAAGAAAAGACGCATCGGCAAATAGGGAAAGAGCGCCTTGCCCACGGCATAAAGCGAGGTGAAGGTTGATTCCAGAATCAGCGCGGCGGGTTGCACTTCGGCCGCCAGATCGGCGGCCACGCCGCCCCCTAAAGAGCGTCCGAAGATGACAACATCGTCCGCGTGGCAGCCTTTTTCTTGCCGAAGCCAGTGCCAGGCGGCTCTGGCGTCCAGCAGCGTGCCCTGCACCGAAGGACTGCCCGTGCTGTGCCCAAAACCGCGATAATCAATAATGAAGACATTCAGACCCAACTGACGGAAAATCTCAATACTGGGGAGACGATGGGAAATATTGCCCGCGTTGCCGTGAAAGAACAGCAGGGTTTTGGCCCGATCCGGGCTTTGCCCTTGCGGAGCAGGGATAAACCAGCCCGCGATGCGCTCACCATCTTCCGTAGCAAAGCGCACCTCTTCATAGTGCAACCCGACATCGGTGGGCGTTGCGACCAGTTCTCTCACCGGATAAAAGGGTAGACTTTCGCAGCCGGAGGTCAACCCTGCCGTAATCAAAACCGCAAGCCATTTCAGCAAAGTGCGCATACTCATCCTTTGTATGAATGTGTCGCGTAAAGCATAGTTTTCGTTATCGTACGCAAGTGGCAGGCCCATCACGAACGAACCGGCAAAAGTCCGCGCAAACGCCATGCCAACGCGCATCGTACCGGGAAACGGAGGTACAGCGCCCAGACACATTCCTTTGGCGGTATTGCAGCGTACCGTCTCCCCGAAGGAAAACTTTACGCCGATGCCGCCTGTTTTTGCTCAACCAGTACAAACGCAACGGCGTAGTCTGTTTCATCACTGAGCGATACCTGCGCCAGCAAATGGTGCTGCGCCATATACGCCTGTAACGTGCCGCTGGTAACAACAACCGGTCTGCCGCATGGGGCATTCAATGTCTGCATGGCACGCCAGGTCATGGGCATTTTCATACCAAGCCCCACGGCCTTGGAAAAGGCTTCTTTCGCGGCAAAACGCGTGGCAAGGTATCGCACTCCCCGCACCGGCGCCCTGGCGGCACGATGCTGGTAACGCTGCAATTCGTCTTCCCCCAGAATCTGCCTTGCAAAACGCTCCCCCCAGCGGTCCAGTGCTTCTGCAATACGGGAAATCCGGATGATGTCCGTTCCGATACCATATATCATGCCATCCTCTCAACCTGCACGCGCCGACCCCACGCGCGCTTTCATCTCCCGCACGGCATTCTCCCAGCCAACAAACAGGGCATGAGCAACAATGGCATGACCGATATTTAACTCGGCAATGCCAACGATGGCCGCAACAGCCTGCACATTGTCGTAGTGTAACCCATGTCCCGCATTCACCCGCAGTCCCTGCCGCACACCCTCCGCCACGCCCTGCCGGATGCGCGCCAGTTCCCTGCCTTGTACAGCCGGGTCGTCACTGGCGGCATATGCCCCCGTGTGCAGTTCAATAACACGCGCTCCCACTGCCTTCGCCGCATGTATCTGCGCGGCTTCCGGATCAATGAACAAACTGACGCGAATGCCCGCGCCATGCAAGCGAACGAGTGCTCTCTCTATGTCGCTGGAAAAGCGCACGACATTTAACCCGCCCTCCGTCGTTAATTCCTCACGCCGCTCCGGCACCAGGCAAACATCATCTGGTCGCACATCGCAGGCAAAGGCGATCATCTCGTCCGTCACCGCCGATTCCAGGTTCATCCGGGTACGCAGAAGGGGACGTATGGCCCGGACATCATCGTCCCGAATGTGCCGCCTGTCCTCCCGCAAGTGCAAGGTAATGCAGTCCGCTCCCGCCTTTTCCGCCAGCAATGCTGCCTGTATCGGGTCAGGATACCGTGTCCCTCTGGCGTTACGCAAAGTCGCCACGTGGTCTATATTGACCCCCAGCGCGATATGAGTATCCATGGGTCCGTCCCGCCTACAGTTGTAACAGATCAATCAGAATCTGTCTTGTCTGGATGGGAACCCCATTCAGGTGATACGTCAACAGCGAGCGCATCAGCAATTTGCTCTGCGTCTGTGTCATGGCAGAACCATAATCTTCGTTGACCATGTCGATCAGGGTTTGGCCCGCGACCCGGGGCAGGGTATCGCCCATCTGTGCGGGACGGGGCCCGCCCTCCGGTTCTACCACATACACTTCGTCCGGCTCAATCGGTTGACCATTCGAGCGATTGACGGACAGATCTGCCGCAACACCGGTCTCTTTCAAGACAGCAAGCTCGAACTGGCGCAGAACCGCCTGAGGCGATTCCGACCGGGTAAAGCGTGTCAGCGCGCGTACATAATGGTCGAACAAGGCAGGATGCGGGTCCTCCCGCGCGAGCAACTTCAGCAGCAATTCATTCAGGTAGAATCCGTAAAAGAGCGCGGCGTTTTCCAGAGGCGCCACACCGCCCATCCATTCCACGGAAAACAAGGTGCGCAACTCGGTGCGACCGCTCCAGCCCAGCAGAAGCGGCTGAAAGCTTTGCAGGACATGGCGCAGACGGGAGTGCGGTCTTTTGGCTCCTTTCGCCACCAGTACCACCCGACCATAATCACGCGAAAAAACGTCCAGAATCAGGCTGCTTTCCTTGTACATATGCCGATGCAGGACATAAGCGGTCTGACCGCTGACGCGGGTTTCCTGCCCGCGCCGCTTCGGCTCCGGGCGCGGCGCAACGGACGAAGATGCCCGCCAGCCCGCAACCGGCGGGCGAGGCGTGTTGTCTGCCACAACAGCGGTCAAGACATCAGACTTCACGCCGTGCTCACTCATAACCGTACGCCCGCAAGCCGGCTTCGTTGTCCGCCCAGCCGGATTTGACCTTGACCCATATTTCCAGATACACGGGAACCCCGAACATCTTTTCCATGTCGGCTCTGGCTTCGCTGGACATCTCCTTTAAGCGCTCGCCGCCCCGACCGATAATCATCGCCTTGTGCGTATCCCGCTCAACCAGAATCGCCGTGAAAATCCGCCGCAGTCTTTCCTTTTTCTCGTACTGCTCTATCACCACCGTACTGGTATAGGGCAATTCATCCCCGCAAAAGCGAAATATCTTTTCCCGCACAATCTCCGACGCCATAAAACGCTCGCTGCGGTCTGTGACATCATTCGGCGAAAAGACGGCAGCGCTGACCGGCAAACGCTGGCGAATTTCTTCTTCCAGCGTACGCAACTGGAAGCGCTTTCTGGCAGAAACCGGTATCACGGCGGGGAAAGGGTGCATACCGATAATTTTTTCGACGAACGCAAACAAGGCTGACTTGCTCCTGAGGCGATCAGTCTTGCTGACAACCAGTATGGCGGGCACATCGTCCGGCAGCAGCGCCATCACCGCTTCGTCTGCCTCGCCGAAATTGCCCGCCTCAACCAGAAACAGCACCACATCCACCGTTTGCAGGGTATGGCGAACCGTTTTGTTCAAATTCCGGT
>JAISAG010000175.1 GCA_031266815.1 Burkholderiaceae bacterium | reverse complement strand
CGTCTTTCACTCTACAAACGTCTTGCCGGCAGTGAAACACTGGATGAGCTGAGAACGCTACAGGAAGAAATGATAGACCGTTTTGGGAAGTTGCCTGATCAGGCACAGGCGCTCATGGAAACGCACCGCCTCCGAATTGTCGCAAAAGCGGCGGGCATTATCAAAATTGACGCCCACACGGAAGCCCTTTCGCTGCAATTCATTCCAAACCCACCCATTGACGCGGCACATGTCATTGAACTGCTGCAGAAAAACAGGAACTTCCGCCTGACTGGTCCGGAAAAACTGCGAGTTACGGCCAAAATGCCAGACATTCACTCCCGCGCAACCCAAATTCGTGCCACCATACATCTGCTGACGAAAGGGCAACCATCCTGATTGCGCGGCACCACGAAACCTGCCGTTTTACACGGAACCTGCCCCGCGCATACGCGACAGCACGCTTGACAAAAGATGCGCGGGAAGGGAGTGTATCCGCTCTGGCAAACCCGGCTCCAGCGCGTCTATCGTGTTTTTCAGCAACACTCCCAGTTCTGTATCTCCCTCCACGACCAACTTGCGACCGAAAAAAAGCGTATCGGGGTCTTCGCTGCGCGTCAGCAGGGACACGAAATCAGAGAAGCGGGCGCGAATGGTCAGGGCGGGCGTTCCCGCAGACCATCCGGCAACAAACCCTCCGGATGACCACAGAAAATTAAAGTGCAGCCCCGCATCCAAAATGTCCAGACGCAACTGCCTCCCCATCAGCCTTTCCCGCACGGCATCATCAAGATCGTCTCCCACAAGGAGATTTGCCAGCAGGACGAACAAAAGCGAGCCGGGATAGGAAGGCATCAACCTGCCCAGCAAAGAAAAAATGACGAGCGGGTTCATCTCTGGTTTCCATGACGTCAATAGAGAGGTCATTTTGCCATAGAAGCCATCGGCGCAGTATATGTCATCCCCGGCAAACCGTGCCAATAGCCATTGCAGGGCAACGCGGGCAACCAGGCTTGCAGATGCCCGCCCGCTTCGTGCACGTCGATTCTCCTCGCCACTGCGTCAGAAAAAAGACCGATAATTTCAGGCGTGTACCGACTTTGCGGGTTGATTCGAAGCACATTCACTCCCATCTCTTCCAGAACAGGTATCTCATGGAGCAATGTATACACCTTGCCTGACAGCACCTGTGTCCCGTTGATGACGAGGAAATCTTCCTGCTCGCGCGTTTTCAGCGACAATCCGTCCCGATGGGACAAACAACCGAAACGGCAGTCTTCTTTGGGCAAATTGTGGTGCCGCGCCGTGAAACAACGAGCGGAAAAAGCCAGCGGCAACCGACCATACCCCAATACTTCCATTTCCATCCCCTCGGGACGCGCCGACAGCAGATGCGACATGTCAGCCCGGCTTGTTTCCACCGGCACCACCCAGCGCGTCGCACCCCATTCCCGCAACAGCGCTACGGCGCGGGCATGGTAAATATTCAAATAGGATCCGGCAATAAAGGGCTTCTTGCCTGCCAGCAGGCGTACAGCACCTATATCATTCGCTTCTACCGTAAACAGATCGTTTTCTGCAATCTGCCGCAAGTGAGTCAAGGACGATTCGGACTCCAGCAGAATCTGGGTGGAAAGCACAACATTCTTTCCGCTGTCGCGCAGGCGTGCGCCAATATCCAGCCAATCGCCCAGACGGAGCTGATGCCGTCTGGCGCACACCGTCTCACCCAGGTACACCACGTCAACTGGTGTGTCACGGATCGTCTCATAAAAAGCGTAAACCGCTTCTTTCTCCCAGTAGTATGGAATAGGCGCCAATGCCAGTCTCAAAGCAATCCTTTCCGCTCTACATTACTTCCATGCACGGTGGTACGCCCCCAGCGTGTGTTGCAACCCCTCCGCCACTTTTCCCAAATCGGTCATCCATGCAGGATTGACTTCATACGAATCAGGATGGCGGCGACAGGCATCTATCGCTTCCCTCCATACGCGGGTCACCAGCGATACGTAGGCGGGACTGCGTTGCCGACCTTCTATCTTGATGGCCGATACACCACTCTTCATCAGCGCGGGCAATAATACCAACGCATTCAAGCTGGCAGGCTCTTCGATGGCGTAGTAACATTCCCCCTCTACGTCGAAACGCCCTTTACACAAGGTGGGATAGCTGGCCTTTTCATCGTCGGCATATCGGTCAACAAGAACGCCGTTCAACCGGGACTCCACACCACCCGGCAGGGACAGCCACTGTACCGCACTCGCCGGAGAGCATACGCCATTGTTGTTGGGTCCTTCTCCGGTCACGTAGGAAGACAGGGCGCAACGCCCTTCTGCCATGACGCACAAGCTGCCGAAACCAAACACTTCCACTTCAATTGAGATATGTTGCGCGAGCCGCCCCACTTGCTCCACGGAAAGAACGCGGGGAAGAATGACACGGGAAATGCCGAAATGGGTATGGTAAAAATTGATTGCCTCACAGTTGGAGGCAGAAGCCTGAACAGAAAGGTGCAAGCGCATTTTCGGATAAGTTTTTGCAGCATACTGCATCAATGCCATATCCGCCATGATCACGGCATCCACCCCACAGTCTGCCGCCCGATCAACTGTTTCTCGCCATTTATCCCATCCCGTTGGTCCGGGATAGGTGTTTAGCGCAAGGAACACTTTCCTCTTTCTGTCGTGCGCGTAACGAATGCCCTTTCTCAAGGATATCGCGTCAAAATTGAGACCCGCAAAGTGCCGCGCATTGGTTGCATCGCGAAATCCCGCGTAGACACAGTCAGCCCCCGCATCAACAGCGCTCCGCAACGCGGGCAAGGAGCCCGCCGGACAAACAAGTTCCATCCCTGGGGTAAGAAAAGCAGCCCCCTGCTACGGCAGAGGCGTAAACGGCGAAGGAATCCAGGTATAACTGTCGTCTCCATTTGAACGGATCCGCCCAACGCCCGGATACGGCAGGTGCATGCCCGCAACAAACCATCCACTCTGTGCCGCCAAACCGAATATCTTGCGACGCGTTATCACTGCCTGTTTCTGGTCGGAATCGTACGCCACCGCCACATCAGGGTACGCAAATTGCACGGAATGACTATGAACCAGATCGCCCAGGATGTACAGTTCCTGTCCTCCAGACACTACCTTGAACAGCGTGTGACCGGGTGTATGACCGGGTGCGGCAACAGCATGGATACCGGGAACAATCTCGCTTTCCTGACGAAAAGTTTTCCATTTCCCCGATGCACGATACGGCCCGGATACTGTGCGCGCCGCACGGAAGTTGCGTTCAAGGTATGCGGGCGCTTTCTTCTCGTTTTCAGTGGATAACCAAAAATCACTTTCTTGCTGGTCAACGTACACGGTTGCATTTGGGAAAACCTTTTTTCCCGCTTTCGTCACCAGCCCGCCCAGGTGATCCCCGTGCATGTGCGTCAACAATACCGTATCTACCTGCTCAGGCAAATAGCCTGCCGCTCTCATGTTGGAAACGACCTGCCCCATTTTCTTGCCGAACAGGCCACCGCATCCGGCGTCCACCAGAACCAGACGGCTCCCCGTATGCACCAGATAAACATTGACTGCTACTTGTATCCTGGAAGCATCAACGTAGCGCTCTGCCAAAATACGCTGAAGCCGCTCAGGTTCTTCGTTCGTCAAAACCGCTTTGTCCACTTCCATAACACCATCCAGCAACGCGGTTATTTCAAATTGTCCAAGCAGTATCCTGTAGTAGGCAGGCACCTGCTTTCTCACCATGGCGGGCACTTCTCCCGCGTGAGCGCAAACAACACCCACCGAAAAGACAGTCAATCCCCAAAACAGATTCCGCAGTAACCTGACAGCAAACGCCCGCATCGCTCCCATCATTTCCATCCTTTCTATCAAACACTTCTCTATTCGGGAAAAACACACCCCGGAGCGCAAATTGCGCGTTATGCCGCAACGCGAAACCGACGCGCATCCTGTTTTTTATCAGCGTGGATAGACGCGGAATAAGCGGAGACCGCCCGTTGCCCAAGAACATAGCTGGCGCGGGAAATCGGTCCATCCTTCGCGGATCCCGCTACCTCGTTCACGCCGTTATCCACACTGGCTCTTTCGGGTTGAGCCGATGCACCCACATCCGGTCGCATCCCGCCCTTATCAGGAGAGGGAGCAGACTGCGTGGCATTTGTGTCCGGGTCCGTCTCTTCCAAAGAGTCGGATTCATCTTCCATGCGAACTATCTCCGACTGCGCCTGTGCCATCTTTTGTGCCGCGCTCGCGGCAACAGCCCTGTCCTGCGGCGAAGGATCAGCAGGCGCCAATGCCGCCTGCATAACCTGACGGGCAATACGAAGCATTTCCTTGGGATCGTCCGTGGAAGGGGTGGAAATGGGCACTTCCCCGCCAGAAATGTAACGCTTCCCATCTGGTCCAGTCGTGTAACTGTAGCTGATCGCACCCGCGTACTGCCCGCCAACCGCCTTGTGCGCTGCTTCATGCGCAATCACTTTCCTCTCGGTCTGTTTGAGCTGGGCTACCGTTGCCGCCATATCGGACTCTTCCCTGCTATTCGATGCGCCGCTCTCCTCTGTTGAGCCCTCCTGTGCCTCTTCCTTTTGTGCTGGCGTGCCCTGCGCCTGCTCTGACCCCGTCACACCATGTTCCGGTGCCTCTTCTGCTGGCGAGGCGGTGCCTTCCGGGCGGGAGGCATAACCCCCGCTGTCAATACCCTGCGCCAGCGAAGAACCGGAAGAGGAGGAAGCATTGCGTATCATTCCCAACATCTCGTCTGGATTAACGGCGGGGACACGGACATTCGCACGGTCACTTTCCACCTCGCCCACTGTCAGTGCAGATGTTTGAAGCGGCGACGGCGTTTTCTCTTCCGAGGGGTCTGTTGTTTTTTTCGGTACCGGGGAAAGGACTTCTTCGGGCGCAGAAACGCTCACCCACCTGTCATGAGCATACGCAACCGAACCAGCATAGCTCCCCACTCGCATATCAATCCTCTTTTAAACAACCCGCTTCTCACCAGAGGCGCCCTTTCCCATTATACACGACTTCCACTCTCGCTTTCCCGGGGATGCACAGTGTCTTCTGACAGAAACATATTGCACTGATGATGTTTTTTCAAGAAGTCATAAGGTGATTGTAACCCAAGGGCATAATGGGGTCGTTCTGAATTGAACCAGACGATGTAGTCCAGGAGC
>JAISAG010000168.1 GCA_031266815.1 Burkholderiaceae bacterium | reverse complement strand
AATGCTGCGCGCCGCCCGAAAATAATCTCAAATGCAGCGGGGGGAAGCATGCGACGCTTGTACATCTGTGCGTTCTTGATGCTGGCGATTGGGCTGGGGGGCATTGCGCATTCCGACGCCGTTTCATATGACGCGCTGGGGCGACTGAAGAATCCGGTTGAGGCCTTTTACGCCAACAATCCGTCCCCGGAAGGACGGAAGCCCATTCCGGAAGTTGATGCCTACGACCCTATATGGGGCGAGACCCAATTAATACAGGCCGTCGCAACCGAAAACCTGCTTGAGGTTAAACGATTGCTGGGGTTAAAGGCCAATCCCAACATCCGCAATGCCTCAGGAGGGACCCCCCTGGAAGCCGCCGTGCGCAAAGACAATCTGGAAATAGCCAAATTACTGATCAGAACGGGAGCCAGGGCAAATATCGGCTATCCGCTGTTCTATGCCAAAAGCGATGCCATGACCGCGTTGCTCAAAAAACATGGTGCGATACGAAGCGAACGCCCAAAGCCGAAGATTGTGCTACGCACTCAAGAACAAGCGGATGAACTGAACAGAATACTGCACCAGGAAGAGCACAGCGGCAAGCCCTATCCTTCAGTCACCGTGGCTGTGCTGCTGGATCGCCCGCCTGAAACGATTCGCCAACTCATCCAGGAAGGCGGGAATATCAACGAAATCCACCCTGTCTTTGGCTCCCCTTTGGTTCAAGCCTTTCATCAGGATCGCGATATTGCCACCATCGCTTTCCTGCTGCAAGCTGGCGCCGATCCCAACCTCAATGGGGGCTATGCCGACTGGCCCCTGTCCCTGGCTGTCAGGTCAGGATATCCGGACATGGTCAAACTGCTGCTGAAGTCCGGGGCCATTTTACAGCCCAGGGACGCGGGCGGCGAACATAACCTGCTGATGAGCGCCGTCCAGAGTGGTAACGTTGCAGTGGCCCGGTTGCTGATTGAGGCCGGGGCTGAACCCAATGAAAAAATTGTAGGACGCGATGGTAAACAGGAACCACCACTATTGATTCAAGCTGTGTTTTACAACGCCAGCAGAGACAAGCCCGAAATGGCACAGTTGCTGCTTGAAGCGGGAGCCGATCCGAAAGCCGAAGATGTCAGGGGTAGCAATGCCTTGGCGGTGGTGAACTGGTACCCGAAGCTGCTGGGTACGGTCAAGGCGTTGTTACAAGGCGGCGTTTCCCCCACCCACTCGTCCATTTACAAAAAAAAGGCCCAGACCCTGTTACATTGGGCCATTACCCTCAATGACCAGGAGCTCTTTGACATGGCCTTAAAAGGCGGGGTGGATACCAAACAGCGCAACAAATTCGACGTCTCACCCTTGTTCAGGGCAGTGCGCGAAAGCAATCCCGCGTTCGTGCGGGCACTGCTTGAAGCGGGCGCGCCGGTAAATAAAAGCGTGGCGGATTTCGGTTTGCGCGGTGGTCGGGACGACATGCTGGTCGAGGCCGTGCTGGTCGGTAATATGGAAATCATCAACATACTGATCGCCGCTGGAGTAGACCTCGATACCCAGGGCAACAATTACAGATTGAACACGGCGCTGCATCTGGCGGTCGAAAAGGGTCGCGAGGACATTGTCAGAGCCCTGCTGGGAGCCAACGCCAGGGTAGATGTACGCGACCGTTATGACAGAACGCCTTTGTTCCTTGCGGTGAAAAAGAAAAACAGTAACCTGGTCAAACTGCTCCTGAAAGCGAATGCAAACCCGAATCTACAGGACAAGGAGGGAAAGAACGCGCTTTATTTCGCCGAGCGTTACGCCAAAGATACAGAAATTCCAGCGACGCTGCGCGCCGCAGGAAAATAATCATTGAGGGAGGCATGCCACGTTTCTCGCGGGAAAATCCCGCTGGACTCCCCTCCCCGCCTTGCGATCAGACCCCGTGATTAGATGCTGGCGAGCGCCTGTTCCAGGTCTTCAAGCAAGTCGTCAATGTGCTCAATTCCGACGGACAGGCGAACCATGTCGTCACTGACTCCCGCGTTTTTCAGTTCGTCTGCGTTGAGTTGGCGATGGGTTGTTGAGGCCGGGTGGGTTGCCAGCGATTTGGCATCACCAATGTTAACCAGGCGGGTGAAAAGCTTGAAGGCGTCCAGCACCTTGGCGCCAGCCACCCGTGCAGAATCTCCTTGTGGAGGTTTGACACCGAACGAGAGTATGCTGGGCGGATTGCCATTCAGGTATTTATGCAGGAGGTCATGCTGCGGGTGGTCCGGCAGCAGCGCGCTTTTAACCCAGTTTACCTTGGGGTGTCTGCTCAGGAATTCCACAATTTTTTTGGCGTTGTCACTGACCCTTTCCATGCGCAAATGCACGGTTTCAATACCTTGCAGAATCAGGAAAGCGTTGAAAGGCGACAGCGCTGCCCCCGTATTCCGGAGCGGCACAACCCGCGCACGCGCGATGTATGCCGCATCTCCCATGGATTCAGTGTAAACCACACCGTGATAGGACGCATCCGGCTCACTTAAGCGGCGAAAGCGGTCAGCATGTTTTTTCCACGGGAATTTGCCGCTGTCCACAATAGCGCCACCGATACTGTTTCCATGCCCCGCCATTCCTTTTGTCAACGAGTGGACGACAATATCTGCCCCCCACTCTATCGGACGGAAAAGGTACGGCGTTGGTACCGTATTGTCCACAATCAACGGAACCCCGGCGCTGTGGGCAATATTTGCCAGCTTTTCAATGTCGGTGATATTCCCCAGCGGATTTCCGACACTTTCCGCATAGATTGCTTTTGTCCTTTCATCAATCAATGACTTGAATGCTTCGGGATTGGCGGGGTCGGCGAAGCGCACCTGAATACCGAACTGGGGGAAAGTGTGCGCGAAAAGGTTGTATGTGCCGCCATACAACGTGCTGGCAGATACGATGTTATCCCCCGATTCGGTGATGGTCAGAATGGCGTACGTTACCGCCGCCGAGCCAGATGCCAGTGCCAGCCCCGCAATTCCCCCTTCCATCGCGGCAACCCGTTTTTCAAGCACATCGTTTGTCGGGTTCATGATGCGAGTATAGATATTGCCCGGCACTTTGAGGTCAAACAAGTCTGCCCCATGTTGCGCGCTGTCAAATGCGTAGGAGGCTGTTTGATAGATAGGAACCGCTGCCGCCTTGGTTGTTGGATCGGGGGAATACCCCGCGTGCACTGCGAGCGTTTCGATTTTCATTTTTTCTCACAAATTAGGCGTTATGACTCAAATAATTATAAAAACTCATTTAAAATCAACCAATAACGCGCTTTATTTAAAGCGCATTATTTCGTGTATTTTCTCATGATTCATTCAGTGCGTGAGCCAGATCGGCAAGCAGATCTTCAACTGGTTCAATGCCTACCGAGATGCGCAACAAGTCGACAGGACACACAGTCCCCTCTCCTTCGATACTGGCGCGGTGCTCAACCAGGCTTTCCACTGACCCCAGCGAAGTAGCCCGCTTGAAAACCTGCAAACGGGCTGCGACATCACGGGCTTTTTGTTCTCCCTCGGCGAGCCGGATGGATAGCATGCCACCAAATCCTCCCTGCATCTGCTTTTGAGCGACATCATGGCCCGGATGCGATGGCAACCCCGGATACAACACGTGGGAGATAGCCGGATGGGTATCAAGCTGTCGGGCAATTTTCAGTGCGCTGCCAGAAGCCGCCCTAACCCGTATAAACAGGGTGCGCATACCTCTGAGCAACAGCCACGCCTCAAACGGTCCGAGTATCGCCCCCGCGTGGGTGCGCACAAAACGGATACGATCCCAGAATTCATCGGTGCCTTTTGTTATCAGGGCGCCCGCCACTACATCCGAGTGTCCGTTCAAATATTTGGTTGCCGAATGCAGGACAATGTCGGCTCCCCAACGGAGCGGTCTGGACAAGACAGGAGACGCAATGGTGGAGTCTACGACCACCAGCGCCCCAAAACGATGGGCGATCTCGCTCGCTTTTTCGATGTCCGTTATATCCCACGTCGGATTGGCTGGCGTTTCAATCCACAACAATCGTGTCGCCTTTTCGCTCACTTTCTGCTCAATCTCTTCTAGGCGGGTGTTCTCATAAAAACCCAAGTCCAGACGCCAGTCTTCCGCAAAACGTTGTATCCCGTTACGCATCCCCCAGTACATGGATCGCGGAACAACGATACGGTCGCCTTGCTTCAACGCCTGCAACAGGGCGCTGCCCGCGGACATGCCCGAAGAAAAGAGCAAGGCTTCCTCCCCTTCTTCCAGTGCAGCGAGCAAGTTTTCTATCTCGCTGTACGCCGGAGAAGATATTCGGGAGTACATGTGGTTTCCCGGGTACGAGCCATCCCCTGCCCGCTCAAACGTCGTGCTGGGATGGATGGGGGGCACCAGATCGCGCGAGGGTACACCGGTGTGATGGATATCTTTGTTTCCGTGAACGACGAGCGTCTCGGATTGCCAGGTCGATGGCGCGCATTGCGTATTTCGAGGGATACTCATGATGTCAGACTCAACCCCATGTTTACTGTCGGAACGCCTCGCTTTGCGGTTGGTTTCGTGCACTCACTTCTTCCTTTCATGCGGTAAAAAAACGCTCAACCCGATAAAGGAGGTCATTCAAACCTAACCCCAAAACGGACAACGCAACGATACCACCATATCCTCGAAATATTGAAAGTTTCCCGCGAGTAGATAACCAAACCTGCGGTGACCATCTCTGCCGCAGCGACCACCATAACGCAGCAGGAACCTCAAACGAATACCGGTAAAAACAGGAAAAGTGCGAAAGCGGACGTTTCAATCAGTAGGTGTACGGGCTGACCTTCAAATGTCCGGTGAGATGAAACAATGACGATATCCGTATCTCCGTACTTTATGTTATATCGGAATTGGCGCGGACAACATATTGAATATGCGGGAATGTCGACTTAATCTGTCCGACAGGAATCCCGCCGAATGGCTTTCCTTCCCCGTCGGCCAGCAACCCGGAATTCTCTGTTCCTTTCGGCACTACAGGCGTTGTTGAATCTGCGCTGAACGAGACCCTTGTTGGCAAGGGACAAACCTTTGCCAACAAGGCCCCGGCTGTACCGGTAAAAATCCTTTACCGTTTCATGCAGGCATCAGAACTTATGGGTGATACCGAGCTGGAATGCCGTGACACTTTCACGATCCAAACCAACCCAGTAGTTACCCAATTCCCTGGAATCATAGTCGGTATAGGTTGCGTGGCCGTAAATGGTGGTGCGCTTTGAAAGATTGTAGTTGTAACCCAGCGCGTACTTGATGGCATCCTGGTTATCCCCCTTGCGATTTCCCAAGGGATTTGCCGAGTACGTATAGCCTGCCGCAGTGCTGACAGGACCCGCATGGGATTTCACGCGATCCCACTGCACGGATGCCAGGAACTGCCCGGGACCGACATCCCATTCCAGACCCAGCAAGAGGTTACGCTGGCGGGCATCCAGGCGCCCGCTGTAGCTTGTACCGCTATTACTTCCCTTGTAACCATTGCTGTGGGCATCTTCGTAGGCCAGCGTGACACGAGCCTGGTTCAGGAACTTGTAGCCCAGGCCAATGTTCCATGTGTAGGAATTGTCCGAGTCCGCAATCCGGCTCCAGTTTGCCGTGGAGTCGAATGGTCCGTTTTTGTAGGACAGGTTAATGGAGTAACCATCGTTATCCCAATCCTTGCTATTGGCACCTGTTGTGTTGACCTGTTTGGTATTCTGACCCAAAGAATAGGTGGCGGCAAAGCTGAAACCGTTCCAGTTGGGGCTGTCGTAACGCGCTGTATTGTCAGTGCTTCGGGCACGCTGGATACCATAGAACCAGGAACCGATACCGGATTGCTCAAACGGATCAAAGCGCGTAATCGTTTGTGTGGTTGTTTCCCACACGCGACCAATACGTACCTGACCAAACCCGCCCTGCAAGCCAACCGCAGCAGATCCATCCCACTGCTTATCATTGGCAGGCTTCGTGCCCCGGTAACTCGCCGTGTTCGTCGAGTTAAGGCTACCATCGTTCAAGTCGAACCGTTTTTGCAATTCGAAGTTGGCTTTCAGACCATTGCCAAGGTCTTCTACACCGCGCAGGCCGATGCGGTTGTTGAGGCGCTCGCCCTGCCGGAGGTCACGACCCGTTTCCTTGATATAGCCTGTATCCACGATACCGTAGACGGCAACATTGCTTTGCGCTTGCGCAACCCCTGCGTACAAACCCAATACTGCCAGGGCAACCAGAGTTTTTTTCATGCTTTCTCTCCTTCTCCTACGATGAGCGGTCATGCTCAATTTTTAAAACACGCTTCAGGAATGCGTACACCTTGCATACCGAACCTCGCCCCACCACTGGAACCGTACCACAAATGTGCCAGCACCAAATGTTTGGAAGACACCGAAGGGCAAATACTTTTTGAGTGCAGTACAGGGAAAGGTCAACATCGCTCACAACCGCGTTCTTCCGCAAGGAAAAGGAAGACGGAATCATCTCTCGCCAGAACACCCCGCCGCAGACCGAGCAAAACAACTCCGCATACGACGGAAAAGCCCTTCAGGAGAGGGAAAGCCAGAAACGGCCTTTCTGGCGCACGTTCTGGCAAGGGGATTCGCGTTTTATACATATAAATCCTATATGTGTATATGACTATACTGTGTCCATCCGGTTTTGTCCGGTCAAGCGGGTGCCCGAAAAAAGTAAAATAAGGGCTCATTTTGTTGTATTTTTGAGACAAGCAGGCGACGCAAGCCTTGTCTGCCGCAGAGAATGGGCGCGCATTATGCTTGCAATTCATATATGTTTATGTGAATGATAATCGCTAAACAGCGTGGTTTGCGGATCCATGGTTTATTTAATACCATATGGGTGATTTGTATATTCGTGCGACGGAAACGGTGTTGCTTTCAGCGGGCAACGGTCCCGTTCCGGCTATCCGGCACGAATCGTTATGGATTCTCTATCGAAAGGAACTTGCATGCCGGTAATTCATGTGGACATATTGGAAGGTCGCTCTGTCGAAGTCAAACGTGCCTATATCAAGGCGCTGACCGATGTTTCCGTGGAGCATCTGGGATGCAGACCGGAGAGCGTGAGCATTGTTCTTTCAGAAATGGCTTTTGAGCACTACGGCAGAGCGGGGAAAATGAAGCTGGACGAGCTGACAGAAGCGGGCTTGAGCGTATCGCAGTATCACGAACGGGAAGCGGGTTCAAAATAACGCTCCTGAAAGGGATAATGCGCGGCAACGACGGGAGGGGAGGCCTCCCCTCCCGTCGTTGCCGCGCACCTGTTCACGGGATAACTGCCGACCTTGCGCAATTCTGTTGCTGGCACCTGTCGGCGCCCCGTGCCGGGCACGCAAGCGGCCTGCATTTTCCCTTGCCCCGACAAAACCGCTGGCTTATTTTAATAACGCAAAAATATCATCGTTCTTATTATTATTCCATACATACTCCATTCTTTTTGTTATTTCTCTTGCCTTTTCTTCTCCAAAATTATCGCAAACAAATCCGAGACTCATATCTATTCCCGCAGATATTCCAGATGAAGTATAGTATTTATTATCCACGACCCAACGCGCTTTATATTTCCATTTCACATTTTTTCCACTTGTCTTGACCCACTCAAAAGCCATTTTATTTGAGGTTGCCTCAAAACCATCAAGTAACCCCGTTTTTGCCAATAATGCCGACCCGGTGCATACCGTTAAACACCACAACATTTTTCCAGCAACTATTTTTAATTTTTTAGCAAATTCAACATCATTGACCAACATTCTAATTCCTTTTCCACCTGGTATGATGAGAACGTCATATTTATCTATTTGATTTAGATTTTCCGTAATTATTTGAACATTATCCTTGTTTGTTATTTTTCCGCCATGCATTGAAAAATATTTTATACAACATTCTTCAATTTTCCCAAATACTTCAACAGGACCAAAAAGGTCGAGTGTTTCAAAATCATCAAATATTAAACAGTTTATATCCATACCCCATCTCCAAATAACAATATATTCCCCAATTTTCGTCAATACTCCCACCACCTTATCTTCCTGTATTCTTTATTCTGAGCGCACTGTTCGCGGCGGCAAAAATTCGTTTCCTGTGCGGTCTGCGCACACTGGCATCTCCCGGGCACGGGGGATGCCGGGCAATGACAAGCTGATATATACTACAGTGGGTCTACTTTGATTGCCGCGCCGAACTAGCAGGAGACAAACGAAATGCGCTTCGAAGGAAGCAGTAGCTACATCGCCACAGACGACCTGCGGCTTGCCGTGAATGCGGCTATTACCCTGCAACGCCCCCTTTTGGTCAAAGGAGAACCGGGCACCGGCAAAACCATGCTGGCAGAAGAAATCGCCGCCGCGCTGGGTATGCCTCTTTTGCAGTGGCACATCAAATCAACAACGAAAGCGCAGCACGGATTGTATGAGTATGACGCCGTTTCCCGCCTGCGTGACTCGCAATTGGGGGATGCGCGCGTCGCCGATATCGCAAACTACATCGTCAAAGGGGTGTTCTGGGAGGCGTTCGAGTCGGACAGAACAAGCGTTGTACTCATTGACGAGATAGACAAAGCGGACATCGAATTTCCCAACGACCTGCTCCGTGAATTGGACCGCATGGAATTTTACTGCTATGAGACGCACCAACTCATACAGGCAAAACGCCGTCCCGTCATCATTATCACCTCCAACAATGAAAAAGAATTGCCGGATGCTTTCCTGAGACGCTGCTTCTTTCACTATATCCGCTTTCCCGACCACGAAACAATGGCGCAAATCGTGAATGTCCATTTCCCGCGCATACAGGAAAACCTGATGCGAGAGGCACTGGAAGTCTTTTTTAACCTGCGTCAGATAAACGGATTCAAGAAGAAGCCCTCCACATCCGAATTAATTGACTGGCTGAGGCTGCTCGAAGCCGAGGGAATTGACGCGGGTGTGCTGGCAAAGGAGAAGAACAAAATAGCTGCCCTCCCGCCACTGTACGGCGCCCTCCTCAAGAACGAGCAGGATGTCAGCCTCTTGCAGCGCGTCGTGCAGACGAACAGGCAAGGCAGCTGAACGTGCCATGCTGATTGATTTTTTCCTGCACCTGAAACAAAGCGGTCTGCCCGTATCCACAACGGAGTACCTCTCCCTTCTGGAGGCGCTTTCTGCGGGACTCGCCAATTACCGTCTTGACGATTTTTATACTCTTTCCCGTGTCTGCCTCATCAAAAATGAGAAAGACTACGATAAATTCGACGTGGCGTTTGGCGCCTATTTTCAGAAGATGTCCGCCAGCAGGGAACCGACGCATCTCGCAAGAGTGCTGCCGAAAGAAGCGGTAGACGCCGACCTGTCCGCCGTCCACCTCGCCATGCTGGAAAGTGCGTTCCAGACGCCGGAGGAAGATTTCAGAAGTCCGCACGACATTGAAGAGACGCATCAGGACGGCAGTCAGTTGCTGGTCGGCAGCGACGGCAACAGCCCTTTTGGCATGGGCGGCATCAACGACAAAAATTTTCGCTTCGAGGGGGAAAGTACAGGCAACCGCCACGCAATGAAGGCATGGAACAGCCGTCAATTCATGGGGTTGAACGATGAAGTGGAGTTGGGCACACGCAATATCAAAATGGCGCTGCGCCGCCTTCGTCAGTTCACCCGCGAAGGATTGCCCGACGAACTGGACCTTGATGAAACTATTTCCAGCACGGCGCGGCAAGGAGGCTTTCTTGATATCAAAATGCGCGCCGCACGTAAAAACAAGGTGAAAGTGCTGATTTTGTTCGATATCGGCGGCTCAATGAGCAGCCATGTCAAATTGTGCGAGGAACTGTTTTCCGCTGTCCGCACGGAATTCAAGCACCTGGAATACTTTTATTTTCACAATTGCGTTTATGACTCTGTCTGGCGGTACAACGGCCCTTCTTTTCTCGAACTCTTCCCAATTCATTATCTGACAAACAAGTTTGGCAAGGACTTCAAATTGATCATGGTGGGCGACGCGTCCATGTCGCCAGTAGAAATACTGAGCCCGGGCGAAGAGTCCTTGTGGCAAGCCCCATATTCGGGGGGCGTCTGGATGCGCGCGCTTCTCGCTCATTTCAAGCATGCCGTGTGGCTGAACCCGGAGCAGGAACAGTACTGGCATCTGACGCAATCCATCCAGATGGTGCGGGAAATCATGGAAAACCGCATGTACCCGCTCACACTGGCGGGACTGGATTCCGCCATGAAAACACTGAACAAATAGGCACCACTGCCCGACCGGAATACCTTGTGCCGACCCGGACTGAAAGCGGAGATGGCGCCATTTTGTGTCGGCACCGTCGATAGTCTGTCACCAGTTGACCGCCCATCGTCGGCATTTCGCCTGCCAATCCCCGCGTCAATTTCCGGCGGCATCCAGCCGCATGTGGATCAGCGGAAAAGGTCGCCCGGCGGCATCTGTGACCGAACGCCCCGTTTCCCTGAATCCATAACGCAAATAGAAGTCACGGGCCAACGGGTTTTGCTCATTGACATCCAGAACCAGTGTTTCGTGCCGTGACCGGGCATGATTCAGCAATAGTGTGCCGATTCTCCGACCATAAAAACCGGTTTCTACAAACAACATTTCCACCTTTGACCTGCTGAGCCCCATGAACCCGACCGGACGACCATCAAGTTCGAAAACCCATACCTCCAGATTGGGCAAAAAATCAGCCAGATCCCTTTCAATGCCTCGTATGTCTTCTTCGGTCAGAAATGTGTGTGTGTCGGTTACAGATCGCCGCCACAAAGCCATCAGTGACGGATTGTCAGAACGTATTCGTTTTCTGATCATGTGTCACCTTTCATCACACCCAGGCGCGAAGCGTCCTGCGATACACTTCGATGCGCGTTGATAACCGGACATCAACCCGCGCCGCTTCCCTTGCGTTTTGGCGCGGGAACAACGAAAACAACAAAAGATGCCAGGATAAGCAGCACGCCAATCATCAACATCAGTTCATTTGTCGCCAGCATGACGCTCTGCGTCGTGACCAGCCGGTCAATCAATGCCCTCGCCATTTCAGGCGGCATTCCCGAATTTGCGACCTGCCGCAAATGCTCCCCGCTGGCATCTATCAGGGCAGAGAGTTCTGCGTGCATGTAATTGATTTTATCTTCCCAGGCTGTCGTCACAATGGATGTGGCAAACGCGCCGGACAGCGTCCGCAAAAAACTCATGAGCCCTGCGGCCGACGCGGTTTCCTTTTCTTCCACGCTGGCAAGTGCAAGACCTGTCAACGGGATGAAAAAGGGTGGCATACCCAATCCAATCAAAAAGGTGGGCAAAATAATCCAGCCATAACTGATATCTGTCGTAAAAAATGAACGGGCGATAGATATAATGCCCAACCACATCACGCCTCCCATGACCAGCTTTCTGGGGTCAACCCGCCTCACCATGCGCGTCACAAGCGGCGCCACCATGAAAGACGCCACGCCGCTCCAGGCGGTTGTTTTTCCAGACCAGGTCGGCGTATATCCCATGTAGGACTGCAACCACAACGGTATTAAAACATTTGCAGCAAAGTAGCACCCAAAAGCGACGGCGATGGTGATGACACATGCGGTATAGCCACGGTGTCGAAAAACACGCAGGTTGACAATGGGATGCTCTTCCGTCAACTCCCAGATCAGAAAGGCAAAAAATCCAATAGCGGCAATAATGGCAAGCGCAACGATGTAGCGGGAAGAAAACCAGTCGAGATCTTTCCCTTCATCCAGCATTAGTTGCAACGCCCCCACCCAGACAATCAGAAGGATGAGTCCCACAACATCAATTCTGGCCTTGTCAAGCGTCTGCGGCAGCCGCCTCAGCATCCTCCAGACAAGGTAGCTACAACAGATGGCAAGCGGTACGTTAATATAGAAAATCCATGGCCACGAATAGTTATCGCACAACCACCCGCCCAAAACGGGCCCGGCAACCGGTGCAACCACTGTGGTCATGGCCCAGAGCGTGGTCGCGGTCATTACTTTCTCGCGCGGAAAAATCCGCAAGAGCAGTGTCTGGGTCAACGGCATCATGGGCCCGCCCGCCAACCCCTGCAGGACACGTCCCGCAATCAAAAGCCCCAGAGAATCGGCAAAGCCGCACAAAAAAGAAAAGGCACCAAACAGGGACATGGCGCAGACAAACATCCGCACCGCGCCGAAGCGGGCGGCAAGCCACCCGGTCAAGGGAACGGTAATGGCTTCAGCCACCGCGTAGGAAGTAATGACCCAGGTACCCTGATTTGTGCTGGTGCCCAAACCGCCCGCGATACTGGTCACAGACACATTGGTGATGGTCATGTCCAACACGGCGACAAAATTTGCCATGGACAGCAGAATCGCTAAAAACCACAGGGTTTTGCCTTCAAAGGGGCGCTGAAAATCCTGGTCCATGAGCACTTCCTGCGAATGAGGCTACTTCAAGCCTCGAGTATCAATCGTGACCGTCATGGATAAACCTACCTGGAGGGGATTGGCGGCGAGCTCGTCGGGATCCAGGCGTATACGTACCGGCAGGCGCTGCACCACCTTGATCCAGTTGCCCGTGGCATTTTGTGCGGGGATGATGGCAAATGCCGAACCGGTTCCACCGGCAAAGCCTTCAACCACACCGCTATAGACGACGGAACTTCCGTAAATATCGGCGTGCAGTTTTGCCTTTTGTCCAACGCGAACCTTCTCAAGCTGCCCTTCCTTGAAATTGGCATCTACATGCATCTTCTGCACGGGAACAACAGACAGCAATACCGCGCCTTTTTCAACACGCTGCCCTACCTGCACCGTCCGCTTTGCGACAACCCCTGTAATCGGCGCACGCACAATCGTCCTGGAGAGGTCAAGCTCAGATTGATCCAGTTGGGCCTTTGCCTGCTCAATAGCTGACTTCGCCGCTTCAACAGCCGCCTTGCCGGAAGCATGGGCATTTTCCGCCTTAGTCAGTTCATCCCGTGAGACGGAACCGGAACCCACCAATGCCCGGCGGCGCTTCAAATCTATCCGTGCACGCGCATAATCGGATTCCGCGATGCCGCGTTGTGCAATGGCATGCTGGTAATCCGCCCTGGCTTGCGCCTTGGCCAATCTGGCATCAATCTCGTCAATGACCACGAGAACGTCTCCCTGCTTTACTTGCTCGGTATCCACTACCCGGACATCCTGAACGATGCCGCTTGTGGACGGCGTCACCTGAGCTACTTCCACGGCGGTATAGGCGTTGTCTGTTTCAACAAAATGAGAGCTCCAGAAATACCAGTAGCCCCCGTAACCGATGGCACAAAGCACCACCGCGACCAGTAAAAGGACAAATCCCTTCCTTCGATGCGATGGGCGGGGGGTCAGCTTGATTTCCGATAGCGTTGCCGTATCTGCCATGGCTTGCTCCTTCATTGACTGGTGTTGTTTCCGGGCATCCGATAACCGCCGCCGAGCGCCCTGATTAGCGCCACATCCAGCAAAAAGGAACGCGACTGCAAGTCGCTTCGGGTCCGCAGGGTTGTGAGGAAAGTTTCTTCCGCCGTCAATACCTCAAGGTAATTGGACAAACCGCCCTCATAGCGCTTCTTGACAATACGATGCGCCTCCTTCGCGGCATCGGTCGCGGCGTTGATTTTTCGCAGTTGGCGTCCCAGTGACCGCTGACTGACGGCAGCATCCGCTACCTGCTGCAGCGCGTGAGTCACTGTCTGGTTATAGTTTCCGATGGCCTCCTCCAGGGTTGCCTGGGCGACAAAAAGCCGTGATCGGAGATACCCTCCATTGAAAATGGGTAGAGATATGGCGGGTCCTATACTGCCGAAATCGGATTTTGAGGTCAGCAAATGGTTGACCCCGAGCGACTGTACGCCGATGAAAGCGAGCAAATTAACATTCGGGTAAAACTCGGCCTTTCTTTCTTCAATCGTGCTGCTTGCCGACTCGACCCGTTTTCTCGCCGCGACAATATCCGGTCGCCGTCCCAAAAGAGCAAGGTGAATGGTCGCGGGCAAGGCAAAACCCGAACTGGCGCGCAACCGGGGTTTTCGAATGGCGAGCCCCCTATCGGGACCGGCGCCCATCAAAGCGGCAATTTTGTTGCGTTGCAGGGCAATACGCTCTTCGACCTCCGCAATTTCCTGCTCCGAAGAAGCCAGTCTGGCCTCTTGTTGCTTGACACTTGCCAGAGTTTCAAGCCCTTCGTCGAAGCGCCTTTTGAAAAGGCGCAGACTCGTTTTCCTGACGCGAATATGTGCCATTAATGTGTCATGGATGGCGTAAAAGCGCGCCATCTCCCCGTATTCCGTCGCAATGGAAGCGGTCAGAACAAGACGGGCTTCTGCCTGCTCTGCCACCGCCGCGTCTGCTGTTGACAGCGCGGCGGCAAGCGCCGCACGGTTCTTTCCCCAAAAATCAATTTCCCACCTGAAATCCAGGGTGGCTTGCGCGTAATCACGCCACCGGCGCTGGGCACTGCTCTTCATCAGCGATTCGCCGCTCTGTTTTTCCATAGTGAGCGACGCATTGGCATCTGCATCTGGAAACAAGGCAGACTCCGCAATCCCTGCCATGGCTTTTGCCTGATTCAGCCTTGCCTCGGCAATCGTCATGCTTGGCGACTGCGCAAGCCCTTCCTCGACAAGGCGATTAAGTTCTTCGTCGCCATAAAAAGTCCACCACTGCTCCGCCGGGAAATGCCGAGCTTCCCCCTTCAGCGCTTGTGAAACATCGGATGCGGCAACCTCTTTCATGTCAGGTGGTCGCTCAAGCGTTGGCATCCAGGCGCAACCTCCAAGTGCGAGGCACAAAGAACTGACCGCCAAAAGACATCCCCTGATCTGCGGCACCGGAACAAAAAACTTTTCCATCTACAATATTGAACCGTACTGTACGGTTCAATACTACGCTAAAATAATCACTGGTACAATCCCTTTTCCCAGTGATATGACCACTACCCACAACCATCCCGGAAAGAGAGGCAAGGACAAGAAGCGCGCAATCCTGGATGTCGCTACCCAGGTATTTCGGGAAATGGGCTTTCACAACGCGTCAATGAATATCATCGCTACCCGTCTGGGTGGCTCCAAAACAACCTTGTACAACCATTTTCGCTCAAAGGATGCAATTTTCTGGGAAGTCGCACGCAACGCGGCAATCCTGCAAAATCAGCGTGTAAGCACCTTTATTGACGACGAATCCCTGCTTTTGACGAGTGACAACCGCCACCGTGTTCACGAATTGGTGCGTGAACTGGCGCAGCCTGCGGAAAATATCCGGCTTGCCCTGACACGGTTCGGCGAAAAATTCATTACATTTATTCATACGGACGAAGTCCTCGCCATCCGCCACGCGCTGTTGACTTCTGAAAATCCGGGCCCTCGAAAGGACTATTTCGAACTTGGCCCCAAGCGGGTCGTCAGCAGAGTTGCCGCTTTTCTTGAGGAGGCCATGACAAACGGGCAACTGAAACAGGGTGACCCAAGGGTTGCGGCTTGCCACCTTCGCGGCTTGCTTGATTCGGAACATTACAAGTATTACCTGCTTGCGGAATCCCCATCAGAATCTTTCATCCGGGATTCAGTCAAATCCGCCGTGGATGTTTTCCTGCTGGCGTATGGCGCAAACAACGCCGTGCCGTGCGTTAGCGGAAAATAAACTCTTGAAGTAGAATACAAGCAGAAGGTTGCACCGCAGACCTTCGCCCGGCAGGCAGTTTTTTGCAAAAGCGCATTGGGAGGAAAAATGACAGCCTTATCCTTTTTGATCAGTAAGAGAGTGTGTACATTTGCCGCTGGGCTGGTAGCAGGGCTTGTTCTGCCCGCCGTTGCAAAAAGCAGGACAACCCGAAAAGTTGCTGTGTCAGCCCTTGCCAAAGGGATGGCGCTAAAAGACAACGCACAGGCAACCTACGAGTCCATCAAGGAAGATGCACAGGATATGTACGCCGAAGCCAGACAAAAAGCGAACAATCCGTAAAAGCACAAATGGATGCGCTTCACCATTGCCAGTGACATCCCCGGACGCATTCGGGTACGGTACGGGCAACGCGCTTTTTCCGAGGGACAAGCGCATGCTCTGGAGGTCTATTTCGCGTCCCTGACGGGAGTTGTTTACGCAAAGGTCGGGTTTCATACAGGCAGCGTGCTTGTCGTGTATGTGGGCAATTTGCGGGAAACACTCCTGCTGGAATTTGCCCACCCGCGTATTCCGCTGATTGATCCCCTTCCCGTCCCGCACAATGAAAAACTTGTCCTGATTGATGCCGGCTTCAGGAAGCGCCTTTTTCTGCGTTTGGTGTGGCGTGTGCTTCGTCGGCTGATCCTGCCTGCACCGGCACGAACCGTCCTTACGTTCGTGAAGGCATTCTCTTTCATCCGGCGCGGCATCGCCAGCCTCGGTGACGGACAACTGGGCATGGAAGTGCTTGATGCCGCGGCGGTCAGCGCCGCCATGATTCAGGGCAATTTCAATTCCGCGTCATCCATCATGTTTCTGCTCTCCATTTCGGAGATGCTCGAAAAATACGCGCTGCGCCGAACACGCGAGATACTCCTCGACAGTCTGCGCATACACGCCGACACCGTGTGGATAGAAGAAAACGGGGTCGAGCGCCTGATTCCTATGAGCGAGTTGCGCGTCAACGACCAGGTTGTTGTCCGCACAGGGGCGGCAATTCCGGTTGATGGGACTGTGCTGCGCGGAGAAGCGGTTGTCAACGAATCTGCCATGACGGGAGAACCCATGGGCAGATTCAAAGAGAAAGGAGACAGTGTGTTTGCGGGAACCGTCCTGGAAGAAGGCGCGCTGGTCTTTCGGGCACGCACCCTTGAGAGCAACACACGCTTCCACCAGATTGTACAACTGATTGGCGAAGCCGAAACCCTCAAGGCCAATGTTCAGAGCCGGGCAGAACGCATCGCGGACAAACTCGTTCCATTCAGCTTCCTGCTGTCGGCCACGGTGCTGCTTGTCACACAAAGCCTGACCAAAGCGCTTTCTGTATTGCTGGTGGACTATTCGTGCGCCATCAAGCTGTCAACACCCATTTCGGTACTTTCCGCCATGCGGGATGCATCCGAACAAGGCATTGTCGTCAAAGGGGGGCGTTTTCTGGAAGTGGTTGCCGAAGCGGACACCTTCGTATTCGATAAAACAGGCACCCTGACACTGGCAACCCCCTCGGTAAGCCGTGTCACACCATTTTCCCCGTTTTCGCGGGAAGATGTTTTACGGCTGGCAGCGTGCATGGAAGAGCATTTTCCGCACAGCGTTGCCAGTGCCATTGTTCGTGCCGCCCAAGAGGAACAATTGCAGCATGAAGAACAGCATGCCGAAGTAGAATACATTGCCGCGCACGGCATTGCTACAACCATTTTTGGATACCGCGCCATTATCGGAAGCCGGCATTTTGTGTTTGAAGACGAGGGCGTTCCACTGTCAGATGCACACAGAGAACTTCTGGACAGCGAAAACGGTTCGGTAATCTGCCTTGCCGTTGACGGTCAATTTGCCGGATTTATCTCTATCCATGACCCGTTGCGGGATGAAGCCGCAACCGTTGTCGCGGGTTTGCGCGAACTGGGTGTCCGGCAAATCATCATGCTGACTGGCGATAGCGAAGCCACCGCAAGAGACATCAGCCACCAGCTTGGTCTTGACCATTACCGCGCACAGATATTGCCTGCGGACAAAGCGGAGGTGATCGACACCCTGCGCAAACAAGGACACAAGGTCGTCATGGTTGGCGACGGCATCAACGATTCTCCCGCACTCGCGAGAGCGGACGCTTCCATCGCCATGCAAGACGCATCCGACCTTGCACGCGATGTTGCCGACATCACCTTGATGCACTCTGATCTGAGGCAAATTCTCTTGCTCAGAAAATTGGGACAGGCATTGATGAAGAAAATTACCGGCAACTATCGCTTCATCGCTGTCTTCAATACCTCGGTCCTGCTGGGCGGCATAATGGGTGCGCTCACACCGGGCACGCTGGCACTGCTGCACAACCTTTCTACCATTGCTGTTTGTGCAAACAGTATGCGCCCCGGTACTGTCGCGCCTGACTGAGGTGGGAACGGCGATGGCAGGCGCATCACTGCGTTGCGTCTTGCTCACTTCCTCGCCTACCCACACGGTATGTCTCGGTCATTCGCCGCGACGACGCCTTGTGCTGCATCCTGCCTCGCCGTTCCCTCAAACTGTACCGGTCAAGCAACACAGCGATTCGCCCGCTACCCCTAAAACGTGGAATGCGGGAGGCAGGGCAAGGCGCGAGGAAGTGAGCGCGTGAGACATACCTTACTGGTAGGCGAGGGAACGAGTACCGCAGTAACACCGCCATGCACCCGCATTCCGCGTTTTAGAAACGGTAGGTGGCCTGGGCGTATCCGGCAAGTCCCCTCCGCTGTCCCCCTATCGCCGTCGCGTTGGCGTTCACAGACCAACTCTTCGTCGCCCTCCACTCTATGCCCGCTTCAACCAGCGCGCTATGGCCTTGCGTCTCAGGTTCGTGCGCTATCTTCGTCCCATCCAGCTTCGCACGCTCCCTGCCGTCAAACTCGTACTCCCAGCCCACGCCCACATGCGCGCGCAGGTTCTCTTCTACCCGATGGCGGTAGCGGGTGCCAATGCGGCTGCGCAAGGAGTCCGCACTGTCAAAGGACAGGCGCTCTTTCGCACGGGTCGTGACAGACTCGCTGTCCTGATGGGTCCAGAGGAGTTTGGCATAGGTGTCCACACTGGAGATTTGGGTTAAGGGATAGTCAATTCCCACCCCCGCGTGCGCACCCCAGTAGTTGCCCTCGCTGTTGTAGTGCAAATCAGAGACGTTGCCTTTGCCGTCAAAATCGGCCTTGGCGCGTCCGATACGAGCAGAGCCTTCCAGATAGAGGTGGTTGGT
>JAISAG010000147.1 GCA_031266815.1 Burkholderiaceae bacterium | reverse complement strand
GCACTCACTTGAACAGATACATCTGTGAAATTGACACCCTTGTTCCGCGTAATTTTTCATTGCCACTTCCTCAGAATTACTGAAACTTTGGGCACCTCCTGGGCGCCAGCGCCAACCCATATGAAACGAGGAGAGCAGGGCTCCTCCGTGGGCACCAACAGCACTGTTTCAGACCGTTTCAAAATCACGCGCAAACCCGCTAAAACACTACGTTGATGCGGGTTTTTTGTTTTCATACCGTTTCAAGTTATCGCTGCTATCCTGACATAAATATTTTATGTATACACAATAATTCATATGGACTACAAATTCGACCAATCAAAGGACGAAAACAACATCGACAAGCACGGGGCGTCACTTGTGAATACAAAGTATTTTGAATAGGAAACAGCGGTAATTTATGAGGACACTCGCAGGCGGTATTCAGAGCAAAATTAGTGCTGCCGAATTTATCGGAGACCGTATACACGTGATGGTTTACTGTCTGCGTGGTGATTCTGTTCGAGTTATCAGCCTTCGGAAGGCAAGGGAGGGGAAACGCTATGCCAAAACTTGAGCCTGTATACCCAACGCCGGAAGAAGATAAAGCCATCAATGCAGGCATTGCGGCTGACCCGGACAATCCTGAATGGACGGACGAGGATTTTGCAAGAGCGAAGCCAGCCAGCGAATCGCTTCCGCCGGGATTGTACGCATCATTGCTTGCAAAGCGCCCTCGCGGTCGCCCAAAGTCCGATGAAACAAAGGTGTTCACCACTATCCGGTTTGACGCTGATTTGCTAAACGCATTCAAATCTACCGGAAAGGGCTGGCAGACCCGCGTGAATGCCGCGCTGCGGCAATACTTCAATGAACATCCAACAATGGATAGCGGCAATCAATGACCTCGTGCGCGGTCGTATTCCCCACGCATTGATGTTTATATTCAATCTGATATAATTGTTGGTTACTTTTCTTGGGGATACACTGAAACGCTTGCGACTGTTTCCGCCCAAAGCATGGAGTGACGCGGGCTTTCAGCTACGGGAGGTACAACGTGGGAAAGAGCTGTCTGACTGGAAACCAATGCCTGCTATCGGTAAAGGGGTTGCGGAAATCCGCGTCTGGGACGAGGCAGGAACATTCAGAGTGGTCTACACTGTACGCATGTACTGATGCCGTTTATGCCCTGCACATCTTCCAGAAGAAGGAGCAGACCACCTCGAAACGCGATATAGATCTGGCGAGAAAACGTTACGAACAACTAATAGCAGGAGGATGAACCATGAGCAATGAAACTTTTACGAGCATTTGGGATGCCATTGCAGATACCCCTGCTGAATCTGTGAACCTTTCCATGCGCGCCCCCCTGATGCAGGAGATTGCCGACATTATCAGGGAGAATGGATGGAAGCAAGCTGAGGCGGCGAAACAACTTGGCGTAACACAACCACGCATAAATGACCTCATGCGCGGTCGTATCTCACGGTTTTCGCTTGATGCACTGGTGAATATGGCAGCCATGACGGGGAGAAGCGTGCGCATTGAACTGCTTGCGGCTTGAATCAGGACGCTTATTCAACGAGTAGTTCCGAACCTTAACCGACCATGTTGCAAAACACCGCATTCAGATGCGTATTGACCGCGCAGAGAGTGGTAATTTTGGCGATTGCAAACCAGTCGGCAAAGGTGTCTCTGAAATGCGCATTCATGTCGGTGCGGGATACCGCGTCCATTTCAAGCAGGTTGGGATGGAGATTTACATCCTGTCGGCTGGTGGCAGCAAATCCACACAGCCCACAGATATAGAAACTGCGGTTGAGTTGTCGCGAAACTGGAAAAAATAAGGAATGAACAAGAAACCGAGGCTTCGGAAATGGGACTCTGCCGAACACCTGAGAACGGACGAAGATATCTGCCTATACCTTGAAGCCTGTTTTGAAGAAGCGGGAGATGATCCCGCTTTTATTGCCAAGGCGCTTGGTATTGCCTCGCGAGCGAAAGGAATGACACGGCTTGCGAAAGAAACAGGGTTGGGCAGAGAAAGCCTGTACAAGGCTCTGTCCGGCGAAAATAACCCCAGCTTTGGGACAATACTCAAAGTGACCAGAGCACTTGGGTTGCGCCTTGGCGTGAATGTAGCAACTTGAAACGCCGCCATGCACCCGCTCTGCGTTTGAGAAACGATAGCGCCTGAAGTCACCCCTGTGAGATGGCGAATGCGGGGTGGGAACGGCGATGGCAGGCGCATCACTGCGTTGCATCTTGCTCACTTCCTCGCCTACCCACACGGTATGTCTCGGTCATTCGCTGCGACGACGCCTTGTGCCGCATCCTGCCTCGCCGTTCCCTCAGACTGTACCGGTCAAGCAACACAGCGATTCGCCCGCTACCTCTACAGGAAAACGCGGAATGCGGGAGACAGGGCAAGGCGCGAGGCCGTAAGCGCGTGAGACAACCCTCGCTGGTAGGCGAACGCGCGAACGACGAATAAACACCGCCATGCACCCGCATTCCGCGTTTTAAAAGCGGTAGGTGGCCTGGGCGTATCCGCTAAGTCCCTTCCGCTGACCTCCCATCGCCGTCGCGTTGGCATTCACAGACCAACTCTTCGTCGCTCTCCACTCTATGCCCGCTTCAAGGAGCGTGCTGTGGCCTTGCGTCTCGGACTCGTGTGCAATCTTTGTTCCATCCAGCTTCGCGCGCGCCTTGCCGTCAAACTCGTATTCCCAGCCCACGCCCACATGCGCACGCAGGTTTTGCTCTACCGTGTGGCGGTAGCGCGTGCCAATGCGGCTGCGCAAAGAGTCCGCACTGTCAAAGGACAGGCGCTCTTTCGCGCGGGTCGTGACAGACTCACTATCCTGATGCGTCCAGAGGAGTTTGGCATAGGTGTCCACACTGGAGATTTGGGTTAAGGGGTAATCAACTCCCACCCCCGCGTGCGCACCCCAGTAGTTGCCTTCGCTGTTGTAGTGCAAATCAGAGGCACTGCCTTTGCCGTCAAAGTCGGCCTTGGCACGTCCGATACGGGCAGAACCTTCCAGATAGAGGTGGTTAGTGAAAGCGTGTTTGGCAAAGGCGCCGATGCCATAGTGCCAGGTATCGCCATCTCCCCACTCAAAGCGGCTGTAACTGTCATAACGGCCTATACCCCCTTCGGCAAAGACACCGGTAGTGAGTGTTCCCAAACGGGTGGCGGTGTCAAAGGCGCCGCCCAGTGCAAAACTGGCACCGTTATTGTTTATGCTGGAACCAGTACGGGTTTTGATGGTGCTGCCCTGCATGGAGGCGAAGGAGCAAAAACCGGTGGTGGTAGCGGTTTCGGGTGCGCATTTCCAGTTGTCCATGATGGAAACCATGTGGTCAGCCCCATTGACCAGTGAGGTCAAGCGGGCCGATGCGCCGTAAAGGTACGCCTTGGCCTTTCCTTGATCAATCTGGTTTTGCACAGTCCCTGCCCAGGTGGCGGTTAGCAAGTTGTATTCGCCAGGGCTGCCAACGGGCTCGTCTAACGCAATGTCGAAGGTATAGATGGTTGCGCCATAGGTGGTTTGGGCGGTGGTGTTGGCCAAATCACCGCTAATGGTGCCGCTTGACCCTTGTGTGCTGATCAGGTTGACTTTGTTCCCCTGTTGCAGGGCGGTAGGGTTGCCAGCAAAGTCCACGAGAATGGTTACTGCGCCAGGGCCTAATGTCACACTGCCGCCACTGGTAACAGTAAGAATGTTTGCGCCGTTAGTTACACTGGCAGGCAGGGTGAACCGGTATTTTTCAAAATTGGAGATTGCTGCC
>JAISAG010000132.1 GCA_031266815.1 Burkholderiaceae bacterium | reverse complement strand
CTTATGCGCCACCCGATGCGCCGACCTTTCCCGTCAGCGACTTTATCTCTTTAACGGGGAAAGGCATACAGGGCACTATTCTCGGTGACAAGGTCGTTTTGGGCAACGCGCAAATGCTGCGGGAAGCGGACATTTCCATAGACGAAATAAAGCCGACAGCCGATAACATGAGCAGGGAAGGGCAGACTGTCCTGTTTCTTGGTGTAAATCGGGAACTGGTCGGACTGATCAGTGTCACGGATCCCATCAGACCCGATACGCCGGAAGCCATCCGCCTCCTGCGCGACGGAGGCCTGCGCATCCTGATGCTGACCGGGGACAACGCAGCGACAGCGCAATCCGTCGCCGCACGGCTGAAGCTGGATGCCTTTCAGGCGGAAGTGCTACCGGAGGACAAATTCAACCGCGTTGCCGCCTTGCAGGAACAAGGGCACATCGTCGCCATGGCGGGAGACGGCATCAACGACGCGCCCGCACTGGCGAAAGCGCATGTCGGCATCTCCATGGGAAATGGAACGGACATCGCCATCAGTAACGCACAGGTCGTGCTCGTTAAAGGAGACTTGCGCGGCATCGCCAAAGCGAGACAACTCAGCCAGCACACCATGCGAAACATTCGGCAGAACCTTTTCTTCGCCTTTGCCTACAACCTTGTGTGCATCCCCGTTGCGGCAGGTGTTTTTTACCCCTGGTTTGGCATTTTGCTTAGCCCCATGATCGCCAGTGCCGCCATGAGTGTCAGTTCCGTTTCTGTCATCGCCAACGCTCTTCGGCTGAGGCGGGCAAGCATTCATTTTCAGGTGTAGAGCCTTGATACGTCATTCTCACCCTGAAGTAAACATTGAGCCAGAAAAATCCTTTCGAAAGCCGAATGTGGGCGAATGCTGTTATACCAATCTATCCACAAAGCCAAGGCGGCGGTCCTCTCACAGGAGTACGTATAGACTTTAGGGGGTGTCGTCACAAGACCTTCATCCAGATGGTAAATGCGACGTGCGTCATGCCGTCTCCGCATTGAAAAACGATTGACAAGAAAGATAATTATCTATACTATTTGAGGTATGAAGTTCACTTGGAGCCCGGACAAGCGACGCATCAATCTGAAAAAACACGGATTGGATTTTTCCGATGCCGGGCGCGTGTTCTCCGGTCATACGCTGACGCACCCGGACAACCGCTTTGCTTACGAAGAAGCACGTTTTTCCACGGTAGGACTTTTGGGGGACAAGGTGGTTGTTATTGCTCATACCGAAACAGAAGAAACAATTCACGTGATTTCCATGCGAAAGGCAGAACGCCATGAAAGAGAAAACTATTTTGCCAACATCTGACCTTGACGAAGCGCCCATATGGACGGCGGAAGATTTTGCAAGCGCCACGCATCGGGTTGCTCTAAAACCAATCGGAAAAAAACTGAAAGTGAACATTACGCTTGACCCCGATATTGTTGCCTGGTACAAGACCCAATCGGGTGGGCGCGGGTATCAAACGCTGATAAACGCCACTCTGCGTGAAGCAATGCGAGGGCAACAGACCGCCGATACACTACGGAAAGTGATACGCGAGGAATTGCATCGACAACACAACAGGAACGGTAATCCATAGGCGTTTCATACCGCCTCCCTCGCTTTGCATGCCAACTCCCGTCTCGCATCAAGAGCGCACAGTTCGGCTTCACGTCTTGCTTCTCTGCAAATATGCCTTGGTAGGCGAGGGAGTGCATGACGCGCCGCAATTCGCCCGATGCCGCCAAAACGCGGGATGCGGGTGGTAGCACAAGGCGCGCGGCACGCAGTGACCGAGACATACCTCTTTGGTAGGCGAGGGAACGAGTACCGCAGTAACACCGCCATGCACCTGCTCTGCGCTTGAGAAACGATAACGCTGGAAGCCGCCCCTGTGAGATGGTGAATGCGGGATGGGAACGGCGATGGTAGGCGAATCGCGGTGTTGTGTGTCATGCGCTCCCGCGTCTACCCGTCAAGGTATGCCTTGGTCGCGCACTTCCACACGGCCTTGCGCTTCATCCTGCCTCGCCGTTCCCTCAGACTGTACCGGTCAAGCAACGCAACGATTCGCCCAGTGCCTATACAGGAAAACGCGGAATGCGGGAAGCAGGGCAAGGCGCGAGAAAGTGAGCGCGTGAGACATACCTACTGGTAGGCGAACGCGCGAACAACGAAGTAACACCGCCATGCACCCGCTCTGCGCTCAAGAAACGATAGCGTTTGAAGCTGCCCTTGTGAGAGGGTGAATGCGGGATGAAGCGCAAGGCGTCGTCGCAGCGAACGACCGAGACATATCTGAACGGATAGGCGAGGAAGTGAGCGAGACGCAACACCGCGATTCGCCCGCATTCACCCTCTCACTAAAAGCGGTAGGTGGCCTGGGCGTATCCGGTAATTCCTTTTCTCTGCCCCCCCATCGCCGTCGCATTGGCATTCACAGACCAACTCTTCGTCGCCCTCCACTCTATACCCGCTTCAAGCAGCGCGCTGTGGCCTTGCGTCTCCGGTTCGTGCGAAATCTTTGTTCCATCCAGCTTCGCGCGTGCCTTGCCGTCAAACTCGTATTCCCAACCCACACCCACATGCGCACGCAGGTTTTGCTCTACCGTGTGGCGGTAGCGGGTACCGATGCGGCTGCGCAGGGAGTCTGCACTGTCAAAAGACAGGCGTTCCTTCGCGCGGGTCGTGACGGTATCGCTGTCCTGATGGGTCCAGAAGAGTTTGGCATAAGTGTCCACACTGGAGATTTGGGTTAGGGGATAGTCAATTCCCACTCCCGCATGCGCACCCCAGTAGTTGCCTTCGCTGTTGTAGTGCAAATCAGAGACACTCCCCTTGCCGTCAAAGTCGGTCTTGGCGCGTCCAATACGGGCAGAGCCTTCCAGATAGAGGTGGTTGGTGAAGGCGTGTTTGGCAAAGGCGCCTATGCCATAGTGCCAGGTATCGCCATCTCCCCACCCAAAGCGGCTGTAGCTGTTATAACTCCCTATCCCCCCTTCGGCAAAAACACCGGTAGTCAGTGTTCCCAGACGGGTGGCGGTGTCAAGGGCACCGCCCAGTGCAAAACTCGCACCGTTGTTATTCACGCTGGAGCCGGTACGGGTTTTGATGCTGCTGCCCTGTATGGAGACGAAGGAACGAAAACCGGCGCTCGTCGAGGTTTGGGATGAGTGCTGCCAGTTGTCCAGAAGGGAGACCACATGGTCTGCGCCGCTGGTGAGTGCGGCAAGGCGGGCCGAGGCACCATAAAGGTAGTTTTTGGCCTTGCCCTGATCAATCTGGTTTTGCGCTGGCCCTGTCCAGGCAGCGGTTAATAGCTTGTAATCGGTGCCGCTGGGGTTACTGGGGTCTTCCAGCGCGATGTCGAAGGTATAGATGGTTGCGCCATAGGTAGTTTGGGCGTAAGCGTCCGGCCAGCACCGTCTTGCAATAGAAGAAAGGCGG
>JAISAG010000091.1 GCA_031266815.1 Burkholderiaceae bacterium | reverse complement strand
AGCAGCAGATTTTCCGTAACCGTCACGTTAATCATGTCCGTCTCAATACGTGCCTCCTTCAGTCGTTTTGCCCTGGCATGAATGTAACCGGCATCAACGTGTATTTCGGCTCCCATCGCCTGCAAACCCTTGATATGCTGCTCAACAGGACGTGAACCTATGGCGCATCCCCCCGGTAAAGACACTTTCGCTTCTCCGAAACGCGCCAGCAACGGCCCCAGCACCAGAATAGATGCCCGCATGGTTTTGACCAGTTCGTATGGTGCACAGTAGTGGTGAATGCTTCCGCCATTGACGATTAGACAGGTATCGTCCCATGTCGTCTGCATCCCCATCTGGCGCAAGAGCCGCAACATTGTTTCCACATCCCGCAGGCGCGGAATATTGGTCAGCGCCAGCGAGTCCCTGGTCAGTATTCCCGCACACAGGATAGGGAGTGCGGCGTTCTTTGCGCCCGAAATGGCTACCTCGCCGGCAAGGCGCGTCCCGCCGGAAATAATCATCTTGTCCATGTTTTCAGTATCCGATGTGCCAATCCATCAACATGGACTGTCCCCCATTCATTTTTCAATGCCGTAGTTTATAGCCGATCTTCAAAATATATAGCGCCAGAAACGATAAAAAACCAAAAAAGAATGCTACAACCGCGAGACTGAGCAACGGGTTCACATCAGAGCGGCCAAAAAAACCGTACCGAAATCCGTCCACCATGTAAAAAAAGGGATTCAGCCGCGAAACATCCTGCCAGAAAGGGGGCAGGGCATAAATAGAATAAAACACGCCAGACAGGAAGGTTGCCGGCATAACGAGAAAATTCTGAAAGCTGGCAAGCTGGTCATATTTGTCTGCCCATATGCCGGCGATCAGTCCCATGGCGCCCAGCACAACGGCGCCAAAAAACGAAAAAACAACAATCCAGAGCGGCGAGACAAACGAAAGATCGGCAAACCAGACCGTAACCAGCAACACCCCGATACCAACAACCACCCCCCTGATTACTGCCGCCAACAGATAAGCGCCAAACCATTCCACATATGACAACGGCGCCAGCAAAAGGAAAACGATACTGCCATTAATTTTTGACTGTATCAACGAAGAAGAGGTGTTGGCAAAGGCATTTTGCAAAATGCTCATCATGACCAAACCGGGAACCAGAAAAGTCGTATAACTGACGCCGGGATAAACATGGACACGCTCGTCAAAGGCATGACCAAAGACAAGCAAATAGAGCAAAGCGGTCAGGATCGGCGCAGTAATGGTCTGGGCGGCGACTTTCCAGAAACGGAGCAACTCTTTGTAAAGCAAGGTCATGAACGCGCGAAACATGTCAGTCTTCCCGTTTTTCCATGATCCGGAGAAACGCTTCTTCCAGATCGGGCTGACTTAACTGCACGTGATGAAAATCAACCCCCTGTTCGCGCAGCGTCCGCAAAATAAACTCTATTTCAGTATGATGGGTAATGCGAAATACCCTGGTATCAGCGGAATACGCCGCCTGGCTGGCAAGAAGCAGGGACTGTAACGATGCAGGTATTTCCCCGTGCGACACCTTCAAAATCAGGCGCGACTCTGCCGCACGGGAGACCAGCGCATCGGTCGTATTCAGCGCAACAATTTTGCCGTTTTGCAGCATGGCTATTCGACTGCACCACTCCTGTGCTTCCTCAAGATAGTGCGTTGTCAGTACGATAGTATGTTCCTCTCTGTTCAAGCGCCCGATAAATTGCCACAAGGCATACCGCAACTCCACATCCACGCCGGCGGTCGGTTCATCCAGCACGATGACGGGCGGCTTGTGCACCAGTGCCAGCGCAATCAGCGCACGACGCTTCATCCCGCCTGACAATGCCCGCATGTTGGTATCCGCTTTGCCTGAAAGATCCAGGTAGTGCATGACCTCATCAATCCAGTCATCGTTTTTGCGCAAACCAAAGTAACCGGATTGCAGGCGAAGTGTCTCCCTGACGGTAAAAAAGGGGTCAAAAACCAGTTCCTGCGGCACGACACCAAGGAGTCTTCTGGCAGAAAGAAAGTCCCGGACAACATCATGACCCAGTATGGACACGGAACCGGAATCCGCACGGGCCAGTCCAGCAACAATGGAAATCAGCGTTGTCTTCCCAGCGCCATTCGGACCCAGCAATCCGAAAAACTCCCCCCGGCGAATGGACAGGGAAATATCGCTCAGTGCCTCCAGGGTACCGTAACGTTTACAGAGATTTCTGATTTCAATCGCGGCAACCATACAAGGAAAAGAAAACCGCGGGGAAAGGCGCGAGACCAGTCACCGGCAGCGCCATGCCTACGGCGCACCGGACAAACCCAACAGGTCCGACACACCATACAACTCGGAAAAACTGGTCACCGCGGACGGCACATTCAAAAAGCGGACAGCCCCTCCGCCCGCCCGAGCCGCACGCTGCCAGGCAAGCAAAACGGCAATACTGGAAGAATCTGTCGTTTCCATCCCGCCGAGGTCAAACTCACGCTGCCCCTCTTCGATGACCTTCAGACCCAAGCCCAAAACCACTCTTGCATTGGAAAGAGAAAGTGCCGACACCGCCCAGGACATTCCGTCAACCTCGTGCTTTATTTCGTTTTTCCCTGCTGCCGGGAAAGTCCACGATTTTTCTCGGTCAGGGTCGCAATCAGACCGTCCACTCCCCCACGCTCAATTTCGCTGGAAAAGGTAGCCTTGTAACTCTCCGTCAACCACGCACCCATCACATTGATATCGTAAATCTTCCAGCCATCCGTCTGCTTCTCAAGGCGATAGGACAATTCTATCGGCTCCGGGTTCCCAGGTTGGGTAATACGGGAAGCCACCACAACATCTGCATCACCGGGTTTGGCACGGGAGCGCTTGAACTCCAGCTTGTAGTTCTTCTCTATCTTGGAAATCGCGCTGGCATAGGTGTAAAACAGCAAGGAGTGAAACTGTTTCGTCAGCGCATCACGTTGACTCGGCGTTGCCTGACGCCAGTACTTGCCCACTGCCAGTGCCGTTGTCTTGCGGAAATCGACGTGGGGCATGATCTTTGCCTGCACCAACGCCAAAATGCTCTTCATGTCACCTTTTTTTACATTCTTGTCTTTCTGCGCCGATTGCATCACATCCTGGCTGATGCGTTTGACCAAGGCGTCAGGAGCTTCTTGCTGGGCAAACGCACTCGTCGAGAACAGAAAAACCCACAGGGCAAAAACGGGAAACGCTTTTTTAATGAACGGAGTACGCATGAGAATATGCTTTCATTTCGAGAGTTAACAATATCGTGGAGAAGTGACTCCGTCAGTTGACATCGCCCACCGGCTTGTCTGCCTGCAACAACCCGATGGGAGAAGCAACACCAGCAGCTTCATTCGCTGGCGCGGGAGAGGAGGGAGGGACAGCTTCGCGCCTCGCGGAAGTTTTCCGCTCCTCGCCTCCGGGAGCCTGTGTCGTCTGCAAGGGGAAACCAACCTCCATCTGGGGCTCCACCTTCTCCCACTCATCGTCCTTCAGGTCCCTGTCGTGAACCAGACGCTGCCGCCTCTGCAAGTAAGCGTCACGAATAAACGCATACTTGTCCACCGCCGCATCGTCAATGACCGCAGCCGCATCAATCAGTGCCGCACGCTTGCTGACCGCACGCAGGACGACACCTGCATTGCGAACGGGAATGTTGCGGATGTGCGTCCAGGGATCCCCCAACCAGTAGTCCGCCGGAGCAGCCAGGGTATCACGCACATCGGATGGCCCCAGTATGGGGATGAAGAAATAGGGACCCGGCCCTGCACCCCACACACCCAACGTCTGTCCAAAATCCTCATTATGCTTCGGCAAGCCCAGGTCGGAAGCCACATCCACCAAACCGCCCATTCCGGCGAAAGTATTCACAAGAATGCGGGAAACATCGGAAAAACCGTCATCTCCCCGTCCCTGGAGGAAATTATTGAAAGCAATCCAGACATCCCCAATATTGCTGAAAAAATTGGCGACCGCTTTCTGAACGGGACTGGGAACGAGGTCGTGATAACCATGGGAAATCGGCTTGAGAACCACTGTGTCCATCGCCTCGGTGAAGTAGTATGCCTGCCGGTTGTACATCTCCATGGGATCATTCGGACTGGTGGACGCACAGGCGGTCAACAACGCAGCAAACACGCACACCGCCACAAGCCTAACCCGATAAAAAACAGAAATCATTTTCCGGTATCCTTTTCTTCCGTTGCCTTGCCGTAAATAAACTGGCTAATCAGATTTTCGAGAACCATCGCAGACTGCGTTCTGGCAATCCTGTCTCCGCCAGCCAAATCATCCTCGCTGGCGCCCGGTTCGATACTAATATACTGCTCTCCCAACAGGCCTGATGTCAGAATTTTTGCGCTGCTATCCTTTGGAAACCGATAGCGCTCCTCGATCATCAAAACGACCTGCGCCCTGAAATCACTGTTGTCGAAACGAATCTCTCCCACTCTGCCGACAACAACACCCGCACTCTTGACAGGCGCCCGTTGTTTCAGCCCGCCGATGTTGTCAAACCCCGTCAGGACGGCGTAGGTTTTTTCAAACGAAACCGAACTCATATTCCCGGCTTTCAAAGCCAAAAACATAAGCGCCAGCGCACCAACAATGATGAAAAAACCGACCCAGACATCCAATGATTTTCGTTGCATAAGCCACGCCTCACCAGTTTAACAAACTGTTTTCCCTTTTGTCAGAGGAAAACCCAAAAACGACCGCGCACACTGCATATATGTATCATATTCGACACAAGTATCGCTATCCTTCTAATCAAACATCAGCGCTGTCATCAAAAAATCCAGCCACAAAACGAGAAGGGAAGAATAAACCACCGTCCGCGTGGTCGCAGAGGAAACCCCCTCAGGTGTCGGATGCGCCTCGTACCCCTGAAACAATGACAGAAACGTCACAGCAAACCCGAACACGAGGCTTTTCGCCAGCCCGTTTCCGATATCCAGCCACACATCAACACTGGTCTGCATCTGGGACCAGAACGCCCCCTCATCCACACCAATCAGCACCACGCCAACGATGTACCCCCCGGTCACCCCAACCGCACTGAAAATGGACGCCAGCAACGGCATGGCGAAAACCCCCGCCCAAAAACGAGGCGCCAGTACCCGTTCCAGCGGATTGACTGCCATCATGTCCATGGCGGCAAGTTGTTCCCCGGCCTTCATCAACCCGATTTCGGCGGTCAGCGACGTTCCCGCGCGCCCTGCGTACAACAGCGCCGTAATAACAGGCCCCAATTCCCGAACGAGGGCGAGCGCAACCAAAGTCCCCAGCGCCTGTTCGGAACCGTATCGATTCAGGATGTAGTACCCCTGCAATCCCAGAACAAACCCGACAAACAAGCCAGCAACACCGATCAGCAAAATGGAGTGATTGCCGATGAAATGAATCTGGGCAGTTATCAAACGAGGACGGCGGGCAAGCCGCACTATGGAGAAAACCAGCATGAAAAACATGCGAAAGGCATAGCCAACGTCCACAATCCGACCACGGGCAAACGCCCCCACCGCCGCAAGCCGGGCGATCATGACAAATCTCCAAAGCCCAAGTCCTGGGCAATATTTTTTCCGGGATAGTGGAAAGCAACCGGCCCATCTATCTCCGCATGGACAAACTGCCGGACATAGGCTTCATCGGATTCACGCATCTGTTGCGGCGTCCCTTCCGCTACAACACATCCCTCCGACAGGAAGTAAACATAATCTGCTATGGCGAACGACTCGTCCACATCGTGCGAAACGATGACGGAAGTAGAACCCAGCGCATTGTTCAAACGACGAATCAGGTTCGCGGTCACATTCATCGAAATGGGATCCAGCCCGGCAAAGGGCTCGTCGTACATAATTAACTCGGGATCCAGCGCAATCGTTCTGGCGAGCGCCACGCGACGCGCCATTCCACCCGATATTTCGGCGGGTTTCAGTTTTGCCGCATTCCTCAAACCAACAGCATGCAATTTCATAAGCACCAGATCATGTATCAGCGCTTCCGGCAAATCCGTCTGCTCCCGAAGAGGGAAAGCGACATTGTCAAAGACATTCAGATCCGTGAACAAGGCGCCATACTGGAACAACATCCCCATTTTGCGGCGCAACCGGTACAACCCCGCTGTATTCGCCTGATGGATATCCTCGCCACCAATCAGCACACAACCGGACTGGGGACGAATCTGCCCGCCAATCAGCCGGAGTATGGTCGTCTTGCCCGAGCCGGAACTGCCCATGATAGCAACAACCTTCCCTTTCGGGAGGACCATGTTCAACGCCGACAAGATAGGCCTTTCCCCATAGCGAAAAGCCAGATCGTGAATCTCTACAATATTCTGCACAGCCCACCTGTCCTCACAAGCCGTTCCGGCCTCATTCTATCCCCTTCGCATTGTAATGTAGCCTTGCTTTTAAATCCAACCCCCTCTGGAGGCAATTGTGTCTGTTTAAGCCGGGTTGTGCGCCAGCCAGAATAGCTAACGCACAACCGGTTTGTACCGTATCCTTTTCGGTTTTGCCCCTTCCTCCCCCAGCTGTCTGCGCCTGTCCGCTTCGTACTCTTGATAGTTCCCCGTAAAAAAGACAACGCGCGAATCTCCTTCAAACGCCAATATGTGCGTTGCGACACGGTCCAAAAACCACCGGTCATGAGAAATGACCAGTACGCTGCCAGCGAACTCCAGCAACGCATCTTCCAGCGCACGCAATGTTTCCACATCCAGATCATTCGACGGTTCATCCAGCAATAGCACATTACCCCCCTGAAGAAGCGTTTTTGCCAGATGCAAGCGACCACGTTCTCCTCCGGACAGCTTGCCGACATTTTTCTGCTGGTCCGTTCCCTTGAAATTGAATCTTCCCAGATAGGCGCGGGAGGGTATCTCAAATCGCCCCGCTTTCAGGATGTCCGCGCCGCCGCTGATCTCCTCAAAGACAGTTTTGCCGCTATCCAGACTATCGCGCGACTGATCAACCAGTGACAGGCGAACCGTCTGGCCAATCCGGATTTCTCCCTGATCGGGCTGCTCCTCTCCCGACAACAGGCGGAAAAGTGTCGTTTTCCCCGCGCCATTGGGGCCGATAATGCCCACAATCGCCCCTGGAGGAACGATAAAACTCAAGCCATCTATCAAGAGGCGGTCCCCGTAACCCTTTGAAACATTACTGAAAGTAATGACATCATTGCCGAGGCGCTCCGCAACGGGAATGAATATCTCCTGTGTTTCATTGCGCTTCTGGTATTCGTGCTCGGTCAGCTCGTCAAATCGGGCAAGACGCGCCTTGCTTTTTGCTTGTCGCCCCTTGGGGTTCTGGCGCACCCACTCCAGTTCCCTGGCTATTGTTTTCTGACGTGAAGACTCACCCGCCTCTTCCTGCCTGAGCCTCACATGCTTCTGATCCAGCCAGGAACTGTAGTTTCCTTTCCATGGTATCCCCTGACCGCGATCCAGTTCCAGTATCCACTCGGCCACATTGTCAAGGAAATAGCGGTCATGCGTGATGGCGACCACCGTCCCCGGGAAACGGTGAAGAAATTGCTCCAACCATTCGACCGACTCCGCATCCAGATGATTCGTCGGCTCATCCAGCAACAGCATATCTGGACGGGATAAAAGCAGACGACACAGGGCGACCCTGCGCTTTTCCCCGCCGGACAGAATACCAACTCTGGCATCCCACGGCGGCAGCCTGAGCGCATCGGCCGCCACCTCAAGCTGCTGCTCAAGATTCCCGCCTTCCGTTACGGCAATAATCGCTTCCAGCCGTGCCTGTTCCGCTGCAAGCGCGTCAAAATCCGCGTCAGGTTCGGCGTAAGCGGCATAAACCGCATCCAGTTTCTCCTGCGCCGTCAGTACCTCTCCCAGCCCGCTCTCAACGACCTGCCGCACAGTCTGGCCCGCATCCAGCTCGGGTTCCTGCGGCATATAACCGATTTTCAGTCCCGGCATGGGGCGCGCTTCCCCCAGGATATCCGTGTCCAGTCCCGCCATGATCCGCAGCAGACTGGATTTCCCCGAGCCATTCAAACCCAATACACCGATTTTCGCTCCCGGGAAAAAAGACAGCGATATATCCTTCAGGATGTGGCGCTTGGGCGGCACGACCTTTCCAACCTGATTCATTGTAAAAACATACTGGGACATAATTCGACGTTCGTTCTCTCAAATGGGTGAAAGTATCATGCACACCACCGTCGTGTAAATGGGGTGCATCCATAGCGCTCATCAACCGAATTGCATTTTTCGGTGCTTTGCCCTATTGTGCAAGCGCGCAAACAAACGAGAATACCAGTGACTCACAAGACAGGATCCGATGACACGCAGAAAAGCAGCCTGACGGCGCTGACCATTGCATCTATCGGCATCGTGTACGGCGACATTGGAACCAGCCCGCTGTACGCACTGCGCACCATTTTTTCCGGCGGGGGCGGAACCCCCCTTATTCTGACGCAATCCAATATTCTGGGGGTCATTTCACTGATCCTGTGGGGACTGATTGCCATCGTATCCCTCAAGTATGTGCTGGTCATGCTCCGTGCGGACAACCGCGGTGAAGGTGGCACGCTGGCACTCATGACGCTGGCGCACTCTGTCCTGCCCAAAAAATCACACCTCTATTACCCATTGCTGACCTTTGGGGTACTGGGAGCCTCTCTGTTTTACGGTGACGGCATCATCACCCCGGCCATCTCCGTTCTTTCCGCTGTGGAAGGACTGGAAGTGGCAGCACCCGCGCTTACCCCCTTCATCATCCCCATCGCGCTCGCCATCGTGGTTGCCCTGTACGCCCTGCAATCCAAGGGGACGGGCGGCATCGGGAAATGGTTCGGCCCCATCATGGTCATCTGGTTGCTCACACTCGCCGCGTTGGGAATTGCCAATATCATCGGTACCCCGCGCATACTGGAGGCGGTCAATCCGTGGTGCGCCGTCCAATTTTTTCTGCACCAGCCCGGTGTTGCCTTCATCTCGCTAAGCGCCGTTGTGCTGGCATTTACCGGAACGGAAACCTTGTTCGCAGATATGGGGCACTTCGGTGCGCAACCCATCAGGCGCGCCTGGTTTCGCCTGGTCTTCCCCTCGCTGGCTCTTAACTACCTCGGACAGGGCGCGTTACTGCTCTCATCTCCGGAAGCGATATCCAATCCTTTTTTTCGGCAAGTGGGTTCCTGGGGCATCTATCCACTCGTACTCCTGTCCACCGTTGCCGTTATCATCGCCTCACAGGCAACGATATCCGGAACATTTTCCATTACCAAGCAGGCAATTGGTCTGGGAATTCTGCCGCGCATGAAAGTTATCTACACATCGGATACGGAGATGGGGCAGATTTACATTCCTGTCGTAAACTGGCTGCAGATGATTGCCGTCATTCTCACCATTCTGGGTTTTCGTTCCTCTACACAACTGGGCGGAGCATACGGCCTGGCGGTCACAGGAGCCATGTTGATCACCAGCATTTTCCTCTTCTTTATCATGCGCTACCACTGGAAACGCCATCTTGCGCTTTGCCTTGCCATCCCCGCATTTTTCCTGATGATTGACGCAGCGCTCCTGTCCTCCAATTGCCTGAAGATCAAAAACGGCGGCTGGTTCCCCATTGTCGTCGCCATCTCCATCTACGCAGTAATGACAACGTGGCGCCGGGGACGCATGCTTCTCGCCAAAGTACAGAAGCAACAAGCCATTCCGCTGGATTCGTTTCTCCAGTCGCTATTCTTCGTTCCGCCGCAGAGGGTGCGGGGAACGGCAGTATTCCTCCGCGGCGAAAACGATGGTGTCCCCGTCGCCCTGCTGCACAACCTGTCTCACAACAAGGTGCTGCACGAACAGGTATTTTTTCTGACCATACACGCAAAAGAGGTGCCGTGGATACCAGTCAACGAACGCATCAGAATACAGGAATTGGGATATCAATGTTATCAACTTGACTTCTACTATGGATTCAAGGACGAAATAGACATACCGCACACACTGGCGCTGTGCCGCGCTCACGGATTCGCCTTTGAAATGCTGTCCACCTCCTTTTTCGTATCGCGGCAAACCCTGATTGCCGGTACTCATTCCGGTATGTTGCGATGGAGAGAGTATCTTTTTATCCTGCTCTCGCGTAACGCGCGCAATGCTGCGGATTACTACCAGATCCCGGCAAACAGGGTTATCGAACTGGGCGCGCGACTGGAAATTTAAAAAATCCACACCCCCGCACATCGCGCCGAGCCGCCATCAGAAGCGCCTTGAAAGAGAGCAATAAAATAACCCTTGATGTCACCTAACCGGTATAATGCCTGCCACACAGATACTCGGTCAACGGCTCGCAAGAGGATGCTTTCGCATGAAACCACGCAACATGATCAACCCGGGCAGGGGCACTGCATGGCGCAACACACTCCTTGTTGCCCTGTCGGTGCTGTTTCTGTCCGCCTGTGCCCGTCCCAACGACAGCGATGTCAGGCACCTGCTGTCGGAAGCGTACAAATGTCAATGGCTGAAAGTGGAATCATACGAAAAAGTGGAGTCTCTGGCAGGGCTGTGGAGCTATGTCGTCCGCTACCAGTTTCGCCTTGTTTTTCCCGATGGCGACGCGGGCGCCAAACATTTTTTTCGGAGCCTGTACCACACGACACCGGGCGTGACGGACTACAAGGAAGTGCTGCGCCGACCAAGCTCACGCGCCTTTCTTGATGAAAACTGCTCCGGGGAAGGAAAGGAAGTCCTCCAGCAAATGGCGATCCAATCCTATATGCAATTGAGTGACGATGCCTCGGACACGATACAGGTACCGCTTGCCGCCACTATCACGGGATGGGCTGAAATGACGCCGGGAAAGGCGGGCTGGAACATGGATATGCGCCGTGACAAGCTCAACCCAAAATTTGCGCTCTCCTCCCCCGTCAAGAAAAGAGAGTTGCTAAAGAAACGCAAGTGACCGGCGCTCTCCTTCTTCCCATCTGAACCCCCATGACAGCCCTTTTGTTGCACCCCAGCCTCGCCGGTTGCCGCCGGGTGTTTCTCCGCAACCACGAAATGTTTCTCTCCATCGGGGTTCACGAATCGGAAAAGAAACAACCGCAACGCCTGCTGGTCAACGTGGAACTGTTCATCCCTCTGTCCGTATCGACTCCCCAAAACGATGACATCACGGAAGTGATTGATTATGCGTTCATCCGTGATGTGCTGGACAATATCGGCACGAAAGAACACATCAACCTTCAGGAAACCCTTTGTGACGGTATCGCCCGGCAACTGCTGTCGCATAGAACCAGCATTCGCGCCGTTCGCGTTTCGACAGAAAAGCCGGATGTCTACGCAAACGCGGAAAGTATTGGCGTTGAAATTTTTCTCATCAGCGAATCTCCATGACAACGCGCAGACAAGCCAGAAAAGCAGGAACAGAAAGCAACAAATTGCTCAAACGCCTGTGCCGACAGACGGGGCAGGCTATCGCCGACTTTGACATGATCCATGACCGCGACAAGGTCATGGTCTGCCTCTCCGGCGGGAAAGACAGCTACGGACTGCTTGACCTTTTGCTCACACTGCGGGCGCGGGCTCCCGTCCACTTTGATGTTGTCGCTGTCCACCTGGATCAGGGACAACCCGGATTTCCCGAAGACATCCTTCCGGATTATCTGGCGCATCGCGACATTCCCTTTCGCATTGTGCGGGAAAACACCTACCGCATCGTCAAGCGACTGGTGCCCGAAGGGAAGACCCCGTGCTCACTTTGCTCGCGCCTGCGTCGCGGCATCCTGTACCGCGTTGCGGATGAAATCGGCGCGAGCAAGATTGCGCTGGGACACCATCGCGACGACATTCTCGAAACGTTTTTCCTCAATCTCTTTTTCGGCGCCAGAATCAAGGGGATGCCTCCAAAATTGAAGTCGGACAACGGAAAACATATCGTCATCCGCCCCCTGGCATACGTAAAAGAGCGTGACCTCGCCCAATTTGCAAGCCTGCGGCAGTTCCCCGTCATTCCATGCAATTTCTGCGGAGGGACCCCCAACATGCAACGCGCTCAGATGAAGCAACTCATACACGAGTGGGAAAAACAGTTTCCGGGGCGAGTTGAAAACATTTTCTCGGCACTCTCTTCCGTCGCCCCCTCCCACCTGATGGACAGGCAACTCTTTGATTTCGGGCAGTTGTCGCGACACACACCATCCTCCGCGGATGTCGAAGCGACCTGCTCGCCGCTTTGCAAGGGAGAAGTGCCCATCTCCATTCTGCCGCCGAAAAACGGTGTAATCAGCACGCCTGTTTCAGCCTGGCGTGCCGAATCCTCTCCAGAATAGCGGTCGTCGAACGATCATGCTCAAAAGGAATAGACACCACATGCCTCCCGCCAGAAAGGACATCCATCCCTTCGGGCGTACTTGCCGCATTGTAGTCTCCTCCCTTGGTGTAAACATCGGGCACAATTATCCGGACAACATTAAGAGCGGTATCCTCGTCAAACGGCACAACCAGGTCCACCGATGCCAGTGCCGCGAGAACAGCCATGCGATCATCGCAGGGATTGACCGGACGGTCATCACCCTTCCCGAGTCGCCGCACGGAATCGTCGGTATTAACGGCGACAACGAGTGACGCGCCCAGCGCCCTCGCTCTGGCAAGGTAGGTGACGTGCCCTCTGTGCAAGATATCGAACACGCCGTTCGTCGCCACCACCAACCGGGGCAGGGCGGCAACCCTTTTGGCGAGTTCGTCACGCCCACAAATTTTTTTGGTGAAGAACGTCATATCCTTCTTTCGGAAAAACAATGTGATGTAAGATGGTCGCTTGTGGGAGCACTGTCCTGCGCTTCCCGATCCTCTGCCCGGAAAGTGAGCAAAAGAAATGAACCGACCCCCCTCGTACAATACCCGTTGGCTATTTCCCCTCCTCGTCAGTATATCGCTGATTGTCGCTGCAAACACGCCATTCGCGCAATCTTCCTCTCCCCGCACAACCCTCTCGCCTCCCCCATCGGTCGAGTTGACGTACTACATCAGGCTGAAGTACGCTGCCATGAGTATTGGCGGGCACTCCAGCATTGTGTGGAAGAACCAGGGGAATCGTTACACCATTCAGACCAGTGCGTACGCCAACCTGCTCGGGAAGATGCTGGATACCACCAGCAGCGGTCACCGGGATGCCTACTTTCTGCTCCCCGAGCGCTTCAAGGAAAAAAGACGCCGCAAGGAAGAAACACAGACAAATTTCGATTACGCCCGTAATACACTGACCCTGTCTGAAAAGCAGAAAACGCTCCCTCTTGAAAAAGGCTTGCAGGACAGAGCCAGCGTCGTGTGGCAACTGGTATCCATGGCACGCGCCGCACCAGAACGATTCCGGGCGGGAAACTCGCTGCGGATTCCGGTCATAAACCGTAGCCGGATTGACACGTGGGAAATCCGTGTTGTCGGATCCGAAACCTTGGTTACGCCATTGGGCAACCTTGAAACCATTCATCTGGAAAAACGCGCCGCCAAAGGGAAAAATGTCGAAATATGGCTAACGCCTGATCACGACTGGTACCCGGCTCAGCTCATCATTACAGATGAAAAGGACAATTACCGTCTGGAACAAGTCATCAGAAAAATCACACCCGTGACAACCCCATAGCAGGGTACGCTGGAATGGATGCGTCGAAGCCGTACCCCCGCAGCGCGCTCGTTTTGTTCAGCGGAGGGCAGGATTCCACGACGTGCCTGGCTTGGGCGCTTTCCCTGTACGAGCGGGTAGAAACCATCGGTTTTGATTACGGGCAGCGCCACCATGTTGAGATGACGGTGCGCCCGCACATACAGGAGGCGTTGCGCCAGCTTTCTCCCGACTGGAAACAGCGGCTTGGCGAAGACCATATCGTCAAACTCCCGTTCATCGCCGAATTGTCCGACACAGCGCTCACCCGCGAAACGGAGATCGTGTTGATGGGAAACGGGCTGCCTTCCACATTCGTTCCCGGACGCAACCTGATATTCCTGACCACGGCCGCCATGCTGGCTTATCGTCGAGGGCTGGGCGCTCTCGTCGGAGGAATGTGCGAAACCGATTCATCCGGCTACCCCGACTGCCGCCATGACACGCTAAAGTCGCTGCAGCAGACACTGAACCTTGGCATGGCAAGTTCCCTGTACATTGAAACCCCGCTCATGTGGAAAAGCAAGGCACAAATATGGGAATTGGCATACGCGCTGGGTGGCACGCCATTTGTCAACATCATCCGGGAAAAAACGCACACCTGCTATCTCGGGGAACGCCACGAACGGCACGAATGGGGATTCGGGTGCGCCCAGTGCCCCGCTTGCCTGATTCGCGCGAAAGGCTACGCCCGGTTCGCCGGGGAAAATCACAAAAAAAACCGGGGAGCGGAAGGCTCCCCGGCAATACGCTGAAACAAAGCGGAAAATCAGTCTGTCCACTTCCAGTCGCGAATCTCGGGCAGGTCCTCGCCATACTGCGAAACATATGCCTTGTGCTCGACCAGTTTGTCGCGTAACCACTGCTTGGTATACGCCGCCCTGGCGGACAGCGACGGCGTCCGGTCAATCGCATCACCGACCAGATGGTAGCGATCCAGGTCATTCATAACAACCATGTCAAACGGTGTTGTCGTCGTTCCCTCTTCCTTGTAACCCCGCACATGCATATTCCTGTGGTTGGTACGGCGATACGTCAGGCGGTGAATCAGCCAGGGATACCCGTGATAGGCAAAAATGACAGGCTTGTCTGTTGTAAACAGCGAGTCGAATTCCTTGTCTGACAACCCGTTGGGATGCTCGCTCGGCTGCTGCATGGTCATCAGGTTAACAACATTGACAACGCGCACTCTCAGATCAGGGAAATGCTCACGTAAAATCTTGACTGCTGCCAGGGTTTCCAGCGTGGGGATATCACCACAGCAGGCCATGACCAAATCCGGCTCGTACCCCCTGTCGTTGCTCGCCCACTCCCAGATACTCACCCCAGCCGTGCAATGCTTGATGGCCGACTCCATATCCAGATACTGCAACGCGGGTTGCTTTCCTGCCACAATCACGTTGATACGGTGCCGACTGCGCAAACAGTGGTCGGTTACCGACAGCAAAGTATTGGTGTCAGGAGGCAGGTAAACGCGGGTGATATCCGCTTTTTTGTTCATGACAATATCCATGAACCCCGGGTTTTGGTGACTAAGCCCGTTGTGGTCCTGTCGCCACACGTGCGATGTCAACAGATAGTTCAGCGAAGCGACCGGGCGACGCCAGGGGATATGGCGAGTGACCTCAAGCCACTTGGCGTGCTGGTTGAACATGGAATCAATGATGTGGATGAACGCTTCATAGCACGAAAAGAAGCCGTGACGCCCCGTCAGGATATACCCCTCGAGCCACCCCTCGCACTGGTGTTCCGACAACATTTCCATGATGCGACCATCGTGTGATATCTGATAATCGTCTTTCTTGATTTCAGCAACCAAGCAGCGATCTGTTGCCTCGAACACGGCACCCCACCGATTGGATTCGGTTTCGTCCGGGCTAAAGACGCGGAAGTTGCGAGACTCCGCATTCAGCGTAATCACATCCCGGATCATCCTGCCCTGTATACGTGTCGCTTCTGCGACCACGCTACCGGGCGTCGGCACATCAACGGCGTAACTGCGGAAATCCGGCATGCGCAAATCGCGCAACAGGACACCGCCATTGGCATGAGGATTCGACCCCATACGGCGATCCCCCTTGGGAGCCAGTTCCTGCAATTCCGGCAATAACCGACCCGTCGTGTCGAACAGTTCTTCCGGTTTATAACTTCTCAACCAGCTTTCCAGTATCTTGCGATGATCCTTGTTCGTTTTGGTTTCCGATACCGGTACCTGATGGGAGCGGAAAGAACCTTCCACTTTCAGACCATCTACCACCGAGGGGCCTGTCCATCCCTTGGGTGTGCGCATGATGATCATGGGCCAGCGGGGACGCGCGTCCAATCCTTTCTGGCGCGCACGCGACTGGATACCGCGAATTTCCGCGACCACCTCATCTAAGGTCGCGGCCATCTTTTGGTGCAAGGCGGCGGTATTACCGCTTTCCTCATCGTAATCAACTACATAAGGCTTGTACCCGTATCCGCGGAAAAGCGCATCCAATTCATCGTGCGGAATCCGCGCCAGCACTGTCGGACCGGCAATTTTTCCGTCATTCAGGTGCAGGATGGGCAACACCGCGCCATCGTACTTCGGGTTCAGGAATTTATTGGAGTGCCAACTCGTCGCCAGCGGCCCTGTTTCCGCCTCACCATCGCCAACCACGCATGCCACAATCAGGTCAGGATTGTCAAAAGCGGCGCCGTACGCATGAGATATGCAATACCCCAGTTCTCCCCCTTCATTGATGGAACCAGGCGTTTCCGAAGCAACGTGGCTCGGCACACCGCCAGGGAATGAAAACTGCGTAAACAACCTCTTCAGGCCTTGCTCATCCTGTGAAATATTGGGATAAAACTCGCTGTATGACCCCTCCAGATAGGTATGCGCAACAAGACTGGGGCCCCCGTGCCCCGGTCCCGTCACATAAATCATGCTCAGATCATACTGTTTGATGATCCGGTTTAAATGAACATAGACAAAATTCAATCCGGGTGAAGTCCCCCAATGTCCCAACAGCCTCGGTTTGACATGCTCCGATTTCAGCGGTTGCCGAAGCAAGGGATTGTCATATAAATAAATCTGCCCGACCGACAGGTAATTGGAAGCACGAAAATACGCATCCATTTTTCGTAACAACACCGGAGACAGCGGTTTCGCTTTCTGAGCCGGCTTCGCTCTCTGACTCGTCTTTCTTGCTTTTGTCGCCATATCTATTCCTTTCCTTCACACGCCGACAGCCCAACTGCCTCTGTCACGCCACGGTAGCACAATATCTGCCAAAGACTGCACGGGACACCCGTACACCCCGGTTCGAACACGACTCCACAAGCGCATACTACACACGGAACGCCGATAAAGCAACGCATGCGTGCGCAAACCACATCACGGAGGGCAGATGCCTCCCGGAAACAGCGTTACTCCTTTTTGGCGGGACGCTTCCAGTGATTGATGGTCGTCTGCTTCCCGCGCGAAATTGTCAGCGAACCGGGAGGAGCGTCCTTTGTCAGCGTTGTGCCAGCGCCGATCGTCGCACCACTGCCCACCCGAACGGGCGCAACCAACTCGCAATTGGTTCCGATAAAGGCGCCATCCTCTATCACGGTTTGATGCTTGTTTGCCCCATCATAGTTGCAGGTGATCGCCCCCGCACCGATATTGACCTGACTGCCAACAACCGCGTCCCCTACATAGGCGAGGTGATTCGCCTTGCTGTACGCGTTGATATGACTGTTTTTTACCTCGACAAAATTACCGATATGTACGGATTCGCCCAGGCTTGACCCTGGACGCAAACGCGCGTAAGGACCAATCAAGGCGCCCGCACCGATAGCCGCTCCGTCAATGTGGCAAAAAGGTCTGATTTCTGCCTGCGCATCCACCCGCGTATCGCGCATGTAACAATTGGGACCAACCGATACGCCATCGCCCAGCACAACCTCTCCCTCAAAAACACAATTCACGTCAATGTATACGTCGCGCCCACACTGTAGCGTACCGCGCACATCAATCCGGGCGGGGTCTGCCAGCGACACGCCCGCCTCCATCAAGGTATCTGCCAGATGACGTTGATAACGACGCTCCAGCTCCGCCAACTGCCCCTTGCTGTTAACTCCCAGGACTTCCCATTCGGAATCCGGCTGCGCCGACACAATGGAAATGCCGTCCGCAGAAGCTTGCGCGACGATATCCGTCAGATAATACTCCTGCTGCGCGTTCCGGTTCGACAAACGGTGCAGCCACTGCTTCAGCAAAACTGTTGGCGCGATCAAAATGCCCGTATTGACCTCTGTAATCGCTCTTTCATTCGCACTGGCATCTTTTTCTTCCACAACACGAAGGATTTTCTCTCCTTCCCGCACAATACGCCCATAGCCCGCTGGATCCCTCAAATGCGTGGTCAGCAGCGCCAGTTTGTCCGCTTCGGCCGAGTGAACGAGACGTTGCAAGGTTGCTGTCGCAATCAGCGGCACATCTCCGTACAGCACCAGCGTGGGCATGGCGTTGTCCAACCGGGATGCTGCCTGCATCACGGCGTGCCCTGTCCCCAGTTGCGGCTCCTGGCGGACAAAAGTCACATCTGCTGCTGGCAAGCTGCCCGGAACCTGTTCCCCTCCATACCCGTAAACCACGAACAAGCGTGAAGAGGGAAGCTTTCGCGCCGTTTCAAGCACGTGAGACAGAAGAGGCTTTCCTGCAAGCAAATGCAGCACTTTCGGCAAATCCGAGCGCATGCGCTTACCCATCCCTGCCGCCAGAATCACAACATTCATACCCCCTCCGGAAATATCATCTCATTTATTTTTTGGGCTCGAAGCGCCCCACGAGGCGGTTTTTGCGGACATTATCCCAGCTAAAAACCCGACCATTCATCGCAATGTACACGTTGGGCACAAGCCACTTCGCCGCACCGAAAGCAAACCCCAGATTAAAAAGCGCATCTGATTCCGCCACCTCGTAGGGCACCATGGCCCCTGTCAGCACAATTGTTTTTCCTGGCACGGCAGATGCCAGTGCTGCCGCTGTCTCTTGCATGGTGTCTGTCCCGTGGATAATCAGAATGGCGCTCCCGCGCGCGCGGCTACAGGCGGAAACAATCCGCTGGCGATCCGCATCCCGCATATCCAGCGAATCCATCAAGGGCAGCACCTCAAGCGTAACAGAGCGCAAATCCACACGCGCTCTGTTCAGCATCGCTGCAACGTGACTCTCGCCGAAATCCAGTACGCCCTCAATAGCGTTATAGCGCTTGTCGAATGTGCCGCCCGTTGCGACGACGTGCAAAGCGACCCCCTCGCTCATCCGTCCACCCCGGCACAAATCAAATCATCAGCAAATGACGGCAAGGCTGGCTTTCCCTTCTCCACCGGAACATATTTCTCCAGCCCGGCGGCCACGACAGCGCAGCACCGTCATACGCTTTCAGGCTGGTCCGAACCGGGTGGACGGGAAGGGAACCCCCAAAACCGTGTCCGGGCATCCCTCCCATGGAATACGTGTATCCGGGCAAAAGTGCGTCACACACCCCGGCGAACCATCCGGTATGCTCCTCGTCCTTGCCCAATGCCTGCGCTAAACCATCCGGATCAAAGCGCGCCAAAGCCTCTATCAGCTCATCACTGGTCGCGCCGGGAGAATCGCCCCACCCCATAACGGGATTGAAAGCGTAATCACTGCCGGACCCATACCACCCCTCGCGCCAGGGACGCTGTATCCAGTCGCGCCTTCCGGCAAAAAGGTGCCACCGCCAATGCATACCGGATGGCTGGGGCCAGACATACAAATACAACCGTTGATACCCTCCCTGATGTAGGCACCGCATCATTGCCATCAGTCGCGCTTGCGGCATTCTGTCCGGGGCTTCCCGTCGGAAGAGGATAGGTTCTCCATTGGCGTATTGCAACTCGTCGGAAGAAAGGCATAAGTCAATACACCGTTGCTCGCTGCCAAAACGAACGGAGACCCAGCCTGTCAGCAAATTGACAGCCATGAGCACCCCGTAGCCGCGGTAACGATGGAAAACAACGGTGCCTGGCGCAATCGGTTTCATTTGATTCTTCCCGCGACGAAAGGAGGCATTTTACCTCGTACCCGCATCTTTGCGCCCAATCACAACGAACATTCGCTGTCCTGACGGGATTTTTCCTCGAAAACAGCTACCATGGCTTGCCGCGTAAGCGGCGTCTCCAGACTGATACGTCCCAGCGCACCGCCGCGGTAATCCTGCAGTAATGTGCGGGAACTCTTCTCCATATCAGGATATCCCCCTTTCAGTTTCATGCCCCGTCTCACAGCAAGCGACTCAAGCACCCCAGCCGCATCCAGCCCCGTAAAATCCATGCCATACCGCGCAAGCAACAACCCTGGATAGCGCGCCAGCAGTATGCCGGCAAGGAAAATCGCCACCTCTTCCTCAATGAGCGCGTTCACCCCGACTGCGTGACTCGCCGCCAGCATCAGTCCGTCATCAGGATAATGAATTTTGGGCCACAACAACCCCGGCGTATCGATCAGCACCATCCCCTTGTTCAGGTAGAGCCGCTGCTGGGATTGTGTCACGGCCGGCTCGTCCCTCACGGCGGCGACCCG
>JAISAG010000063.1 GCA_031266815.1 Burkholderiaceae bacterium | reverse complement strand
GACAAGATCGGTCAGCCCCTCCCGTGCAGGACCCATGACGACCCGTCTGACCATCCACAGGGAATAGGCGGCGCCCAAAAGCAGGGCGGAAGCGGTCAGCACCCCAATCCAGAGGTTCGATTGCACCGCGCCGATAATCACCAGCAATTCGCCGATAAAGCCGGATGTACCCGGCAAGCCGCAGTTTCCCAGAGCAAAGAGGATGAACAGGACGGCAAAACGCGGCATGGTGTGGATCAGCCCGCCATAGCTGTCCATGTCGCGGGAGTGTGTCCTGTCATACAAAATGCCGATGCACAAAAAGAGCGCCGCAGAGATGATGCCGTGCGACACCATTTGCACCAGCGCGCCTTCCACGGAAACGGTCTCGAACAGAAAAAATCCCAGGGTCACAAAGCCCATGTGCACGATGGAGGAATACGCCACCAGTTTTTTGAGGTCTTTCTGCACCAGCGCAACCATCCCGATGTAGAGGATGGCGACCAGCGACAGACCGATAAGGTAATCCGCCAAAAGACGGCAGGCATCCGGCACAATGGGCAGAATGAACCGCACAAAACCGAAAGCACCCAGCTTCAGCATAATGGCGGCAAGGACGACAGAACCTTCTGTCGGGGCTTCCACATGCGCATCGGGCAACCAGGTGTGCACCGGCCACATAGGCAATTTGATGCCAAACGCCAGAATGAAGCCGACAAAGAGCGCAACCTGCACGGGCAAATCAAGCGGGAACGTGTGCCAGTCGAGAATATTGAAAGTCCCGGTTTGCAGGTAGAGGTAAATAATACCCACCAGCATGAACAGCGAACCGAAAAAGGGATAAAGGAAGAATTTGAACGCGGCAAATATTCGTTTTTCTCCGCCCCACACGCCAATGATGATAAACATGGGTATCAGGGTCGCTTCAAAAAACACAAAGAAGAGCAAACCATCCAGCGCAGAGAAAACACCTGTCATCAAACCGGACAGTATCAGGAACGCCCCCAGGTACGCGGCAATATCCGGTATTTCGGCGCGCCAGGCAAAAACGACGACCACGCAGGAAATAAAGGCGGTCAGGACAACAAACCACAGGGAAAGTCCGTCAACACCCAAAAAATAATCCACATGAAAACGGGCTATCCATGCGCCTCTTTCGGCAAACTGGATACCATGCGCCCCGGCATCGAATTCTGTCGGCAAGGGCAAAGTCACCAGAAAGGACAGCAGTGCGCCCAGCAGTGCCAGCCCGCGCGCCAGCCGGACTTTTTTTCGGGACAGCAGGACAAGACTCCCGAAAACAATCGGGCACCAGATGGACAGGCTCAACCAGGGCAGTGTTTGAAAAGACATGGTGTGTTCGTTTCTATGCAAAGCCCGCCGGAACGAGGTAAAGCAACAGACAGAGCAGACCGGCAATCATCACAAATGCGTAATGGTACAGGTAGCCGGATTGCGTGCGCCGAACGACTTTCGCGCACTGGCAGACCAGCCAGGCGCTGCCATTGACCATCACGCCATCAATCAGGCGCACATCTCCTGCCCGCCACAGGGCTTTCCCCAGCGCAAATGCCGCACGGGCAATCAGGTGCTCTCCATGCGCCGACAAGGCGGTCAGGTGCGCCGAAAGCCGGGCCATCCCCCGCTTGCCCGCACAGACCGCCGCATCTACCGCATCGAAGTAATAATGTTCCTTAAGCAGCGCGTGCAAAGGCCGGCATATGCCCGCTAGCTTGCCGGGCAGAGCGGGATTGGCAACGTAGCAATACCATGCCAGCAGTATACCTGCACCCATCAGCCAGACGGCTGGCGCAAAAAGCGCTTCTTGCGCCATCGCCAGCAACAATCCTCCCGGACCTGCAGCGGCGTGCCGGGAAAACCCTTCCGCGGCAATCCCCCACAACGCAGATGGCAGGGCGAGAAGCCCCAGCGGGAGCAGGATCATCCGTGGCGCTTCGCGCGGCTTTTCCGCAGCGGGCAGCCCCACCTCCGTTGTTGCGCCATCGGGCGTCACGACCGGATAAGGGCCGTCAAACCGCGTCTCTCCGTGAAAAACTACAAAAAGGAGCCTGAAAGTATATACCGCCGTGATAAAAACGGTCAGAAGCAGCGCCCCATACGCCAGTCCTGCGCCGGGAAGAGGGGCGTGCGCCAATGCCGACAGGATGCTTTCCTTCGAGTAAAAGCCGGAAAGGAAGGGGAAACCGACCGAAGAAAGCGCCGCCACCCACGCCGCACAGCAGGTCCACGGCATGTCGCGCCGTAATCCGCCCATGTGACGAATGTCCTGATCGTGGTTCATGCCCAGTATGACAGAACCTGCGACCAGAAAAAGCAGTGCCTTGAAAAAGGCATGTGTCACCAGATGAAAAAAGGAAGCCGCCGTGGCAGAGACGCCCAGTGCCGCCGTCATATACCCCAATTGCGACAGGGTGGAATAAGCGATAATCTGTTTGATGTCGTGCTTGACCACGGCAACCGCGCCCATAAGAAGGGCCGTCACCGTCCCCGTCAGAAGCATGAGTGAGAGGGTTGTGCCAGACAACTCAAACAGGGGATGCAGTTGCAGCACCACAAAAATACCGGCGGTGACCATCGTCGCTGCGTGAATCAGCGCAGAAACCGGCGTGGGCCCTTCCATGGAATCGGGCAGCCAGATGTGCAGGGGGAATTGTGCCGACTTTGCCATCACCCCCGCGAAGAGACACAGGCAGGCGACAGTCAGCACAGACCAGTCTGTTCCGGGCAGGGTCGTTTGCGTCAGGAATTCGCGCAGGCGGAAAATGTCGTTGTACTGCAAGGTACCCGCGTAAGAAAAAAGGATACCGATGCCGACGATAAACCCCACATCGCCCAAGCGGTTGACCAGAAAGGCTTTCAGGCTGGCGGCAGCGGCAGCAGGCTTCTCTCCCCAAAAACCGATGAGCAGGTAGGATGCCAGCCCGACCGCCTCCCACCCGAAAAACAACTGCAGCAAGTTGCCGGACATGACCAGCAGCAACATGGCAAAGACAAAAAACAGGAGGAGTGCGAAAAAGCGGTGGTATCCTGCCTCCTCCCGCATGTATTCCAGCGCGTAGATGGATACCAGCAGGGAGACCAGTGTTACAACCACTATCATGATGGCAACGACTTTGTCCGCCATGAAACCGATTTCCACCGGCACGGACCCCACATTGCCCCACAGATACAGCCGCTGATAAAAACGGCTGCCGTCCGCTACCCCCGGCAGGAGATACAGCGAGCATGCAAAGGAAAGCAGGAGGCTGGCAACGACAAGGCCCCACACTGCCCGCCTGCCAACGCGTCTGCCCGGCAGGATGGTACCGGGCAGACCGATGAGAAGCGCGCCCGCCAGCGGCAACAGGGGTATTAAGGGCAACACGAAAGGTATCACGGCGGGTTCCATGTCTCCTGCTATCCTTTCAACTGGTTCAGGACTTCCGACGACGCCGTGCGGCGCTGCCTGAACAACACCAGCAGAATCGCCAGGCCGATTGCGGTTTCCGCCGCCGCGACCGTCATGATGAAGAAAACAAAAATCTGACCGTCCGCAGAACCCAGATAACGGGAAAAGGCGACGAAATTCAGATTGACTGCCAGCAGCATCAATTCAATGGACATCAGTAAAACCAGCAGGTTCCGGTAGTTCAGGAAAATACCCACCACCGAAATGGAAAACAGCAGTGCGCCCAGTATCAGGTAGTGCGCCAGCGACAGCGTCATGGCTCTTCTCCCTTCTGCCCGCCGGGGGAACGCCGCAGGTCAACCAGCCGTATCCGCGTCCGGCTGTCGACCCGTACCGCTTCATCTGCCGGGGTGTACTGCGCGCCGCCCTGGCGCGGTCGGGCGGTCAGCGCGACGACAGCCACCATGGCGACCAGCAGGATTGCCGCCGCGATTTCAACGGCGTACAGGTATTCCGTGTACAGCAACCGGCCCAGTTCCGCCATACGACCGATGTCCACAGACGCGGGTGCCGCCTGCACATGGAGATATCGCACCAGCACCGCAATCATTTCCACCGCGACGAGTATGCCGACCGGAATGGCAACTACGGCATTCCGCCTGATGTGCGCACGGGATATGGGCGCACCCAGGTTGAACATCATGACCACAAACAGGAACAGCACCATCACGGCGCCAACATAAACCAGTATCAGGACCAGGGCAAGAAACTCCGCCGACAGCAAAATCCAGAGGGCGGCGGCGGAAAAAAAGGACAACACCAGATACAAGGCGGCATGAACCGGATTCGGCGCCGTAATCACCCGAAACGCGGCAAGCAAAAGGATGAAGGAAAACAGGTAAAACAGGATGGATGACATATTCATGATTCGTCACATGCCGCCATACGGGGCATCCGCTTCTTTCGCCGCAGCGATTTCTTTTTCATAACGGTCTCCCACCGCCAGTAATTCCTTTTTGGTGAAACAGAGGTCCCACCTCTTTTCAGCGGTATATTCGAACAGGCGTGTGTGCACAATTGCTCCCACCGGACAGGCAGACTCGCAAAAACCGCAAAAAATGCATCTCGTCTGGTCAATATCGTAGCGCGCCGCCACTCTCTTTCCTTCCCTTTCCACAGACTCAATGGTAATGGCCGCTGCGGGACAGGCCGCCTCACACAATTTGCAGGCAACGCATCGCTCCGACCCATCGGGGTAACGGCGCAAGGCGTGCATTCCCCTGAAGCGGGGAGAGAGGGGTGTTTTTTCTTCCGGGTACTGCACGGTTATTTTCGGCAGAAACAGGTATCGACAAGTCACCCACAACCCCTTGAACAACTCTAGCAGCAAAAACCGGGCGAGAAAGCGCCGCATCATTTTCATGCGTTTCCTCTGCCGCCTAATGCCATATATTCCATGGTGTCTGCATCCAGCAGGCAATCAGGACAAAATAGCCCAGTGTAACAGGTAAAAACACCTTCCATCCGAGACGCATCGTGTGGTCGTAACGGTAACGGGGGAAAGTCGCCCTGACCCAGATAAAGAGGCAAACCAGCAACAGGGTTTTGATGCCAAGCCACATCCACCCGGGAACCGCATGCAGGATGGCAAGATCAACCGGCGGTAGCCACCCGCCAAAGAAAAAAAGGACGGTCACCGCGGACAGCAAGGTCATGTTGGCATATTCCGCCAGAAAAAACAGGGCAAACGCCATGCCGGAATATTCCACCATATGCCCGGCCACAATTTCGGACTCTCCTTCTACGGCATCGAAGGGATGCCGTGCGGTTTCCGCCATACTGCACGCGATGAATATTACACACAACGGGAGGAGCGGCAGCCAGTTCCACGACAGGCACCCCAGCCCCATACCGGCGAACAGCCCCCTGTCCTGCGCGCGAACGATATCGGACAAATCGGGGCTGCCCGATATCATCAGCACTGTGGCAACAATCAGCCCCATCGGAATGCCGAAAGAAACCATCTGCGCCGCGGCGCGCATGGCGCCGAGAAGGGCGTACGCCGAATTGGACGCCCAACCAGCAACGATAACGCCATACACCCCGATGGACGTAATCGCCAGCAGGAATAGTACACCGGCATTGACAGGGGCGAGCGCCATGTCTGCCCCGAAAGGAATGACTGCCCATGCCGCCAGCGCGGGAGCCACACAAATGACCGGCGCCAGGTAAAAGAGTTTTTTATCCGCCCCTGTCGGGACAATGATCTCCTTGAGCAGCAGCTTGATGCCGTCCGCCACCGGTTGCAGCAACCCCGCAGGCCCCGTGCGGTTGGGGCCGACGCGCACATGCATCCAGGCAACCAGCCGACGTTCCCAGTACGTCAAAAATGTCGCCAGCGTCAGAACGGCGAAGAGGACGACGCACAGCCTGAACATCAGCCAGCTCACCTCCCAGAATTCGCCAAACAGCGCATTTCCGTATCCGTGAATCTGCCTGAGCCCCGCCTCAAGGAAATCGCTCATGCGCGCCTCACGGTAACATGCCCCCACAGTGCCCCCAGCGCCGCGCTGGCAGGATGCGAGGCCGAAATGCGCACCACGCCATCCGGCAGATGGGCGGATGGCACAGCGGGCAGGAAGAGGGTTTTCCCTTCTTGTGAGATTGCAACACGCATTCCCGCCGTAATTCCCTCCTGCTGGCAGAACGACACCGGCAACGCAATGGAATCATCCCGCGCCGATTCTGTCTCCTGCAACGCCCGTGCGCGCCGGACAATGGCATCAGCATGATACAGCGGTACCTCGCTGATGCGCTCCAGCCCTTCCCCGCGACTTTCGCGGAAAACGGGCAACTCACCGGTCAGGTTGTTTAGGCGGGAAGTCCAGCGCCCGTCCGCCATTTCCGGTATGGCATCATGAACCGCTTCGCTGCTGTCGTATGTCCAGCCGTCCTGCCCAAGCAAACTGCCCAGTGCGCACAAGACTTTCCACGCCGGACGGGTCTGCCCAAGCGGTCTGACCGCGCCGTGAAAACGCTGCTTTACTCCGGCACAGTTGAGATAAGTACCGGAAGTTTCCGTAAACGGCGAACAGGGAAGCATGACGTCCGCTACATCCTCGCTGTGCCGGAACGGAGACATAACCACTACCATGTCCGCGCCGGACACGATGCGCTTTGCCCGTGCGCCATCCGCCATGTCGTATTCGGGTTCCGCGTGCAAAATCAGCCATGCCCGGATATGCGCTTCTTCAAGCAGCGGACGTCGACGGGAAGGCAGCAATCCGACAAAATGTCCGCCCACCGCGTTGGCACCTTCGACCAGATGCCCCAGGCGCGCTCCTGTCTGTTGGCCCAGCCACTCGCAAGCCGTGTGAAGAAGCGCCATGTCGGGGTGCCTGCTGGCAGCGTGCCCCAGAAACAGGGCATGGCAGCCTGGCTGCAAAAGCGTGGCAGCAACGGCATCCGCTTCCTGTTCGATGGACTGTCCATCGCGCACTATCGGCGAAGCAGATGAAAACCCTGTCGGCAGTGCACAGCCCTTTCGGCGCGCAACCGCCTGCATGATGCATGCCAGAGCGGCAAGCCAGTGTGACGGGGGGAGCAAAAGGTTGTGAGCAACGGGCATGTGCCAATCCTCCCCGCTGGCGCACAAACGGCTGATTTGCGCCCCACGCCTTGCCGCGCGCCGGAAGCGCACCGCCAAAAGCGGGTGTTCCTCCAACAGGAAAGAACCCACCACCAGCGCGCTGTCCAGCTTGTCAATTTCCTCTACGGACATGCCCAGCCACGGGATGATGCGCCCATCCAACGAACAATCAGACTGCCGTGTCCGAAAATCCATGTTGCCGGACCCCAGCGCATGCGTCAGCTTGCGCAAGAGAAACATTTCCTCCAGCGTCGCCTGCGGCGATGTCAAGGAAGCCAGCGCGTCCGCACCGTGGTTCGCGCGGATATTGTCCAGCCCGTGCGCCACATAGCGCAGCGCCGTTTGCCAGTCGGTTTTGAGCCAGCGGTTGTCCTGTTTGATTAAGGGATGGGTCAAACGACTTTCGTCGCCCAGCGCCTCGCAGGAAAAACGATCCCGATCAGACAGCCAGCACTCGTTGATTGCCTCGTTCTCCCAAGGCAATACCCGCATGACCTGATGGTGGCGCGTCTGCACACACAAGTTCGCACCCAGGCTGTCGTGCGGGCTGACAGCATACCGGTTCGTCAGCTCCCAGTGACGCGCGCCAAAACGAAACGGTTTGGATGTCAGCGCCCCGACGGGACAAACGTCAATCAGGTTTCCAGAAAGCGGCGAATGCAACGCCTTGCCGGGAATAGCTCGTACTGCGGGACGACCTGGCAGGCGATCAAACACACCCAGTTCCGCCGTGCCAGCCACCTCCTCGCCAAAGCGAATGCAACGGGTGCAGTGAATGCACCGCGCCATCCCTTCAGCAGACAGCAGAGGCCCCCAGTCCGGCACAAAATGCAGGGGAGCGGCATCCGGCTCTGTCCGCACAAGGGTGCGGTCATGCCCGTACGATAGCGAAACCTCTTGCAAAAGGCATTCGCCCCCTTGGTCGCAGACGGGACAATCCAGCGGGTGGTCCCGCAGGAGAAATTCCATGACGGCCTTCTGCGCCCGCCGGACACGCGCGCTCCGGCTGTGCACCGACATCCCCGGTGAAACAGGCAGGATGCAGGCTGGCTGCAAGCGGTCATTGCCCTCCACTTCGACCAGACACATCCGACAGACAGCCGAAGCGGACAGTTTCTTGTGATAGCAAAAATGGGGGATATGCCCGCCCGATGCCAGCATCGCTTCCAGAACGGTACTCCCTTCCTCCGCCGGAACCAGTCTGCCGTCCATCCGAAATTCAGGCATGCGCGACCTCGCCCGGGAAAACAGTTCGCTTTAGCGCGAGATACGACAGCAGTTCGGCGCGGAAATGGACAAGGAAAGCACTAACGGCAAGCGCGGCGGACTCTCCCAGCGCACACAATGTCATCCCCGGAATATTGCTCGCCACCACCGCCAGCGCATCCATATCTTCCGGCGCGCCGTCTCCTGCTTCCAGCCGATTGACAATCCGGTACATCCACCCCAGCCCCTGACGGCAAGGCGTACACTGCCCGCAGGATTCCTCGTAAAAAAAACCGACCAGGTTTTGCATTGCCCGAAACAGGCAGCGGGTTTCATCCAGCACGATGACTCCGCCCGAACCCAGCGCGGAGCCCGCGCCTGCCAGCGCGTCGTAATCCATGTCAAGCTGCATCATCGTTTTTGCCGGCAGGATGGGTGAGGAAAATCCCCCGGGAATGACTGCCTTGAGCGCATTGCCATCCCGCATCCCGCCTGCCTGCTCCAGCAATTCGGGAAAAGGGACTCCCAGCGGCGCTTCGTAATTGCCGGGATTGTTCACATCCCCGGATACGGAAAAGATCTTTGTCCCCTTGCTGCGCCCCCGCCCAAGCGATGCATACGCTTCCCCCCCCATCGCCAGAATGAAGGGTATCAGCGCCAGCGTTTCCACATTGTTCACAATGGTTGGTCGACTATACAGCCCACGCGTAACGGGATAAGGCGGTTTAAAGCGCGGCAGCCCGCGTTTTCCTTCCATGGACGCCAACAACGCCGTCTCTTCACCGCACACATAGGCCCCAAAACCGTGGAGCACATGGATTTCGATTAAGGAAACGCTCTCCGACCCGACCCACCCGGCGCCGCGGGCTTCCTGGACCGCAAGCTTCAGGCGCAGGTACTGCTCCCATATCTCGCCATGCACGTAAACATAGGCGGTGCGCACGCCCAGCGTATACGCGGCAATCAGTATCCCCTCTATTAACGCATGCGGATTGTGACGCAGGATGTCCTTGTCCTTGAAAGTCCCGGGCTCGCCCTCGTCGGCATTGCATACCAGGTATTTCTGTGTACTCTCTCCCGCAGGCAAAAGTCCCCACTTTACCGCCGTGGGAAACGCGGCGCCGCCGCGTCCCCGCAAACCGGATGCGGCAATTTCCGCGACAATATCCGCCGAAGCGCGCTTCTGATGGAGAATATCCCGCAAAACGGCATACCCTCCCCGCGCCGCATAGCCGGACAAATGCCAGTTGTCGCCATCCAGCCCGGCAAAGAGAACCGGGCGGACGTGACGGTCGTGCAGGCAAGTCATGACTGCAATTCCTCCAGCAGGGCATCTATCCTGTCGTTGGACATCCGAACGCACATGCGCTTGTTGTTCACCAGAAGGACCGGTCCTTCGCCGCAAGAACCCATACAGGTTCCGGCAAACAAGGTGAACTGCCCGTCTTTTGTCGTCTCGCCTACCGCAATCCCCAGTTTTTCCTGCAAATAGCGCAAGGCAACATTTCCGCCCGCCATCTCGCAAGGCATGCTGGTGCAGACGCGAATTGTGTGCCGCCCGACCGGACGGGTGCAGAACATGCTGTAGAAATGGGCAACCTCATGCACCGCCACCAACGGCAGAAAAAGATAATCCGCCACCGCCTGCAAGGCGGCGGGAGAAAGCCAGCCCAGCTCATCTTGCACCCGCGTTAACGCAAAAATCAGGACAGAACGCGCTCTCCCTTCGGGAAACCGTTCCCGCTCGCTGTCTATTGCCGCCCGCACCGCGTCGCTGAGCACCATCACTTCGTCTTTCATATCACTAACGGTCAATCTCACCAAAAACAATGTCAATGTTGCCGATAACCGTCACGACATCGGCAATCATATGCCCCTTGACCAATTTTTCCAGTCCTTGCAAATGCACAAAACCCGGGGAACGCACCTTCAGGCGATACGGCTTGTTCGCGCCATCCGAAACCAGATAAATCCCGAATTCCCCTTTTGGCGCTTCGACTGCCGCATAGACTTCTCCTTCCGGCAGGGAAAACCCTTCCGAAAAAAATTTGAAGTGGTGAATCATTTCCGCCATGCCGGCGCTCTTGTTCGCTCCCGGTGGCGGTGACACCTTGTAGTCGGATACCATCACCTCCCCCGGGTTCTGGCGCAGCCATGCCACGCACTGACGAATGAGATGGTTCGACTGCCGCATTTCCGCCACCCGAAGCAGATAGCGATCATAACAATCCCCGTTTGTCCCGACAGGGATAGCAAAATCCAGCGTGTCGTATACCGCATAAGGCTGCTTTTGCCGCAAATCCCACTCCACACCGGAACCCCGCAGCATAACACCGGTAAAACCGGCAGCAATGGCGTCTTCCGGTGAGATAACCCC
>JAISAG010000057.1 GCA_031266815.1 Burkholderiaceae bacterium | reverse complement strand
GTTTTCCATGATTTTTCCCGGAATTGTAAGGTCAGTGCGTTCGAAAGGTACCCCAAGGGGGGCTGGCATGTTCAGAGGGGGACATTTTCAATCCATAAGACCGATTTTAGCGTGAGATGTTGACTTTAGTTTGCGGATGAGCGCTAAACGTTGCCAAAAAACGACATTTGGTGTCGAAAAAACACTGGAAGCTGCCCCTGTGAGATGGTGAATGCGGGATGAAGCGCAAGGCGTCGTCGCAGCGAACGACCGAGACATACCTCGCTGCTAGGCGAGAAAGTGAGCGAGACGCCGCGATTCGCCCGATGCCCTTACAGGAAAACGCGGAATGCGGGAGGCAGGGCAAGGCGCAAGGAAGTGAGCGCGTGAGACAACCCTCCGCTGGTAGGCGAACGCGCGAACGACGAAGTAACACCGCCATGCACCCGCATTCCGCGTTTTCAGCACAACCCGCACTGTAGTAATTGCTCCTCCTCCTCCAAAATCTGCTTCATCTCGCCCGCCTGCACCAGACATCCATCACGCAGGAGCATCGCATGCGAACAGAGTGCCTCTGCAAAGGCTACATCATGTGTCGCCACCACCACGGTCTGCGGCAACGCACGCAATACGTCACACAGTTCGCGCCGGGAACGGGGGTCAAGATACGCTGTCGGCTCGTCCAGCAAAATGATTTCCGGCTCCATTACCAGCACCCCCGCCAGCGCCACTTTCCGTTTTTCACCGCCGGAGAGCCTGCCGGGAGAGCGTTCGCGCAGATGCACTATCTGCATGACGTGCAAAATACGCGTCGTACGCGCCTGAATTTCCGCCGCGGACAAGCCCAGATTGTGCAAACCAAAGACAACATCGTTCTCTACGCTTGTGGAAAAAAACTGGTCGTCCGGATTCTGAAAAACCAGCCCGATTTTTTGGCGAATGTCCCGATACCGCGCGGGTTCAAGAGGAATATCCGCAATGCGGGCGCTGCCCTCGTGCAAGGGGAGCAGCCCCACCAGCGCCAGCAGAAGGGATGTCTTGCCCGCACCATTGGCGCCCAGCAATGCCGTGCGCCGCCCGGCGGGGATGTGGTGACTCAGGTCCCGGATGGGCAGGTGACCGTCGGGATAGCGCAAACTCACTTCCCGCAGGCGAATCATGACAACAATACCTGGCAAAACCAGTGAAGCAAACGAAAAAAAACGCACAACAGACACAAAAACAGCCACAACAGCCAGTCGGCAAATCGTGCGGGCGGTGCATCGTAGCGTATATGCCGTGCGTCAAACAGGCGGGATACCATCGCCTGATGCACCTTGTGCGCGCGGTCCATGCAGCGAATCAAAAACTGTGCCGTCAGCGGCGCCCAGTGACGAAGCCGGATACCGCGTGTTGAGCCGCCGCACCGCAAGTGGTAAGCCGCCGCCATGTTGCCCGCTTCCCGTGTCAGCACTCCCAGATAACGCCATGTCAACAAAAATTGCATGACGAAAAGGCAGGGAACACGAAAGGTCGCCAGGGCACCCGCCACACGATAAATGGGTGTACAGGCGATGAAAATCAGGGCAGAACCCACCGTCAGCAATGTTTTCAGAATCAGTACGGCAAAGGAAACAACCCCGCCGGGCAAACTGACGGTCGCCCCATAATGAATGACCGTCTGGTCGCTCAACACATTGGCAAGCCCCAGAAAAAAGATGAAGGGAAAAACGAGAACCAGCCTCTGCAAAAAAAAACGCCAGGGCATGCCAACAAGGGGGAGCGCTATCAGCGGATAGGCAAAAAAAGGCAGCAGGGTCTGCCAGTCGTACCGCGAAACGGAAACGACCATGAGAATAAAGCACAGCGTAAACGCCAGCTTGAGGGTAGCCGGACACCGCTGAAGAAAGCCGTCCCTGTCGGCACAGTATTCCAGCACCCCCAGGTCTGCCTGTGAACCGTGCAGTTTACGGAATGTCCGCATTTTTCTTCCGTCTGATGACGAGCATACCCAGCAACAACACCAAAAAGAGTGTCAACAACGCGCCAGACACCCCGGACAGCATGGTCCCCAGTGTCTCTCCCAGGCCCGGCAGAGCGTAATCCGGCAAAACGGCAATTTTGCTCTGCCAGGCCGCGCTGATGTCGTGCCAGGCATGGGTGGCGGGAATATCGGTCGCGCCCGAGGTCTTCTTGATAGCCCATTCCAGCCCATCCGGTGCGGATGAGGCAATCAGCGACACGAATCCTCCCATGAAAACGGCGGAAATCCCCAAAAAGGAGAGCAGGGCAGCGGAAGGGATTTTTTGCTCCCCGCCCGCCAGCAAGCGAGGTTCTGCCCGATGGAGAATCAGCAGGACGCAAGCGGTCAACACGCCCTCAATCGCCCCGATTGCCAGATGAATGGGCAGCATGAGCAGCGCGAAGGTAGAAAAAGGCAATTCCGTTATCCCCGACGCCAGGGTTTCCAGTACCACGCCCAGCGCGCCCAGTTGGGCGGAAACCATGCAGGCGAGGACGCTCCCCAAAACCAGTCTCCCCCGGGAATACTGCCCGTTAACCAACGGCTTGAAAAGGAGGGGATACGCGATAAAGCACCCCCAGAACGCCATGTTGAATATGTTGCATCCCATGGCGAGCAAACCGCCATCCGCAAAAAACAGTGCTTGCAAAACCAGTACCGTACTCAGCACCAGAAAAGCCGGGTAGGGTCCCAGCAGGGCCGCCAACAGGATAATGCCGGTCACATGCCCGCTGGAACCGGTGGCAGGAATGACGAAGTTAATCATCTGTGCTGCAAAAACGAAAGCGCCCATCACGCCCATCAGGGGAACCCACTGCTCCTGAAACTGCTGGCGCACCTTTCGCAGTGAATATCCCAACAACCCGGATGAAACCGCCAGCATCGCTGTCCCGGTTACCGGGGAAACCAGTGTATCAGCCATGTGCATGATAATTACCCTCCTCTGCTCTTTTTCTGATTTCATCCATCAACACAACAAAGTCCATCCCCGTTTTTTCTGAAAGCGCTTTGACACTCTCGTATTCCGGGTGATAGAACAAGCGGTCATCCAGACGGCACCGCTTGACCCGTGCCGTACCATAGGGCAATGACACGGAAATAATATCCCGCACCAAAATGCGCCGCTCGCAGCGGTATCGCCGGATACCAATGGTCGTTGTCGCCAGGAAAGCGGTTTCTTCCAGCGCGGGTACCAGCGCTTCCTGCGCGATAATGCGCAGGAGCCAGCCCGGACGATTTTTTTTCATGAAAACCGGCGTGTAATGCACATCCAGCGCCCCTGCCCGAAACAGCGACTCCATCGCAAGCCCCAACTGTTCTCCGGTCGCGTCATCCATATTGGCTTCCAGTACCCAGACCGTGTCACTCTGAGCAGACACTTGCGGAGCGGACAACATCATGGCGCGCAAAACGTTCGGGTGCGCCAGATCGCGCTTTCCGGCGCCATAGCCGATTTGGCGGATGGCGCCTGTCGGCGGCGCCGATTCTGTTTTTAAGGCAACCAGTGCCGCCATGCCTGTCGGCGTAACGAGTTCGTGCGGACAATCGCTGATATGCAGCGCCAGTCCATACCGCACCGCCATGTCAGCGACTGCCGGTACGGGAACCGGCAAGCGACCGTGCTGGCAGACGACATGACCGCACCCGTCCGTCAAAGGAGAAACCGCCACGCGTTCCACGCCCAGATGGTCCACACAAACAGCAATCCCCGCTACATCCATGATGGAGTCCGCCGCGCCCACTTCGTGAAAGTGGATATCGTACACATCCTTGCTATGTATCCTGGCTTCCGTTTCCGCCAGAATGACAAATATTTTTTTTGCCAACCGCTTTGCGTTGTCGGTCAACGCAGATTTCTCAATCAGCGCGTTAATGTCGGACAGATTGCGCGCCGGGTGATCGTGTGTTTCCCGGTGTGCGTGACCCGGCGGGTCGGCGTGCGTGTGCGCATCCGGTATCACGACGGCAAAATCACAGGCGCGAATCCCCTGCTTGCTGACATGGGAGAGGGAAAAGTGAACGTCTTCCAGCCCCAGACTCTCCAGCGCGGCGGAAAAAAAGGCGCGATCCACTCCCAAATCCAGCAGGGCGGCAACCAGCATATCGCCGCTGACCCCGGACCGGCACTCCAGATATAACACCGGCTCATCCTGCATGTCGCTTCTCCACAAGGCGATTAATCTGCGCCAGCAAATAGCCGCCGCCAAACCCGTTGTCAATGTTGACCACTGCCAACCCTTCCGCACAGGCATTTAACGCCGTCAGCAACGCGGAAACGCCGCCGAAGGACGCGCCATAGCCCACGGAGGTCGGAATGGCGATCACGGGCACTTCGACCAAACCGGCAATCACACTCCCCAGCGCGCCCTCCATTCCCGCAACCGCCGCAATCGCGTTCGCCTGCCGGATATCTTCCAGACTGGAAAACAGACGGTGAATGCCCGCAATCCCCACATCATAATAGCGTGCCACCCGGCAACCAAAATATTCCGCCACTTTCGCCGCTTCTTCCGCCACAGGGATATCCGCAGTCCCTCCCGTACAAACCGCGACATTTCCCGTCTGGGGAATGTCGTGCAAACACAGGCACAATGTGCGGGAAACCAGATCGTACACGGTTTGGGCAATCTGGCTCTGCACCGCCTGCGCCTGTGCCGGGCTGACGCGGGAAGCCAGCACATTGCTGCCCGCGTCCTGGAAGTGGCGAAAACTTGCCACCAACTGCGCTTCTGTCTTGCCGGGCGCGTAAATCACCTCGCCAAATCCCTTTCGCAAGGGGCGGTGATGGTCCAGACGGGCAAAACCAATATCCTCATAAGGGAGCAGGCGCAGCCGCCTTTCCGCTTCCGCTGTCGTCACTTCCCCCGTCTGTACCTGATGCAGCAATAAACGCAAATCCATCATGGCTCCCTGTGTGTCCGGCGGGCTTCCCTCTCGTAGAATTCGAGCATGCCGTCATCCATTGACCCCACATCCTGTCCCGCCGGAACGGACGCGGGCATCGCGTCTGCCGGCACATCCGCTGCCGCCGCGGATTCTTCTTCTTCATCAAGCAGCGCCAGCCGCTTTTCGTAGCGAATGGCAAACAATAAACCTACCTCAAACAATATCCATGCCGGAATGGCGACCATCACCTGACTGAAAACATCGGGCGGCGTCACGATACCGGCGATAATCAGGATGGCGACAATGACATAGCGCCTTTTTTCGCGGAGAAACGCGGTACTGACCAGCCCAAAGCGAACGCCCAGCAAGACCGCCAAGGGAAACTGGAACACCAGCCCCGTTACGACAATCATGGTCCCCGCCAATTCCAAAAAGGGCGACAGCCCGATCAGGGGCGTCAGATAGGGATTGGCGAATTCGGATGAAAACCGCATAACCAGCGGCAGGATGAACGCGACACAAAACGCGCCTCCCAGAAAAAACAGTACGCTGGAGGCCAGCACCCACCACACCAGTGCCTGGCGCTCCGATTCGTACAGTGCGGGCAGCAAAAATCGCCATATCTGCCAGATACAATAAGGAAAAGAAACCAACAGGGCCATCACAAGCGCCAGCTTGAGCTGGACAAGAAAGACCTCCATTGGCGAAAAATACCTGAGAGGACCCACCTCCGGCGGACACGTCCACCAAACAAGCCATTGTATGCAATACGGCGCGAGCAAATAAGCGGGAACCAGCAGCACGCCCACCGCGATGGCGCATCGAATCAGCGTACTGCGCAGGGCCTCCAGATGTCCGATGAAAGTGTCCGCATCGGGCTTCGCCACCATCGCCTCCCCGCTCCGGCCGAAATGCCCGCGCGACACTATGCCGCGGGCGTCTTTCTTGCCGGTCTTCTCGCGGGTCTTCTCTTCTTCGTCCCGGCCTCCTCGCTTTTGCTGGAAGCTTCGGCGTGTTCTTCCAGCGAGGACATCAGTTCCTTGGATTCGCGCTCAATCTCGTCCCGCGCCTTTTTGTATTCTCGTTGCGCACGCCCAAGTCCTTTTGCCAACTCGGGAATTTTCTTCCCGCCGAACAAAATCAGCACCACGAAGAGCACCAACAAAATTTCAGTCATTCCCAGCGACATGACGCGACCTCCTAAAAAAGCCAGTCTTCTTTTCCGGATGATGGCGAATCCGCCCCACCGCCCGCCGTGCGATCCCTCGGTCGGGGATCATCCGCCGGTACCTGAATAGCAACCGGCTTGGCAACAATCGCCCTGACCGGGCGAACGGGGCAGGCATACTCGCAACTGCCACAACCGATGCAGGCATCGGCATCCAGCGCCGGTGTGCTCACATCACCGGGGTGTTCTTCCATGTACAGCGCCCCCGTCGGACAAACCTCGGCGCAAGCGCCGCAAACCGTTTTGTCTGTGACGGTAACACACATCGCCAGAGTCAGCTCCGCCATCGCGATCCGCAAACGCTGCTTCTCCGGCAGGCTGATACGCCCCAGCGCCCCCGTTGGACAAACATCCGTACACCGCTTGCACTCGTATTCGCACACACCCCGCTCGAACTGAAGATGCACCACGGGATGACGGAGCGTTGCCGGATCCAGCACATGCCCCCTGCATACAGTAACACAGAGATCGCAGTTGGTACAGGTTGAGAGAAAACGTTGGGGAGAACCCGCCGAAGGCGGGCAAATCAGGGAAGCGGCAAGCGCTTCCTTGCTCTCCGTTGCGCCAAGTCCGTAGGCAAAACGCCCCAGTCCCAGCGTTAGCGCACCCGCCGCGCCGCCCAGCAGAAAATCTCTGCGGGACAACGCCGGAGAAGGCATGGCGGCGCCAGAGCGACCCATTGCCTGCGCCCTGCCAAAAAAGACGGCGTCTCGCGGACACACTCCCATACAGGTCATGCAACGCAGGCAGCGTTCATTGTCCACGCGCTTGGGCGCGCGCGGATTTCCGGGTACCAGATCAATGCAGCCCGCAGAACAGGAACGGACACAATTGCCGCAAGCAATACAGCGCCCCTGATTGATCTGCATGACAAACCATCCTTTTTTGGCGGCAAGTCCCAGCAGGGCGCCGACAGGACAGATAGCCGTGCAGAAAACCCGTCCCTTCCACAACACCAGCCCGATCAGAACCAGAAAAGGCAGGAGCGCGCCGACAAGAATCCACCCCATCTGCGTAATTGGCTGCCACAGGTTCTCGCCGACAGCCAGGTTGTACAGCAGGATAAACAGGGGATTGAACAGCGCCGTCGTTATCCTGCCGAAGTGGGAATAGGGATCCAGCAGGGAAAAGGCAAACGCTGAACCACCCACCAGCATGGCAAAAACAAATACCGCAACGAGGTACCGCACCCGCGGGTAATTGCCCGGACGGCGGGTTCTGCGGATGCGGGCAGGGACAAAAAATTCTATCAGGGATTGCAAAATCCCCAGCGGGCAAAGCACTGCACAGTAAAAGCGCCCGAATACAAAGGTCAAGAGGAAGATAACGACCAGAATGGCGAGCGAAGACACCCCGAACGCACTGAAGAGGTGTGCGATGTTGGGCCCCGCCTGTAACGACAGCCAACCGGACAGTCTTTCACCAAAATAGGCGAAAGACGCCAGACTCAGCACAAAAGACAGCGCCGACAACCCAATCCGCCCGTACCGGGGCAACCGCTTCACGAGAGGAGCGGCGCGAGGGGGAGCCATGATTTACGCGTTCAGCCGTTTGATTTGTATTGTCTTGATGTCGCCGTTACCGAAACCCAACTGGGAAGCAATCCCGATGTACTTGACATCATTCTGGTTGTATTTCAACAGGCGGGTTGCCACCGCATCCACTGCGACGATATCCCGCGAGAGGAGCAGGTGCCGGACCAGCCGCACATCATCCACGCTGAGGCCGCGGGGACCATGGTCCACCATCACCCGGTACGCGTCTACCACATTGAGCGTTGGCTTCATGTAGTACAGCATCTCGGCGATGGAACGGTTCAGGTCATTGCGATGCATGCTGCGGCGTTCCCACACCGCGCCCATCAGGTTCTTGATGGCACCTGTCATCTTCGCGCCGCCGTGGTTTTTCAGTACGGGGACATTGATAACCACGTCCGCAGACAACAGGGCGCCGAAAACAGCCGTTTCCTTCAACCGCTCTGCCCGCGCTTCTGTTAACGGCTTGTACAGGCTTTCGTTATCCGCAGGCAGCATCCTGCCCCCGGCTTTTTGGACCGCCTCGCCGATGCCGCTGTTTCCGTAGGCGCTGCGCCAATCATTGAGCGTATTGTCGAATACGGCGACATCCGCCGCACCGGCGGAAAGACATTGCCGCACAATCTCGCCCACCAGTATCGGGTTGGTGTTGGAGCCCCGTTCCGGCGGCGCGTCAAAAGCGGCGTTGGGTTTGACGACCACTCTCTGACCAGGCTTGACGAAAGCGACCATGCCGCCCAGCGCGGCAATCCCCGTGCGAAACATCTTGTCCGGCTCGCCGTTGCGAACCGCTACCACATCGGGATACGCCGACTTGCCCTTACCGGATTTCCCGGCAGCCGCCTGTGCCACGCCGTTTACCTTGAGCGCAAGCGCCGTTCCTGCGGTTGTTGCCACCACTGATTTGATAAACTGCCGTCTGTCCATGACTCCCTCCGTTTCATCACTGACAGGGCGCCGCGCGCCAAACTGCCGTCTGCCAGTTCGTAGCACTTCGATTGACGCCCCCTTTGTAAAGCAAAACACTTCCGAAGTCAATAGGTCATATTCCGAAACAGAATTGCCATCATGCTATATAATTAGAAAAGAAGTATTATAAAAAAACATTATCATTTTCGTTATATACGCCACGGTGCGGGTGGGGAGCAAAACATGAACCTTCAGCAACTCCGATTCGTTCGGGAAACCATTCGTCAGAACTTCAACCTGACCGAAGCGGCAAAAGCGCTGTACACTTCACAACCCGGTGTTTCAAAAGCGATTATCGAGTTGGAGGATGAACTGGGAGTCGAAATTTTCCACCGCTACGGCAAGCGAATACGCGGCCTGACAGAACCGGGGAAAAGGGTAGCGCAGGTGGTTGAAACCATCATGCGGGAAATTGACAACCTGAAACAAATCGCGGAAGAACTCAATGCTTCCGAAAACAGTCGGCTCATGCTGGGAACTTCCTATGCGGAAGCCGGCTATTTCATCCCGAGAGCCCTGGCACAGTTTCTGCCCAAGCATCCCAAGGTCGAGGTTTCCATACGACACGGCACACTGCGGGAACTGGTGGAATACCTGCGGAGCGACATCATCGAAATCGCGCTGGTCATGGAGACGGACAGCACCATTGAAGGAATGGAGGAAATTGCCGTCATCCCGCTTGACCAGTGGGAGTTTTACGTGGTCGTGCCACACAATCATCCCTTAAAGCGCTCCAAGCACCTCACCATGAAGGAATTGACCCGCTACCCCATCATCACCTACGCTTCCCTGTCGTCCGCACAGGAGCATCTGCAACGCACATTCGGGAAAGCGGGCGTGCCCCTGAACATCCAGCTTTCCGCCATGACGGCGGACGCTATCAAGGCGTATGTGGAACTGGGAATGGGTGTAGGCATCATCGTCAGCTTTGCCTACGACCCGGAACGGGACAAAAACCTGCACGGCATCCCGGCAAAACACTTGTTTGGCACGGACAGGGCGCATATGCTGCTCAAGAAAAACACTTATCTTCGCAACCATGTCTGCGCATTTGCGGAACAACTCTCCAACGCGCTGAACCGGCGCATGCTGGAACACATCTTAAATCCGGGAAGCCACGCGGACCGCGCCGCGCCGGACGCGCACAGCCTGTCCGCGTAGCGGCTTTTGACCGGTCGCCGTCAGTTTTTCAGCCCTGCCCGCGCAGGGCTTCCCATATCTTTCCAAGCCGCTTGACCGAAACGGGCATGGGCGTACGCAGTTCCTGGGCGAACAGAGAAACCCGCAACTCTTCCAGCAACCAGCGAAAGGCGCACATATCCGCGCTGTCCGCCAGACCGGACTGCCGATGGGCTTTCCGCATCCGCCAATAAGGTTCCGCCACCGCATGCCACGCCGCCATCAGTTTGGCATCGCGTTCCGGCGCATTTTGCACGCGATCTGCCCGCATGGCGCATGCGCGAATATAGCGGGGAAAATGGGACAATCGCTCCAGATCGTTCTCCGTCAAAAAGCGCGCATGCAACAAAGCACCCATCTGCTCCCGCATATCACTCACCGCAGGGGGATTGGCCTTGATTCCCTGTATCTTCCGGTGTGCCTGCCCATATTCCGACCAAATCTGCCACGCCAATCCGGCAATATTGTTCAGCAGGAGCCCCAACCGGGATTTGCCTTCTTCCAGGCGTTCCTTGAACGAACGGGCGTCCGCGGGCAGCGGATCCCGCATGAACGCGGCATTTAAGCCAGCCAACAGAAGCTGCTCCCGTATATCAATCTGTATGCCGAGCGACAATGCCATCATCTCCATCTCCCGGCAGTGTGCGATGTTCCTGGACAGATACTTCATCTGTTCTTTCAGTTGCAGGGAAAAAAGCCGCCTCAACCCGCCGTAATGCGTTTCCGCCGCCAGGCGGGAATCATCGAAAACGACGATTTCGCAGGCGGTTTCCTTATCCACCAGCGCCGGATATCCCCGGGGAGATTGCGGAGAAGCTAAAAGCGGCACCTGCTCCTGCCAGTCGCCAAAATTCCAGTTCGTCCACTGTTTCGGCGCCGCAGAACGGATTTCGTCTGTCGGCGGCAAGGGGAAACCGGCGTCAGGCAGCGCGCCCGCCGCCATTTTCTGAAAACAGTCTCGCGCCGACCGGGCAAGCGATTCCCGCAAGACATCCAGGTGGCGCGCCATTTCCAGCATACGCCCGGTTTCATCAGTAACACAGAAATTCATAAAGAGATGGGCAGGCAACGTCTCTACCCGAAAGTCCGTCCGGGCAGGTGTCATGCCCGTCTGCTCGCATACATCCGCAATCAGCGCATCCAGCAAATTCCCTCTGGCAAATCGCCCCTGACTGTGTATTCGCTCGCAGAAAGCACCGGCGTAGTCTTTCAGCGGAAGGCAATGCCGTCGCCATTTCTGCGGCAGCGATTTCAGCAAGCCCTGCACTTTCTCCTTGAGCATGCCCGGCACCAGCCACTCGCAAGATTCGGCGGACAACTGGTTTAAGGCGTAAAGCGGAACGGAAAGTGTCGCGCCATCGCGCGGACTGCCCGGCGCAAAATGATAATGCAAGGGCATTTCCACACCGGAGAGCAGCAGGCTTTTCGGGAAGAAATCCACGCCAACCCCGTCCGCCGTGTGGCGCATCAAATCTTCGCGGGTCATGAACAGCAGGTGGGGGTCTTGCGCTGCCGCGGAGGCGTACCATTTCTCAAAGCAACTCCCGTCGCAGACATCATTGGGCAGGCGCGCATCATAGAAAGCCGCAATCACGTGGTCATCCACTCGTATCGCCGTGCTGCGAAGGCGATCCTCCATCGCATCAATTTCATCAATCAGCCTGCGATTGTGGGAAAAAAACGGCAGGCGCGTTTCCCACTCCCCTTCGACAAGCGCGGAGCGGATGAAAATCTCGCGCGACACTTGCGAGTCAATGTCCCCATAACAAACGCGCCGCTGCCCGTAAATCACCAAGCCATGCAAGGTAGCCTGTTCGCTGGCAACGACCTGCGCCGTTTTTTTCTCCCACCGCGGCGCGCTCCACGATTTTTTCAGCAGATGCGCTCCCACCCGTTCCACCCACTCCGGCTGTATTTGTGCCATGCAACGAGCGTACAGGCGCTTTGTCTCGACCAATTCGGCGGCAACAACCCATCGTCCCTGCTTCTTCCCTGACGCACTCCCCGGCGAAGGGAAAAAGCGGATGCCGCGCGCGCCCAGGTAGTGCGGTGCGGACGGCGCACGGCAGCCGATGTTCCCCAACAATCCGGTCAGAATGGCGAGATGCACCTGCTCGCTGGTCGCGGGCGTTTGGTTCGAACGCCATCCCTGCTCGTGCGCCAATGCCAGCAACTGTGAATGGATATCCTGCCATTCGCGCAAACGAAGGGGGGAAAGGAAACGGGCACGGCACTGCTCCTGCCACTGACGCTGTGATTTACGGTTTTTGTAGGCTTCATCAACCCACTGCCACATCTTGAGAAAAGACAAAAACGCGGAGCGGGAATCGGAGAACAACTGGTGCGCCCTGTCTGCCGCTTCCTGTTTGTCGGCCGGACGATCACGCGGGTCCTGAATGGAAAGGGCGGAGGCAATCACCAGCAATTCCGCAAGACTCCCTTGCTCGTGACCCGCCAGTATCATGCGCCCGATACGCGGATCCAGCGGCAGTCGGGCAAGTTGGCGGCCCAACGGCGTTATCTGCCGTGATGCGGACAAGGCACCCAGTTCCTGCAACAACTGATATCCGTCCGCTATCGCCCGGGATGACGGCATATCGGGAAAGGGGAAAGCCTCCACATCGCCCAGTTGCAAGGACTGCATGCGCAAAATGACACCCGCCAGCGAACTTCGCATAATCTCGGGAGTCGTGTAGGGCGCGCGGGAAAGAAAATCGGATTCGTCGTACAGACGGATACAGATGCCGGATGCGACCCGTCCGCAGCGACCCGCCCGCTGGTTCGCCGCTGCCTGGGAAATCGGCTCGATGTGCAACTGCTCCACCTTGTTGCGATAACTGTACCGTTTTACCCGCGCCAGCCCGGTATCAATGACAAAGCGGACACCGGGCACTGTCAGGGAAGTTTCGGCAACATTTGTCGCCAGAATGATGCGGCGCGCGTTGGTTCTCTCGAAAACCCTCTCCTGTTCCTGCGCGGACAAGCGGGCGTACAGCGGCAAGACCAGAACGTGCGGCGGGTAGTGCGCGCGCAGCCTGTCTGCCGCCATCCGTATTTCGCGTTCACCGGGCAGAAAGACCAGTATGTCCCCCTGCCCGGCACGCATGGCTTCATCTGCCGCAGACAAAATAGCGGATACGCCGTCTTGCTCTCCCTTGTCGCCGCCTTGCGGTTTTTGCGCAGTCGCCTCGGCGGGTACCAGCGGTCGATAACGAATTTCGACTGGATACAGGCGACCAGACACATCAATGACGGGAGCCGGATTCGTGTCGGACCCAAAATAGCGGGCAAAGTGGGAGGCATCCATCGTCGCGGAAGTAATCACAACCTTCAGGTCGGGGCGGCGTGGCAGAATTTGCCGGATGTAGCCCAGCAAAAAATCAATATTGAGGCTGCGCTCGTGCGCTTCATCAATGATGAGGGTGTCGTACTGCCGCAATAGCGGGTCACCCTGCGTTTCCGCCAGCAAAATACCGTCCGTCATCAACTTGACCGATGCGCCATGTCCCAGCCTGTCCGTAAAACGCACCTTGAACCCAACATGGTGGCCCAGCGGACTGCCCAATTCGCTGGCAATGCGCCGCGCCGTCGCGCTTGCCGCAATGCGACGCGGTTGGGTGTGCCCAATCAGCCCGCGCACACCCCTGCCGATGTCAAGGCATATCTTGGGCAACTGTGTTGTCTTGCCCGACCCGGTCTCGCCGCCCACAATGATGACCGGATTCTCGCGCAAGGCGCGCGCGATATCCTCCCGTTGCGCGGAAACCGGCAATGCGTCCGGATAGTGAATCGGCGGGAGCGGATGACGAAAAGGCAACGCCTCTCCCTCATGGGACGACGCCGATGGGGAAAGGGCAGGTTTTACGGTAACGGTCATGTCGATGGGCATTATAGTCCGAAAAACGAGCCGGATTGCGCCATTGCCCGCTACACACAAACCCGGGTTTTGCTAGAATGAAGGAATTCTCCTGTTTTTGAAATTGCTGTCCATGGAAACCCTGCCGCAATTTGTCAGTTGGCTTCGCTCGGTCGCTCCCTACGTCCATGCGTTCAGGGGGAAAACCTTTGTCATTGCCTTTCCGGGCGAACTGGTCATGGAGGGCATACTGACCACACTGGCACACGATGTTTCCCTCTTGCACGCACTCGGCATTCACATCGTACTGGTGCACGGATTCCGCCCCCAGGTTGAAGAACAAATTGCCCTGAGAAAGCGGGAAAGCCAGTTCTACAAGGGTACCCGCGTTACCGATGCCGTCGCGCTGGAATGTGCCAAGGAAGCAGTGGGAGAAATTCGCCTGGATATTGAAGGGGCATTCAGCCAGGGGCTGCCGAACACTCCCATGGCACATGCCGAAATCCGCATCATCTCCGGCAACTTCGTCACCGCCACGCCATTGGGCATCATTGACGGCGTGGACATGCAACTGACAGGGAAAACGCGCACGGTTGCCTACGAAAGCATCCACGCCATCCTGGCATCGGGCGACCTGGTACTGATTTCGCCCCTGGGGTTTTCACGGACGGGCGAAGTGTTCAACCTGAGAATGGAAGACGTTGCACTCTCCACCGCACTGGCGATTCACGCGCACAAACTGGTATTTTTGACGGAAACGCCGCTGGTGCCGGATGAGGGAGGGGAGGATATACACGAAATGACCACCGTTCAGGCAAAAAAGATCATTGCCTCAAAACGCCTGCCCGACAATGCGGAAAGATATCTCCGGGCAGCAGCAGAAGCCTGTCTGGGCGGAGTTGCCCGTGCCCACATCGTCCCTTATGCCACCGATGGCGCGATCCTCCTTGAAATATTCACGCACGATGGTGTTGGCACCCTGATCACCAATGAGAACATAGACATCCTGCGCGAAGCGACCATATCGGATATCGGCAGCATTCTCCAGCTTATCGAGCCATACGAGGAAAACGGCACCCTGGTCAAGCGGGGGAGGGAATTGCTGGAACGGGAAATTGACAATTTTTCTGTACTGGAACACGACGGGGTCATCTTCGGCTGCGCCGCACTGTACCCCTTTCCTGACGAAAAAATGGCGGAAATGGCTTGCCTGATTGTGGCGCCGGATGTGCAGGGCGAAGGAGAAGGTGAGCGCATTTTACTGCACATAGAAAACCGGGCGCGGGCAAAAGGCTTTTCCCATCTTTTTATCCTGACCACCCAGACCGCGCACTGGTTTTTGCGACGCGGATTCGTCTACGGCAGTGTTCGCGACCTGCCCCAAAACAGGCAGCTGATTTACAACTGGCAGCGCCGTTCACAGGTCCTGATCAAAAAACTGTGAAGGAACGGGTATTGTGGTGATTTCCCCATCCGTGTTATCGTGCTTTAGTCGGGTCTCGCCCGTGACGGGGGTGGTTGCGCAAATTGCCGACCACCGCGGGCAACCCCACTGACAGGAGACAGCATAATGAGCAGGACCGTGCGTTGCGTGCGATTGGGGAAAGAGGCCAGGGGGCTGGATTTCCCTCCCTATCCGGGCGAAATGGGCAAACGGATCTACGAAAACATTTCAAAGGAAGCCTGGGATGGCTGGGTACGACGGCAAACCATGCTGGTCAACGAATACCGTCTGAACGTAACGGACGCTTCTGCCAGGCAGTTTCTGGCGGAACAGATGCAACAATTTCTATTTGAGAGCGAGGGAGAATCGCCGATACAGCCGCATTCTTCCTCACCCTGTGGATAACGGCAGGAGGCCCTATGTCGCTTGTACTCGCTTCGCCCGCTTTCGGGCACCAGCAATTCATTCCGTCAACCTATACCTGCGAAGGGAGCAATATCTCGCCGCCGCTGGTATGGGCGCCGCCCCCTTCCGCCTGCAAGAGCATCGTGCTGATTGTGGACGATCCGGACGCCCCCGATCCGGCAGCCCCCAAAATGACGTTTGTACACTGGATACTCTACAACCTGCCTCCCGTTGCCGGGCAGCTTGTAGAGGGCATTTCCGACGACCAGCTTCCGAAAGGAACGCGGGTGGGCATCAATGACCGCCAGGTAGCACGATACACCGGTCCCTGCCCCCCCATTGGGACACACCGCTATTTTCACAAACTGTACGCACTGGACATCACCCTGCCGGAAATGGGCAACGTCACCAAGCCGGAACTGCTTGAAGCCATGCAGGGACATATCCTCGCCCAATCGGAACTGATTGGCCTGTACATCCGCAAGACAACAGGGTAAACCGGGTCTTCAGGGAGTCCCTTTGAGAACATATCCTCACCCTTTTATTGCGCGGGAAGGCTGGCCCTTCCTGTCCATTTCCCTGCTCGTCAGCATCGCCGCTACCGCCATGTGGGGAGTGTGGGCAAGCCCGTTGTGGCTTGTCACTCTCTTCATTCTGCAATTTTTCCGGGACCCCCCCAGGACCATTCCGGACAATCCCGGCGCCATTCTGGCGCCCGCCGACGGCAGAATCGTCGCCGTTGAAAAAACACAGGATACCTATGGCGAGCGTGCCGCCATCAAAATCAGCGTATTCATGAACGTATTCAACGTACACTCCAACCGCGCGCCAGTCAGCGGGCACGTTGACAGCGTACACTATTCGCAGGGGCGCTTTCTCAATGCCAACCTGGACAAGGCATCTGCGGAAAACGAACGCAACGCACTCTTGATTACAGCCGAAAACGGGGAAATCGTCACCTGTGTCCAGATTGCCGGGCTGATTGCCCGCCGAATTCTGTGCTACGCCGCTCAAGGGGACAAACTGTCGCGCGGACAACGTTTCGGATTCATCCGCTTTGGCTCGCGGGTGGATGTTTATCTGCCACTGACCGTCCGGCCACGCGTTGCCATTGGCGACAAAGTCTTTGCGACAGAAACCGTTCTTGCCGAATTCACGTAACATGAGGTAAGCTATACCGCGTGGTGCAAGGGTGGCTGTTTCGCGTACGAAGCAGACATCGTCCCACAAGGAAAGGGTGTTCCGTTGAAAAAACAGCACAAAGGGATCTACCTCCTGCCCAACGGTGTCACGATTGCGGCACTCTTTTGCGGATTCTATGCCATTGTCATGTCGCTCAACCTGGACTTCAGACAGTCTACGGTTGCCATTTTTCTGGGCATGATTCTTGACAGCATGGATGGTCGCCTTGCCCGCCTGACACGCACACAAAGCGAGTTTGGTGCACAACTTGACAGCCTGTCAGACATGGTGACCTTTGGCGTAGCCCCTGCTCTTGTAGCATACGAATGGGCGCTCAAGGGAATGGGGAAAATTGGCTGGGTTGCCGCTTTCATCTACTGCGTCTGCGCCGCCCTGCGGCTGGCACGGTTTAACACCAACATCGCCGTGGTGGACAAGCGTTTCTTCCAGGGATTGCCCAGCCCGGCGGCGGCGGGGATTGTTGCCGGATTGATCTGGTTTATGGTGGATGTCAACATCGCCGCATCCGACGCGGACTGGGCGTGCTGGATTATTACCCTGATTTCAGGACTGACCATGGTCACCAACCTGCCCTTTTACAGCTTCAAGTCCATGCCGCTCCAGAAATCTGTCCCGTTCATCCTGGTGATTGTTGTCGTGCTGCTGCTTGTTGCCATCGTTTTTGACCCGCCCAAGGTTCTGTTTACCCTGTTTGTGGTGTATGGTCTGTCCGGCTACGTCCTCTACCTGTACGGCAAAGCGAGGGGAAAATCCGTCAGCCTGATTCAGACAAAAATAGAGCCAGACACCGACGAGGCGCATCATTCGGAATCGGCGTAACCTCAGCACAATGAGGCCTGGCGCAGGGTAGCCGCCTTGACATTCCCATGCCGTTATGGGAGCATGGACGCGGTAGGAGTGCACGGAAGCGTCAAAGAGAAATCCCGCCACACATGGTAAAATGTTCGCTGTTGGCGATGGAGCGCTGTTTAATCTATGTCGGTGATGTTGACAAGGAGAGTGGCCGCGGGCTTGGCAAACCGGGGAACCTGTTCCGCCGCTGAATATCCAAAATTGAGAAAAGCGCCGCCCAAGCGGCGCTTCCCGTTAGAACAATGTTAGTCTGGAGTGTGTCCTGATGCCTGCGGTTATTACCAAACGTGATGGGAGTCATGTCCCGTTTGACGCAAGCAAAATTCTCAACGCGGTCAACAAGGCAAACAAGGCGGTAGGCGAGGAGGAAATGACTCCGACCGACCTGCTGTTTGTCACGGAAAAGGTCTGCAAGCGGCTGGACACGGAAAACCTCACGCACGTCGAGGAAATACAGGACGTTGTCGAAGAGTCGCTCATCCAGTACGGATATGCCAAAACCGCCAAGGCATACATTCTGTACCGTGCAGAACATGCCAAAATCCGCAATGCGGAAACCTATCTGATGGACATCTACAAAAAGCTGACCTGGTCGGCGGCGGAAGATGAGGACATCAAACGGGAAAATGCCAACATCAACGGCGACACGGCAATGGGAACCATGCTGAAATACGGTTCCGAAGGATCAAAATATTTCATAGACAATTACGTCCTTCCCAAGGATGCGTCCATCGCCCATATCAACGGGGATATTCACATCCACGACAAGGATTTTTACATGCTCACGCAAACCTGTTGCCAGATTGACCTGATCAGGCTGTTTGCCAACGGGTTTTCAACCGGACACGGTTACCTGCGCGAGCCCAACTCCATCGAGAGTTATTCCGCACTGGCCTGTATCGCTATCCAGGCAAACCAGAACGAAATGCACGGCGGTCAAAGTATCCCGCACTTTGATTATGCAATGGCGCAAGGCGTGCGCAAGACATTCCGGAAGGAATATGCCCGCGCTTTCGCTTCTTACTGGCAAATCAGGGAAGACCGCAGCGAAGAGGACGCCCTGCGTATCGCCGACACGTATATCACTCTTGCCACCGATCTGGTGACGCTGGATACGGTGGATGAACTGGGCAAACACTTAACCTCCCGGGCGACAAACCCGGAATCGGTGCAAAAAGCCCATGAATACGCCGTTGGAGTTGCTACCAAGGCAACGGATCGGCGCGCCTATCAGGCAATGGAGGCGTTCATCCACAACCTCAACACCATGAACTCCCGCGCGGGCGCACAGGTGCCGTTCAGTTCCGTCAACTACGGCACGGACACGTCCGCGGAGGGCAGAATGGTGACGAAAAACCTGCTGCGGGTTACCCAGGCCGGACTGGGTAACGGAGAGACATCCATCTTTCCCGTTCAGATATTCAAGATCAAGGCCGGAGTCAGCTTCAACCCGGCAGACCCGAACTACGACCTGTTTCAACTGGCAATGGAAACTTCCGCCAAGCGCCTGTTTCCCAACTTCAGCTTTCTGGATGCCCCCTTCAACTTGCAGTATTACCAGCAGGGAGATTATGACACCGAAGTTGCTTACATGGGATGCCGCACCCGTGTGCTGGGCAATGTGTACGATGCAACGCGAAACGTCACTTGCGGCAGAGGCAACCTGAGTTTTACGTCTGTCAATCTGCCACGGCTGGGGATTACGGCGGAAGGCAATCTGGACCGGTTTTATTCCCTGCTGGATGACCAGATTGAACTGGTATTCCGCCAACTCTTGCATCGCTTCAAAATCCAGGGCTCAAAAAAGGTGTGTAACTACCCCTTTCTGATGGGGGAAGGCATCTGGATTGATTCGGACAAACTCGACTGGCACGACAAGGTGGAAGAAGTGCTCAAGCACGGCACCCTGACGCTGGGGTTCATCGGGCTGGCGGAAGCGCTGAAAGCCCTGACGGGAAAACATCACGGGGAAAGCGATGCCGCGCAACAATTGGGTCTGGATATTGTCGGATGGATGCGCAGGCGGACCGACGAACAATCCGAAAAAACCGGACTGAATTTTTCGCTGATTGCCACACCGGCAGAAGGGCTCAGCGGGCGCTTTGTCGCCATTGATCGCAAGCGGTACGGGGTTATTCCCGGCGTAACCGACCGGGATTACTACACCAATTCCTTTCATGTTCCCGTTTACTTTCCCATACAGGCTTTCCGGAAAATCCAGCTTGAGTCGCCGTACCACACACTGACCAATGCGGGACACATCACCTATGTCGAACTGGACGGCGATGTATCCAAGAACCGGGAAGCCTTTGAAACCATTATCCGGTACATGCAGGAACAGGGTATCGGGTATGGTTCCATCAATCATCCACTTGACCGCGACCCCGTCTGCGGGTATGTTGGCGTCATCAACGATATTTGTCCCCGATGTGGCAGAAGGGACGGTGAAGGCGTCAGCGAGGAAACGCTCAAGGCATTGCAGGTCCGGCGTGCCCCTATCCCACACAACAGGACAAAGGAGAAACCATGTTAATGAAAGTCACACAAACACAGTCCGTCGAAGCAACAAAACAAGTCGGCGAAGGTATCCGCTTTGAACGGACCCGTCGCATTACGGGCTACCTTGTCGGAACCCTGGATCGTTTCAACGACGCGAAGCGCGCCGAGGAAAAGGACCGTGTCAAGCACCAGCCATGAGCTTCGAGTCAACAGCATTGTGGCCGAGTCCATCGTTGATGGTCCGGGTTTGCGGTATGTCGTGTTTACCCAGGGTTGCCCGCATCGCTGCCACGCCTGTCACAATCCGCAAACCCATGACGTTGGCGGCGGCTACCTGCTTGATGTGGAGACCATCATCCACCAGTTTGATGAAAATCCCCTGCTCGCCGGCATCACCTTTTCAGGCGGTGAGCCTTTCCTGCAACCCGATCCACTTTGCGTGATCGCAAAACAAGTGCGCCGCCGCGCCAAAACCGTTGTCGTCTTTTCCGGTTTTACGATTGAGGCGCTAAACGCGCTGGCGGATCGCCGCCCTGCCATCCGCGCCCTGCTGTCCCTGACAGATATACTTATCGACGGTCCGTACATTGATTCGTTGCGTGACCTGTCCCTCCCGTTCAGGGGCAGCCGCAACCAACGTGTTCTGACGCGGGAAACGGGGTTCCTTCCTCCCACCCGCGCTCACACGCCGGATGAAGGCATCGCGGCGTAGGAGTTCAAACGGGCGAGCACGGTTTCTCTGCCAAGCAATGTCACCACGGCGTCAATGGAGGGCGTGTGCGGCTGTCCTGTCAGAATCAGGCGCAAGGGCATCGCCAGTTGCGGCATTTTGACCCCCTGCTGCGCCAGCACTGCTTTTATCGCGTCAGAAATTGCCGAACGATTCCAGTCAACCTGTCGGCAGGCAACGGCAAAGGCCGTTAACGCCGGGCGCGATGCATCGGTCAGGTGCTTTGCGAGCAAAACGGTATCCGGCTCTGGCTGCACATAAAACAGCAGGGCGGCGTCCGCCAGTTCGTGTGTAGTGTTGGCGCGCTCTTTCAGCAAGGCAACCACTTCCGGCAAGGCGGGAGCCCCCTCAAAACGCGCGCCCATCTGCAGCAAACGGGGACGAATCATATCCGCCAGACGGGTATCATCCGCCTGGCGAATGTAGTGGTTGTTGAGCCATTTCAACTTGTCGGGATTGAATTGCGCGGCGGAACGAGACAGGTGCGCGAAATCGAACCACTCACAAAACTGGGGCATAGAGAAAATTTCATCGTCTCCGTGGCCCCAACCCAGCCGCGCCAGATAGTTGAGCAGGGCTTCCGGCAGATATCCCTGTTCGGGGTACGCCATCACGGAAACCGCACCATGACGCTTGGAAAGTTTTTCGCCATCGTCCCCTAAAATCATGGGAACATGCGCATACTGCGGAATGGGCGCGCGCAACGCGGTCAGAATATTTATCTGGCGTGGCGTATTGTTGACATGGTCATCTCCGCGAATGACGTGGGTAATCCGCATATCCCGGTCATCCACTACCACACAGAAATTGTAGGTCGGCGTCCCGTCTTGGCGCGCGATAATCAAGTCGTCCAGTTCCCGATTGGCGATTGTAATGAGGCCTTTTACGCTGTCGTCCCAACTGACCGCCCCGTCAAGCGGATTTTTGAAGCGGACCACCGGCGACCTGCCCTCAGGGATGGGCGGGAGCACCTTGCCGGGTTCCGGCCGCCAGGTGCCGTCGTACCTCGGATTTTCTCCCGCCAGGCGCTGCCGCTCCCGCATGGCTTCCAACTCTTCCGGCAAGCAATAACAGTAATACGCGGTTCCTTCTGCCAGCATCTGATGGATAATTTCACGGTACCGGTCCATTCTCTGCATTTGGTAAAAAGGACCTTCATCGTGTTGCAGCCCCAGCCACCGCATACCGTCAAGAATGGCTTGCACCGCTTCCGGCGTGGAGCGTTCCAAATCGGTATCTTCAATCCTCAGGATGAAATCCCCGCCGCAATGGCGGGCGTATGCCCACGAAAAAAGGGCGGTGCGCGCACCACCCAGGTGGAGAAAACCGGTCGGGCTGGGAGCAAAACGGGTTCTGACAGTCATATCGCGCCATCTGCGTAGGAAAGTGCCCATTCTACTGTTTTGACACGCCATCGTGGCAAAAAAATACCCGCACAGTGATGTGCGGGTATTTTCGGGCAAGTAACAAACGTCACTGGAACATCTTGACCGTCTGCAGAACCGTCTGCCATATACCGTAAGTGAGCGGTATCAAAACAATCAACCAGCAGATGATCAGCGTCCCCGCGGAAGTCGGCTTGCTCGCAGGCAGGGTACCGGATTCCTGGGCATGCGCAATTTTTTCTTCCAGCGCCGCCTTCGCCGCCTTGAGCTGCTCTTCCGTCATATAGTGCTTGCTGTTGACCGGGCGGATACTGAACGCGCAAATCAACTCAATCACCAGGAGTGCCGCCATGATGTAGAGCGTTACCGAATAGGCCTGGGCACGCGGCACACCGGAACTGATCTGCATATCGCGGATAATGTTGATGAGAAGCGGACTTAACAACCCCGCTGCAGACCACGCGGTCAGGAGACGCCCGTGAATGGCGCCCACATACTGCGTACCGAACAAATCTGCCAGGTAAGCGGGAATCGTTGCAAAGCCGCCGCCGTAAAAGCTCAGGCAAACGCAGACCGCGCAGAGGAACAGCACCAGGTTCAGCGATGACGCCAGCGTCGGGATGCTGGCATACAAGATAGCGCCTATTACCGAAAACACGTAGTAGGTGTTTTTGCGTCCAATCCAGTCAGATACGGTCGCCCAGAAAAGCCTCCCCCCGATATTGAAGAGGGAAAGCAAGCCGGTAAAGCCCGCCGCAATCACGGCAACCTGCCCCTTCTGCGCGTCATTCAACTGGTCGAATGGCACACCCGGCATCCGAATCAGATTGCCGGCGAACACTTCCTGCAACAGCGGCGACGCCATGGAAATCACGCCGATACCGGCAGACACGTTCAGGAAAAGAACAAGCCAGCAAAACCAGAACTGCGGAGTACGCATGGAACGATTGGTTTCCACATTGAACGCGCTGGCTTCAACCAGACCGCCATGACCATCGTCCACCATATTGCCCGTGTTTTTGGGAACAAAGCCCTTCGGCAGATAACCCGGCGGAGAAACGCGGATGGTAAAAGCCCCTGCTACCATGAAGCCGCAGTAAATAATTGCCATCGTCAAAAAGGTCTGCCACAACCCCGTCGTGGTCGGCGTGCTGTACATTCCCATCAATGCCTGTGCCAGCGGTGCGCCTACCATGGCGCCTCCGCCGAATCCGCCCACGGCAAACCCCGTGGACATACCCACACGGTCGGGGAACCACTTAATCAATGTTGAAACGGGCGTGATGTAACCCAAACCCAAACCAATACCCCCGATAAAGGCGCCAATCCACGCCAGCCACAATTGGTGGACAAACATCGCGAGGGAGGCGATCAGGAAGAAACTGACAAAACAGGCACAGGATGTCAGTCCGCACTTGCGCGGCCCCACATGCTCCAGCCAGTTACCCAGGATGGCGGTTGTCGTGCCAAGCATGAAGAACAAAATGCCAAAAATGGCGCTGCACAGAACCACTTTCCAGTCGCAGCTTGTGGTAAAAAGCTCTCCGAACACACTGACATCCGGCCCGCAGGCAAACGGCTTGCCAATCCCCTTGGCGACACCAATCATACGGGACATGGGCAGCCAGAACACAGACATCCCATAACCCATTCCAACGCAGAGGTGAATCATCAAGGCGGAGGCAGGCACCATCCACCGATTGAATCCTTCCCCTGCAACTGTATATTCCTTGTTTAGGAATTTCAAAGCAGACATACTTACTCTCCTCGGATTGACAAAACAAAGCGCCGAAGCGCGCTCCTCTCCAAAACAACGCGCTCCGCGCGGGCTACTCAACGCACGCACCACGGATTTTACCGACCCCGTATGGTAACACCGCTCTTTTTCGTTGGCTATATGCAAAAAAATGCATATATTCCGTCGCGCGCACGATTATAATGGGGGGATGTACCATGTTTCCATTGAAACACACTGGCGCATCGGCACGCGCGGCGGTCCTGTCATGGACACGACGTCACTCCTGCATCTGCTGACGCTAATCCACACCAGCGGCTCCATCCTGCAAGCGGCCAAAGTGGTGGGTATGTCGTATCGCCACGCATGGAACCGCCTGCACGAAGCGGAAACGGTCTTTGGTGCCCCGCTGATCCAGAAAAAGCGGGGAAAAGGCGCCACACTGACCCGGCTGGGCAACACCCTGCTGTGGGCTGACCGCCGCATCACCGCCCGCCTGGAGCCCACGCTGGAAAGCCTTTCCTCCGAACTGGAGGGAGAGTTATCGCGCAGCACCTCCGACACGACAGCCCCCCTGCGTCTTTACGCCAGTTACGGGTTTGCTGTCGCTGCCCTGATGGAGCGCATCAACCAGACCGCCTTGCCCGTCGAACTGCGCTATCTGAACAGTATGGAGTCCATTGCCGCGCTGTCACAAAAGGAATGTGAACTGGCAGGATTTCATGTACCTGTCGGGCATTTTGAAGCGGAAACCCTGCGGTTGTTCCTGCCATACCTGCACCCGCAAGAGCTCCGTTTCATTCACTTCGCCAATCTGAATCAGGGGCTGCTTGTCACGCGGGACAACCCGAAGAAAATCCGAAAAATCCGGGATCTGACCCGAAAAGGCGTCCGCTTCGTCAATCGGCAGGTGGGTTCCGGTACCCGTCGAATACTGGAGTGGCTGCTTAAGCGCGATCATATATCATCTGCACACATCAACGGATTCGAAACAGCCGAGTTCACCCATGCTGCCGTGGCAGCTTATATTGCCAGCAACATGGCAGATGTCGGTTTCGGCGTTGAAACGGCGGCGCGCCAGTTTGGGCTGGACTTCGTCCCGGTGATGCAGGAACGCTACCTTTTCGCCGTCAGGCGGGATGTGATGGAAAAACCGACCATGGATCGCTTCCTCGCCATTTTGCGGAGCGAGGAATTCAGGCAGCACGTCAATCAACTGGGTGGCTATGACGCCACACATACGGGACGTATCATGCGCCTGCACGAGGCTTTCGGCAATGTCACGGAGGCGCTCCCCGCCTGCACCTGACTGAAAAATCCTGTCGCGCCAGCGCATTTTGTCAGTCTGCCCCCGCCGACAATATTCCTTTAGAATACCCTTTTCGTTTCCTTTTGCGCCATGTCCCGAAAACTTTTCGTCACAACCGCCCTGCCTTACGCCAATGCCCCTTTTCACATTGGGCACATCATGGAGTACATCCAGGCGGATATTTGGGTTCGATTCCAGCGCATGCGGGAAGATGACGGCATCCCCCGCGAAGTGCATTTTGTCTGCGCGGATGATGTTCACGGTGCACCCATCATGATTGCAGCGGAAAAAGCAGGCAAAACCCCGCAGGAGTTTGTCGCTGAAATCGCCGCCACACGTCAGGGGACCCTGAACGGCTTTCATATCGCATTTGATAACTGGGACTCCACTGACAGCGAAGACAATCACATATTGTCCCGCGACATATACCTCCGACTGAAGGGAGAGGGACTCATCGAAGAGCGCACGGTGGAGCAGTTTTTCGACCCTGTCAAGAACATGTTCCTGCCTGACCGTTATGTCAAGGGAGAGTGCCCCCGATGCGGCGCGAAAGATCAGAACGGCGATTCCTGCGAATCATGCAGTTCCGTCTATGCGCCAACCGAACTCAAATCCCCTCATTCCGTCCTGACAGGGGCGCCGCCGGTCATCCGCTCGTCCGAGCACTTCTTTTTTCGCCTGTCGGATCCGCGGTGCGTTGCCTTTCTCCGTGAGTGGACATTGAGTGAAAACAGCGCCGCCCCCCGCCTGCAACCGGAAGTAGCCAATAAGGCCAGGGAATGGCTGACCGGGAAAGAAGGCGAAGAAACCGGGCTGTCCGACTGGGACATCAGCCGCGATGCGCCTTATTTCGGCATCGAAATCCCCGATGCGCCGGGAAAGTATTTTTACGTCTGGCTGGATGCCCCCGTTGGTTACCTCGCTTCCCTGCGCAGTTACTTCAGAAAGACGGGGCGCGACTTCGAGGCGTTTATCTCTGACCCGGGAACGGAGCAGTATCACTTTATCGGCAAGGATATCATCTACTTCCACACACTTTTCTGGCCAGCCATGCTGCATTTTTCGGGAAGGAAAGTGCCTGACAACGTGTTTGTTCACGGTTTTGTGACCGTCTCCGGGGAAAAAATGTCCAAGTCACGGGGTACCGGCATCTCGCCCCGGCGCTACCTGGATATCGGGATGGACCCGGAGTGGCTGCGCTATTACATTGCCGCCAAACTCAACGCGCATGTGGAAGACATGGATTTTGCCGCGGAAGACTTCATCGCACGGGTGAATGCAGACCTGGTCGGCAAATATGTCAACATCGCCAGCCGCGCCGCCGGATTCATCATCAAACGATTTTCCGGCACGGTTGACATTGGCTCGCCAGGCGAGCCCGATTCCTTTCTCGGACAGCTGCGCGGCGTGTCAGACAGCATCGCCGCCGCCTACGAAGCGCGGGAATACAGCCGTGCGTTACGGGAAATTATGCATTGCGCGGACAAGGTCAATGCCTACGCGGATATGCACAAGCCATGGATACTGGTCAAGGATCCGGCGCGCACCCCCCTCTTGCTGGAAGTGTGCAGCAGCATTCTGGAAGCTTTTCGTATCCTGACCATCTATCTGAAACCTGTCCTGCCCGCGCTGGCAGAAAAAGTGGCTATTTTCCTGAATGTCCCCTCCCTGCAATGGAAGGACGTGCAAACCCCCTTGCCCAAAGGGCACATCATCCATCCTTACACGCACCTCCTGCAACGGGTCAGCAGCGCCCAGTTCGACGCGCTGCTGTCCGACGCGTCGCCGCCGACAAATCCCCTGCCACCCGACGCCCCTTCTCCCTTTGACGAGGAGCCATTATCCCCGGAAATCACCATTGACGATTTTTCCCGGGTCGACCTGCGCATCGCGAAAATTGTGGATTGCAGTCTGGTTGACGGAGCGGACAGGCTCCTGCGCCTGTCGGTGGATGTCGGAGAAGGGCGGTTGCGGCAGGTTTTTGCGGGAATCCGTTCCGCGTATCAGCCGGAACAGCTTATCGGGCAAATGACCGTGCTGGTCGCCAACCTGGCGCCCCGCAAGATGAAATTCGGCATATCCGAAGGCATGGTGCTTGCCGCAAGCGGCAGTGCCGGCACGGGTATCTATATCCTGCAACCCTGGGCGGGTGCCGCCCCGGGAATGCGGGTCCGTTAACCCACTCCCTGCAAACCATGTTCTGGCGACAACCCCGTTACCGTTCGGCATGGCACACACTGCTGCAACAGTTGCAGGAGGACGACCCGCTGCTCGCCGCACAAAAGCAGGAAGCGCTGACATACTGGCAGGATGACGCCGGGGAAGACGAAAAAACGCGCCGGGACGATTCCAGCGCCCCCTCCCGCTGAGCAGGCATACGTGTGAATACGACCTTGACGCCGCATCAGGCGAATACGCCGCAACCGCCCCTCGTGCCGGACGAAACCGCTGCCGTTATCGCGCGCCTGTATGGCGAAGCGCTGTTCGAGCTGCCTGCCGACCTGTACATTCCGCCGGAAGCGCTGGAAGTGTTTCTGGAAGCATTCGAGGGTCCGCTTGACCTGCTGCTTTACCTGATTCGCAAACAAAATCTCAACATCCTCGACATTCCCGTGGCAAGACTGACCGAGCAATATCTGCGCTACATTGACCAGATACGGACACACCGGCTGGAATTGGCGGCGGAATACCTGCTGATGGCGGCGATGCTGGTGGAAATCAAGTCGCGTATGCTGCTGCCCACCATCAAAAATAACGACTCACAGGAGCCGGAAGACCCCCGTGCGGAACTGGTCAGGCGACTGCTGGAATACGAGCGCATCAAGCTCGCCGCGGGCAAACTGGAACACTTGCCGCTGCTGGGCAGCGACTTTCTGGTCCCCTGCCTCCCTGTCACGGGCGAGCTTGCCCCCGTGTATCCCGTCGTTTTGCCGGACGAACTGCGCCAGGCGTTTTTGGATGTTCTCCGTCGCAGCAATTTGCGCGCAAACCATACGGTAGGCAAACAGGGGCTTTCTGTCAGGGAACACATGTCCCTTATCCTGAAACGCCTGCAAAACGCCCAGTTCGTCGAATTTCACGAACTCTTTGATGTCGGCAAGGGCGTTGCTGTGGTTATCGTCTACTTTCTCGCCCTCCTGGAACTGGCAAAGGATGACCTGCTGGACATTACGCAGGCAGAGCCGTTTGCGCCCATCTATATCCGGCTTGCCAACCGCCCTGCGTAGGCGGCGCGCCGTCTCCTGCGCCACGACCGCCTGCCCGCAAATCGCGGCAGACCCGTTTTTTATTGCGCCAACCCTTTCCCTTTCGCGCATTCGGGCATAGAATACCCCGTTGCATCGTCGTTGCCATCGCCCTGTTATGAAAATTATCACGACCATCGAGGAGTTACGGAGCCAGTTACGGGGGCAATTGCGTACCGCGTTTGTCGCGACAATGGGGAACTTGCACGACGGTCACCTTTCACTGATGAAGCTGGCGCAAAAACACGGTGATCCGGTTGTGGCTTCTATTTTTGTCAATCGTATACAGTTCGGTCCAAACGAAGATTTTGATCAGTACCCGCGCACTTTCCGCGCAGATGTAGAAAAACTGGAAAAAGAAGGCGTCTATGTCCTTTTCGCGCCAACGGAAAAAGACATGTATCCCGAGCCGCAGGAATTCCGGGTGCAGCCTCCAGAAAATCTGGGCGACATTCTGGAAGGCAGATTCCGACCCGGATTTTTCAATGGCGTCACAACGGTTGTCTTGAAACTCCTTTCCTGCGTTAGTCCCAAAGTCGCCATATTCGGCAAAAAGGACTACCAGCAATTGATGATTGTGCGCAATATGTGCCGCCAGTTTGCCCTGCCAACGGAAATTATCGCGGCAGAAACATTTCGGGCAGAAGACGGTCTGGCACTCTCGTCCCGCAATGCTTACCTGAGTCCGGCAGAACGCGGGGGAGCACCCTTTCTGTATCGGACATTGCAGCACGTGGCGGATCAGGTCAGGGACGGCTACCCCGACATCTTCAAGCTGGAAAAACATGCCATGGACAAATTAAGCAAGCAGGGTTGGCTGCCGGACTACGTTTCCATCCGAAAACGCATCAATCTTCAGCCGCCCACCGCCGGAGATATTGCCGAGAATACCCCGCTGGTCGTCCTGGCAGCCGCCAGGCTGGGAACCACCCGACTCATTGACAACCTGGAGATATGATATGAAAAAGTACCTGCTTCTCCTCTCTTTCCTGGCTCCCTTGTGCGCATATGCGGCGGAAGAAAACCTGCGATTTGTGGTCGAGGATGATAACCGGAAGATTTTTGTGGATATCTCCTCCATCCAGCGCGTTGGGCAATACGTTCGCGCGTGGAGCATCTTCGACTACTCCACTTCCGCGCAAGTCCCCAACCGCTCATTCACCTTTATTTCGGACAAATCGCTTTTTTTCTATGACTGCCGGAAAAAACGACTTGGACGGGCAACGCAGGTACTGTACTCTCAACCGGGCGGCAAGGGGGAGTCGCTCACGACATACTCCGGGAAAATGCAGGACATCCAGTTCTCCAACGTGACCAGCGGCACTGTTGGCGAAAACTTGTTCGACTTCGTGTGCACTTATGATATGAAATCGCGCTGACGCCTCACGGCGGTAACAGCAGGCGGCATCACGAGAAAACGAATACTGTCGTAACGGGCGCGAATCGCCTAAAATGGAGACGGGTATCGCTCCCTCTTTTTGAACGAAAACAGGAACCGACAATGCAAAAAATAAAGGATTCCCGCACCGGGAAGAATCTGGAAGCGCTGTTCGCACTGGCAGCGGAAAGTGCCCTGCGTTATGTATACTTTTCCAGACGCGCCTACGTGGAAGGGCACAGCGGCGTGGCGCAACTGTTTCATGCGACCGCCGAGGCGGAACGCGTCCACGCGCTGGGGCACCTTGACTTTTTGCGCTACGACCCGAAATCGGGAAAGCAGACAACGCTCACCCGCCTGAATATTCAGTCTGCCATCGAAAGCGATACCCATAAATATCACGACATTTACCCGAAAATGGCAGAAATTGCGAGAGAAGAGGGATTTGACGACATTGCCAACTGGCTGGAGACCCTTGCCAGGGCAAAGCGGATGAACACGAACGACTTCCAGAAAGCACTGAAGATTCTGCTGGACTGATGCTCCAGCGCTAAACGCAGCGCCCTTTCCGCGTCAGGGCAGACGTATCTGCTGGTTTTTGCTGAACTGATAATCCAGAAAGATGTGCTCCGCCGAAGGCAGGGCATAGGAACCGTCGTCATTCGGGCGGGCGGTTTCTTTCAGTCGCCAGGCATTGTGCCCGCACGTCCAGACATCATAGTTGCGCATGTGCGTACACAGGCAGATTTTGTCCTTGACCGACAGTTTGTCGCGCGAATTGGCATCCGCCAGCGCCTGTTCGTATGCCGTGACGTACTCGCATTTCCCGTTTTCCAGTATGTAACCGTACAGCTCGCAGTTGGGGCGCACCCCCTGATTGACCGCCGGAGTCTGCCTGAGCATGCGCATCGGATATCCTGTCGGCGATAGCTGGTTCACTTCAATATCGTTCTGGGTGGCGTTCAGGTATGCCTGCTTTGCCGCATCCGGCAGCCCGCACTCCTGCGCAATGGTAAAGCGGGTGGCGACCTGTACACCCGCTGCGCCCCGCTCCAAAAAGCGCACCGCGTCGGAACCGGTAAAAATGCCTCCTGCCACAACGACCGGAATGGACAAGTCTTCCCGCTTCAGGTAAGCCTGCACCTCATCATGAATCGTCAGCAAATCATACTGTGCCCAGTCCATGCCAAACCCGAGGTGCCCTCCCGCTAGCGGTCCTTCCACCACAATGTAATCCGGCAAACGGTTGAGCTTGACGTTGCGGCGGATGAAAATCTGCAACGCCCGCACAGACGAAACAATAATGCCCAACATGGCAGATCGGAAACGGGGGTGCTCGCTGATGAGATGAAACGAGGAATGGTTCAGCCCCGCCGCCAGGGTAATCCCGTCAATTCCTGCATCCAGCGCAGCAGTCAGCCTGACTTGCAGGGTATTGCGCGGCGCATTCATTGTCAGCTTTTCCATGCAGTTGATAAAAAGCAGGCCCTCGCCCCGCTTGGATTCCATGGCATGCCTTACATGCAGGCGGGTCGCTTCGGTAATCGCTCCCAGGTCAAAATGGATGGGGGACTTGTCGGACTGATTGAGTGTTCCCCTGTTGGCGCGCAGCTTGTCGCGCGAAAACGGCTTTCCAAAATACCGCTCGGCGGTATCCATCATCATCGCATCCGACAGATGACCGATACCGCCCAGACGAACCGCCGTCAATGCCAGCGCGGGGGTCGAAATGTCCACACCCATGCCGCCAATGACAAGGGGAACCAGCGACTTGTCGCCCAGATGCAAACGAAAATCGTCAACACATTTCATCATTATCCCTACACTACTCTCTGCACACCTTCCGGACGAACCTGTCGGCAACGCGTTGGCTCGCCCGCACTGTTCGTCAGTGCGACATCAGAATGGGCACATCGGACTCATGCAATACCGTTCTGGTCACGCCACCCATCAACAATTCACGGAAACGGGTATGTCCGTATCCCCCCAAAACCAGCAGATCCGCGCCTCTTTCCCTCGCCGTATCCAGGACGGCGCGCCCAATATCCCTCGTTTGCTGCGGCTGGAGCAAATTGACATTAACGCCGTGTCGGGAAAGATACACCGCAAAATCCCGATTGGGCATTTCGTCACGCATATCCGGCTCTGTTTCCGGGTTGAACACGGCAACATCAACAACCTCCGCTCCGCGAAGCAAGGGAATTGCGTCTGTCACGGCGCGCCGCGCTTCCTTGCTGGCATTCCATGCCACCAACACCCTTGCTCCCACCTGTTCCTTGTTGCAAGAAGGCGGTATGAACAGAACGGGACGCCCCGCGTGCAACAAAACGGCTTCGGGAAAATCCGGCGGCACCGACGGCGATTTCTCGTTGGAATCGGTCAGCCCGACAATGACCAGATCGCTGTACCGGGCTTGCAAACAAATTCCCGCAACGGCTTCTCCATCTACCACACGCCCTTCGTAAAGCAATACACCGGCTGTCCGCACTTCATCATGAAACTGGTTCACCAATTCCCCGGCACGGTTGGACAAAAACCGCAAGTGCCCCGCCAGCGCCGGATCTTTTTCGCCGATGCGCGCATCCCGAAAAGTCTGCGTTGAAACACCAATCATGGCAGCGCCAATCAAGGTTGCCTGGCTGGCAATCGCCAGACGTGCGGCGATTCGGATACGTTGCACCGCATTTGCTGACGCGGACAAATGCAGCAAAATGGTCTTGTACGCCATAATCTTCCCCTCCTGTCGCCCTTGTCAGTTCGATTCCAGTTCAAACGCCTTGTGCAGCGCCCTGACAGCCAGCTCCATGTATTTCTCGTCAATGATGACAGAAATTTTAATTTCAGATGTCGAAATCATCAGGATATTGATTCCCTCTCTGTACAAGGTCTCAAACATCCGTGCGGCAACCCCGACATGGCTGCGCATGCCGACCCCGATAGCGGAAACCTTGGAAACCTGCGCGTCGCCGACAATGTCCCTTGCGCCAATCGCCTGCTTTACCGTACTGCTCAGCACATCCATCGCCCTGGCATAATCCGCCCGGGGAACAGTGAAAGTGAAATCGGCAATGCCGTCAACGGACTGGTTCTGGATAATCATGTCCACTTCAATGCCGGCGGCAGCAATGGCGCCCAGTATCTGGAAAGCGATACCCGGTTTGTCCGGCACACCAATGACCATGATTCTGGCTTCGCTGCGGCTAAAGGCGATTCCTGAAATAACAGACTGTTCCATCTCTGTGTTTTCCTCAAACGTAATCAGGGTTCCCAGGTTGACTTCCTCTTCCAGCGGCATTAACGGGTCCGTCAATGAGGACAATACTCGCGTCGGGACACGGAAATTACCTGCAAATTCAACCGAGCGGGTTTGCAGGACTTTTGACCCCAGCGATGCCATCTCCAACATTTCCTCAAAGGTAATCCGCTTCAGTCTGCGGGCATCGGAAACCACACGAGGATCCGTTGTGTAAACGCCATCCACATCCGTATAAATCAGGCACTCATCCGCCTTGAGCGCAGCGGCAATTGCCACTGCCGACGTATCTGACCCCCCGCGCCCCAGAGTGGTAATGTCTCCCTTGTCGTTGACCCCCTGAAAACCGGCGACAATGACAATCCGGCCCTTGTCGAGTTCGTCCAAAATGCGCTGTCCTGTAATGGAAAGGATACGCGCCCGCGTATAGGCAGCATCGGTTAACACTGGAACCTGCCACCCTGTAAAAGAAATGGCCTCCTTGCCCAGATTCATCAGCGCCATCGCCAGCAGTCCGACGGAAACCTGCTCACCTGTCGCGGTCACCATATCCAGTTCACGCTGATCCGGCTGCGGCATCAACTCTTGTGCCAGCGCAATCAGCCGATTGGTTTCACCCGCCATGGCGGAAGGCACAACCACCATCCGGTGCCCCGCGTCATGCCACTTGGCAACGCGCCGCGCCACATTGCGGATGCGCTCCGGAGACTCCATGGAAGTCCCGCCATATTTGTGAACAATAAAACCCATCATCACCCCAGACGTCCCCACACTCCCTTACTGTCCCACTTTAACCCGCACGGACCGATTTAACAAGCCTGCCCGCCAAAATCAGGAAAAGCAGGCAGCGCGGCATCCGGCAACCAGGAAATCTCCAGACAATCGCTTCCCGTATCGGCGTACTCTGCCGACAGTCCGATGCCTCCCACAAACACCAGCCTGTCCCCCTCATACAGCAACGGCAGACGACGACGCGCCCAAACGGTAATTTCCCTTTCCTGGCAAAGCTGCTTTAGGCGTTTTGCCGGACGGTTTGCCGCCACGCGAAACCGGAGTGACCCGCGATAATGCCCAAGCTGTAATGGTCGCCCGCGCAGCCAGTGTGTGCTGACGCCCTTTGCTGACGGGAAAAAGGAAAGCACCCCCCCGAATGCCTCCAGGCGGATTCGCTCTTCTCCTGCCCACACAAAGGGAAACAGCACGTCATCCGCACGCGGTTTGTCGCGCGGGACATCCTCTTCGTGCAGGCAGTACAGGCGATTCCGAAAACGACGGATGATGCGGGATTCCAGAAATAATTCCGGTTGCGCGGAAGCGCCTGATTGCAACAATTGCGACCGTATTTCCTCCAGGTATCTCTCGGACGGCATACGCACTCCGTGACACGACAGCCAGTAGCGCAACAGATTATCTGCACGCCGCACATCCAGGTCGGCTATCTGCTGTACATCCAGCGCCCCGTCAAGGGAACACGCCTGATAATCTGCGATGGCAAGTGTATTGAGCAAATATTGCGCCGTTGCAGCATGACGGGCAAAACGGGTGACCCCTTTTTCAAATCCCGGAAAGCGGGCGGACAGGTGTGGCAGTATGGTCGTGCGCAAAGCGCTGCGCGCATGGCGTGTGTCTGAATTGGACGCGTCCGTCACATAGCGCAAATGGTGCTGCTCTGCCCACTGTTTCAGCATCCCGCGCGAAGCGAACAACAGGGGGCGCACCAGCGGAAGTGCCGATGCCGCTTCCACACAGGGCGTGTCACCCTGCACCGCCATGCCGGACAAACCGGCAAGCCCTGCTCCCCGGAGCAATTGCAGCAGGACGGTCTCCACCTGGTCGTCCTCGTGATGCGCCGTCAGCAGGACCCCCACCTCCTTTTGGCGGCACAAATGCGCCAGTGCCCGATAGCGCTCCCTGCGCGCCGCACCTTCAACGCCATCCTGATCTGCGGAATTCAATTGCAAGCGGGTGGCAACGCAAGGGACGCCGAGGTGCGCGCAATATGCCTCGCAATGCTGCAACCATTCCTCCGCGGCGGGTTGCAAACCGTGATGCACATGAAAGGCAAACAGTTCCAGGCAGCGCTGTCGGGCATAATCGTGTGCCAGATGCAGCAACACCGTCGAATCCAGCCCACCACTGAAAGCAACCGCCATACGCCGCAACACACCATCCGCCCGGGGAAACACCCGGGTGAGTGCGGCTTCCAGCACATGCGTGAACTGTACAGTCAAGGGGCAGGAGTGAGCCTGCTTCACTCCTTGCGCTCCTGACTCTCCATTTCCTTAAAACGTCCGTACCCCAGCCACTTATCCTGCCGTGCGGACAAAAGGGTGTCGAAGGAAACTCCCCGATATCGCACCAGCGCCTCAATGAGCGCCTGTTTAAGCGAGCGCGCCATTCTGGCAGGATCGCGATGCGCACCACCAAGCGGCTCGCTGATGACCTTGTCCACCAGCCCCATCTCTTTCAAACTCCGCGCGGTCAGTCCCAACGCAGCGGCAGCGTCACTGGCACGCTCCGCCGTTTTCCACAAAATGGAAGCGCAACCTTCGGGAGAAATGACAGAGTACACCGCATATTGCAGCATGATAACCGTATCGGCAACAGCAATTGCCAGCGCGCCGCCGGAACCGCCCTCGCCGATAATGGTAGTGATAATCGGCGCCTTCAGCGTTGCCATTTCGTACAGATTGCGCCCGATGGCTTCGGACTGCCCGCGCTCTTCCGCGTCAATCCCTGGAAAAGCGCCGGGTGTATCCACAAAGGTGAAGACGGGCAGGCCGAATTTTTCCGCCAACCGCATCAGGCGCAGCGCCTTTCGGTAGCCTTCTGGACGCGGCATCCCGAAGTTGCGGTAACTGCGCTCTTTGGTGTCCCGCCCTTTCTGGTGCCCGATTACAATGCACGCCTGATCGTCCAGGCGTGCCAGCCCGCCCACAATGGCGGTATCGTCACCAAAGTGGCGATCACCGTGCAACTCGTGAAAATCTGTAAAGATTCCGCCAATGTAGTCCAGGGTGTAGGGTCTTTGCGGGTGTCTGGCAACCTGCGATATTTGCCACGGCGTCAACCGGGCATAAATCTCCTTTGTCAGTTGCCGGCTTTTTTTTTCCAGACGCGTAATTTCCTCCGAAATATCTACGGCGGCATCGTCGTGCACCAGACGCAACTCGCCGATCTTGGAATCCAGTTCGGCAATCGGTTGCTCAAAACTTAAAAAAGCAGGCTTAGCCACCACAACTCCCATCAAGAAACCGCCCCTGCGTGGGGCATCCTTCAACACCGCACAGCGTTTTCCCGCCTCAGTATTCTACCGGAATCGGGTCAAGGCTGCGCCACAAATACCATGTCGCCACCGTACACCATGGCTTCCAGTTCTCGGCAAGTTCCCGCGCACTGCTGCGTGAAACAGACTTCTCCGAAAAGTAAGCGGTACCGATTCCCCTCAACAGACCGATATCGTCCATGGGGAGCACATTCGGTCGTTGCAGACTGAAAATGAGGAACATTTCTGCCGTCCATCGTCCCACTCCCCTGATTTGCTGCAACTCGGCGACAACCGCTTCATCGGGCATTTCTGTCCATCTCTCCGGCTGCACTGTCCGTTTCCTGAAATGCTGTGCCAGATTCAACAAATACTCCACCTTCCTTCGGGACAAACCGGCACGGGAAAGACCGCTTTCTCCCGCCCGGGCGATATGGCTCGGGGTGCAGGACGGACATATCTCGCCCAGGCGGCGCCAGACCGATTCTGCCGCCTTGACAGAAATCTGCTGCCCGACAATCGCCCGTACCAGCGTAACAAACGGATTATCCTTTGCCACGGGAAAGCTGTACCCGAGCGTTTCAATCAATCCCTTCAGAATGCGGTCTCGCCGCATCAACTCCCGTGTCGCCTGCTTCCAGTAAGACGGTGCGCCTGCGGGCAGTGCTGCGCGATGGAGCGTACTCACGCCCGCCGCCATTCGGTCACACCACCCGGACGATCTTCCAAAACGATGCCGGCATCAAGCAACACCGCCCTGATCCGGTCTGCCTCGGAAAAGTCCTTCGCCTTTTTTGCCGCATGCCGCGCGGCAATTTGCACCAAAATGTCCGGTTCCGTCAGCCCGCTCCCCAATGCCCCTCCCTGCAGGAACTGCCTGGGCTCCTGTTGCAGCAAACCCAGCATACCTGCCAGGGCTTTCAGCTGGCTGGCGTGCTGTGGCATACGGGTGCGATTAACTTCATTGGCAAGTTCGAAAAGCACGGCACAGGCAACCGGTGTATTAAAGTCGTCATTCATGGCTGCGGCAAAACGCATGGCGTGAGATTCCTGCCAGTCTACCGGTACCCGCATTGCCGGTACCGCATTCAGCGCCGTGTAAAGGCGCGTCAATCCCGCACGGGCATCCTCCAGATGGGCATCGGAATAATTCAGCGGACTGCGGTAGTGCGAGCGAATGATAAAGAAGCGCAGCACTTCGGCGTGATAACGTGTCAGCACCTCCCGAATGGTGAAAAAATTGCCCAGCGACTTGGACATTTTTTCATCGTCCACCCGCACAAAACCGTTGTGAATCCAGTAGTTGACGAATTTTTTGCCAAAAGCGCCCTCCGACTGGGCAATCTCGTTTTCGTGGTGGGGAAACTGCAAATCCGCGCCGCCGCCGTGAATATCGAAAGACTGTCCGAGCAACTGGCAGGACATGGCAGAACACTCAATATGCCATCCGGGTCGGCCCACGCCCCACTTCGACTGCCACTTTGCCTCGGCAGGTTCCGCGCTCTTTGCCGCTTTCCACAGTACAAAGTCCAGCGGGTCCCGTTTTTGCGCATTCACCTCGACCCGCTCGCCCGAACGCAAATCTTCCAGTGAGCGTCCCGACAAGCGACCGTACCCCGCAAAGTCCCGCACGGAATAATGAACATCCCCGTCCGGCGACTGATATGCCAGCCCGTTGGCCTCCAGTTTTTCGATAATCTCCAGCATTTGGGGCACAAATTCGGTCGCGCGCGGCTCAAGGTCCGGCGGCAATATGCCCAGCGCCCGCAAGTCTTCATGCATGAAGTGTGTAAACCGCGTGGTCACCCCCTGTATGGTCTCGCCGTTTTCCGCTGCCCGCTGGATAATCTTGTCATCAATATCCGTAATATTGCGGACGTACGTCACCGCGTAACCGATCTCCTTTAACCAGCGGTAAATCATGTCGAAGCAAAGCAACATCCGCGCGTGACCGATGTGGCAAAAGTCGTAGACCGTCATGCCACATACGTACATGCGCACCTTGCCCGGCTCAATCGGGACAAACAGTTCCTTTTCCCGACTCAGCGAATTGTAAATCTGCAAGCGATTCATCAAACGGCCTTACCCCCCTGAAAGAAAGGGTATTGTACTGTGAGAAAGAGACACAAGATAAACCCGGCAAGACTTTTTGTCGCAGGGAAGAAGAGGGGCATTCGCACCACACCCCGAATGCCGCCGCCCGCGAGAAAACCGCTTTCACGCCACCATGCCCAGCCGCTTCAGCCACTGCGCGATGTCCTCACCCGCGCTGCCAGCCTGCTTTCCCCGGATCGCCAGCCCTTCCAGCACAGTCGCATTCGGGCACAGCGATTGAATATCTGCCACACTGCGTCCCAGACCCCCTCCGCCGTGCGCCATGAAAGGTGCAACCATTTTTCCCGACAAATCCTGTTGCGACAAAAAGGCAGCGAGGGCCGGTGCAATGGTGCCGCCCCAGTTCGGCGACCCGACAAAAAGCACTGCATACGGATCAACTGTCCCGGTCAGCGCCTTTAAGGCGGGACGCGCACCAGCCAGTTCTCGCTTCACCCGTGCGGACATGGCACCTGAATCGGTGGGATACGCCTCCACCAGTTCCAGTTCCGTTATGTCCGCACCCGTGCTGGCCTGAATCTGCCTGGCTATTTCGCGGGTGTCTCCAGAGAGAGAATAATAAACAATCCACTTTTTTCCATCCTGTGCCATCGCCTCCTCCATCATCTGTTTACAAAAATTGGGGACATTCCCCCGCTCGGGACAGGCGAGAGGAACCTCGCCTCAAACGTCAGCAGAATATCGTGCAGGGATGCCTCCTTTTCAATGTGCGGCAGCACCTGCTCCCGAATCGCATCAGGTATCCCGTAATACGCATGGGCAATCCCGCCGGTAATAGCACCGATGGTATCGCTGTCGCCCCCAAGGGAAATAGCGTTTCGGATGGCGTCCTCAAAACAGGTTGATTCCAGAAAAGCCTGAATGGCCTGCGGGACACTTCCCTGGCAGGAAACATCAAAAGAATAGGTATCCCGTATCTCGTCCAAAGTAAAATCCATCGGATAATATCGGGCGTGTATCACATCCCGTATATCCGCAAGCGATTCGCCGGCACGGGCAAGAAAAATGGCCGTTGCCGTTGCTTCCGCGCCCCGAATTCCTTCTGGATGGTCATGCGTCACCTCCGTCACTTTCCGGGAAAGCGCCCTAGCCTCGTCCAGACTGCCCGCCGCAAAACCGCAAGCGCTCACGCGCATGGCGGCACCATTGCCAAAACTGCCGTAAGGGTGCGGGTCATCCGAATACAGCCAGTCCCGAAACATGCCGCCGTAACCGCGGTCAGGATACGCCCGGCCCATTTCCCGCATAAAATGCACCGCCAGCGCACCCAGCTTGTCGTAATCCCCTTCGCAGGCGAGAATGGCGCGCCCCACTGCCAGCGTCATAATACTGTCGTCGGTCAAGGCGCTCCGTTCCGTCAAAAAATCGAATTCCTTGCTCTTGATGTTCTGCCACTCGAAACGGGACCCGACCATGTCCCCTACAATCGCACCCAGCATAACCCCTCCCGGACAAATCCCGCCTGCGCAAACCCGGCGGGTGACACGACCCCACCCCGCATTCTCGCACACCGTTACCGCATCGCCAATCCTTGGCGTCGCACCGGCAGCGCGCGGCGAAGCGAGACAAAGTGTCCCATCAAATCACGCCATCCACATGCGGGAACAGCAGCCTGTCGCCCGTATCGTTAATGTTGCCAGAAATCCTTTTTCTGGTCAGAATGCCTCTTGCTCCGCCCGACGATGAATGACGCGATGACGACTGCCACGCCCGATTCCCGCCCCACCTTGCCAGACAATGCGCCGCGCCCCACGCTGGAATTGCGCCACGCTGTGGCGCTGATTGTGGGCATTGTCATCGGAGCAGGCATCTTCAAGGCGCCCGCCGTAGTCGCCCAGCTCACGGGAAACGCGGTGTGGATGTTTGGCGTCTGGACGCTGGGGGGGCTGATTTCCTTTGTCGGCGCACTTTGCTACGCCGAACTGGCAACCACCTATCCCAGTTCGGGCGGAGATTATCACTTTCTGCAAAGAGCCTATGGCAAACCGCTCGCCTTTCTGTTCGGCTGGGCGCGCCTCTCTGTCATCACAACCGGTTCCATTGCCATTCTCGCATTCGTGTTCGGCGACTATATGAACCAGGTCATCTCACTGGACTGGATTCTCCCCCGATCCGGCGGCACCCTGCACGCCTGTATCGCCGTACTGGGCCTTTCCTGGGCCAATTTGCACCATGTTCGCACGGGCATGGCGGCACAAACATGGCTTACCGTGCTTCAGGTCATCGGGCTTTTCCTCATTGTCGGCGCCGCCATCCTGCTCTTCGGCATAAATCCCGCAAACGCGCTTACCGCAGACAAAGGTGCCCCGACCTCTCCTGAAATGGGTGCGGTAGGACTTGCCATGATATTCGTCCTCCTGACCTACGGCGGCTGGAACGAAGCCGCCTATATCAGCGCCGAAATGAAAACCCACCGGCTCATGGTCGGCGCACTTGCGCTTTCCATCATCATCATCACCGTACTCTACCTTCTGGTGACCTGGGCATACTGGCAAGTGCTGGGGCTGCCCGGCATGGCAAAATCGCACACGATTGCTGCCGAAGTGATGCGCATCGCGATGGGCGCGCCCGGCGAAAAAATCATTTCGCTGATCATCGCCGTCGCTACCCTCACTTCGATTAACGGCACGATCATCGTGGGCGCCCGCACCAGTTACGCCATCGGCAAAGACTGGCGGATTCTGCGCAAACTGGGCGTGTGGGATGCCGCGCGCCACACGCCATCCAACGCCATCGTCGTACAATGCATCATGACACTGCTTCTTCTTGCCGTGGGCGCTTTCACAGGCAGCGGCTTTATCGCCATGGTGGAATTTACCGCACCGGTTTTCTGGGCATTCTTCCTGCTCGCCGGTATTTCCCTGTTCGTCCTGCGAATCCGCGAGCCTTCCGTTCCGCGCCCTTTTACCGTACCGCTCTACCCCCTGCTGCCACTGGTATTCTGCACCAGTTGCGCCTACATGTTGTGGTCCAGTCTTTCCTACGTGTACAGCCAGTCCCTGGGAGGACTCAATGCGGCATGGATTGGTGTAATGGTCATGGCATTTGGTATCATCCTCTTCGGGCTGGCGCGCCGCTTCAGCCCGGAAAACACATCTACCGTGTCCCAACCCTTGCAGAAGGATCCGTAATGCCCTTACGCCACCGTTATACCATCGCCGCACTCTTCATTGCCTCGCTGCTCCTGCCTGTCCTTGTGGTTGTTACCGGCTGGACGCAACTGGGGCTGGACGAGATGATCGGCCCCCGGCTGGATGCCGGGTTTATCACCACCAGACCGGATATCGTCAAGGGCATGCTCACGCTGGCGGACCTGAATCCGAACGATGTGGTCTACGACCTGGGATGCGGTGACGGCAGAATCGTGATCGCCGCCGCAAAACACTACGGCGTCAAGGGCATCGGGATAGACTTGAACCCCAAGCGCATTGCGGAAGCCAACACCAATGCCCGTACCGCCGGAGTGGAAAGTCGCGTGCAATTCCGGATGGACGATTTTTTCAAAACCGATTTTTCGGACGCCTCCGTCGTCATGCTCTATTTGCCCGCCGTCATTAACTACCAGTTGCGTCCGCGCCTGTGGAAGCAACTCAAAATCGGCTCCCGCGTTGTTTCGCACGATGCGGACATGGGGCCGGAATGGCCTCCCGAAAAAACCCGCGAGATTGACAACCGGATGATTTATTACTGGACTATCCGCGAGGAACACAAGGCGTCCGTCATCGCCCCGGGCGGTTTACAATGACGGGCAGCATCTCTTATAGGCCCGGTTGACCATCATGAAACAGATATTGTCAATTTTTTTGCTCGCCACCGCTCTTGTCATATCAGGATGCGCCAGTACCACAATGGGCGGCGCAACCGGCTCCGACCGCAGCCAGTTCCTGCTCATCTCGTCAAACGCTGTCAATGCGGGCGCGGCACAAGCCTACAAAAAGCAATTGAGTTCCGCCAGTACATCGGGCGCACTCAACACCGACTCCGGTTACACCGACCGCGTAAAAGCCATTGCCAAGCGGTTAATTGCCCAGGTTGGCATATTCCGCCCCGATGCCTTGTCGTGGCAATGGGAAGTAAACGTCATCAGCAGCGACGAAATCAACGCGTATTGCATGCCCGGCGGGAAAATCGCCGTCTATACCGGCATCATCTCCAGGCTAAAGCTGACCGACGACGAACTGGCGGCAGTTGTCGGTCACGAGATGTCGCACGCCCTGCGCGAACACAGCCGGGAGCAAATTTCCCAGCAAATGGCATCGCAAACGCTCATCTCCCTGGGCAGTTCGTTGCTCGGATTGGGCAGTATCGGCAGCGATATTGCCTCCAGCGTCAGCAAATATGTCTTGACACTCCCCTTTTCCCGCACCATGGAAACCGAAGCCGATATCATGGGAATGGAGTTGATGGCAAGGGCGGGTTACGACCCGACCGCCGCACCCGCGGTGTGGCGCAAGATGGTCACGCTGGGCGGGAATGCGTCACCAGAAATCCTGTCAACGCACCCGTCAGACAGCACCCGCATTGCCAATCTGGAACAACATCTGCCACAGGTAATGCCACTGTACGAAAAAGCCCGGGCATCCCCCAAAAACTGACGCACCGCCGCCAGACCTGTCCACAGCAAGCGGTTTTCCCGGCTATTTCATTTTGTCCAGACGCGCCTTTGCCTCACCCGCCGCAGAAGACTGGGGGTATTTTTTGATCAGGGCATTCAGTGTCTTTTTCGCAGACGACAGGCTTTTCAGTCCCAACTGACTGCTCGCCATATTCAGCATGGCGTCCGGCGCTTTCGAACTATTGGGATATTTCTTGAGCACCGCATTCTGCGCCGCCAGCGCATTCTTGTAGTCTTTTAGCATGTAATAGGCATTTCCCAACCCGAATTGGGCAAGCGATGCCATTCCTGACGCGGGATAACGCTTCAGAAAAGCCGCATAGGCGGAAACCGCCGTGCTGTATTCGCCACCTGCAAACGCGCTTTCTGCCTTGTCGAACAGAATCTTCTCATCGGACGCAACCGTTACATCCTTGCCATCCACCGAGACCCGCTGGGGCTCCAGCTTTCCGACACGGTTATCCAGGTCAACATAAAAATCCTTTTGTTTCTTCTGGATACTCCTGAGCTCGT